>CACYHU010000175.1 GCA_902774215.1 uncultured Chloroflexota bacterium
GTTCCTGCAGTCTTTCACAAGATTTTCCGTCATTGCGCGCAATGCTTCGTACCATGAATCATGCAGCCCTGACTGCCTGTAACCGTATTTATCATTCTTGATGGCATGTATCTTTGCAAGCATCCCGATCTTTTCAGCCCGGACCCGCTCCTGTTCCTCCGGTGAAAAATCGCATTTCCGCAAAGGATCCCCTTTTATCATTTCCATGATGAAGCAGCGGCTTGTGATGATTCTGCACGAAAAATCAACCGCATAGATATCCGGGCAAAGAATGTCGGTGTTCTCTTTCATCATGCGATACCAGTAAACCTCCGAATCCATCATGTTTTTTTCGTAGGTCAGAACCGCGGCATCCGCAGGAGGTGCGATCTTCAGTACATAATCCTTCCCGTTTTCACATGTTACCTGATATGCGGCATTGAACTCACCGTCTCCGAGGGGAGCCGTCTTTACGACCTTACCGATCCCATGATGCTCAAAAAGACTGCTGATTTCCTCTGCCGCTGCCTGATATTTCGTCCTGCTCTTTATCATATGCCTCCTCTCCTCTCCCTGTGCCGGTCTTTTTATGCTTTCATATAAACGGCACAAAAATGTCTGATATGCTTCTCCATGCTGTCGAGTATTTCCTTCTCACATTGCGGCTGCCTGTCCGCCCCGGCGATCAGGAGTACGGCCAGCGCTGTCAGTTCGACTGCCAGCATCTCAGGATCATCCTCTTTAAACAACCCTTCATTCATCATCGCTTCTATGATCCTTGCGTACATCCGTTGGATGCCGTACAGCTGATGCCTGGTCGTGATTTCAGCCAGGCGGTCATTTCGAAACTGCTCCTGTACAAGGAACATACGGATCCTGCGGATCATCGGATCACGCATCGTAAATAAGATTTTTCCCATCGTTACCTGTACGAATTCTTCCATATTTTCAGGAAGCTTCCCGATGTTCTTCTCCGAACCGAAGTATTCCTCATAGCGTTCCTCTGCCGCATCGATCAGAACGTTCAGGATCTCTTCCTTGCCCTTATAGTGCTTATACAGAGAGGGCCCTTTGATCCCGACACGCTCCGCGATCAGATCCATGGAGGTTCCATCATAACCTTTCTCCGCAAACAGCGTTAATGCCTCATCCAGTATTCTTTCCTTCGTTGTCATGATACGCTCCTGATCTTTGCTAACGATAATTAGCCTGATTATAGCTAAGATTCGTTAGCCTGTCAAGGCAAAAAAGACCGGTGTGTAAAATCCACCGGCCCCGTATGCTCCGTTCTGAATAGATATAACAACTAATCCTGAGATATTATCTTTAAATATGTATCAAGTGCTGCGTTGATATAACCGGCAAACAACCCTTCCATCGCGGAAAGGTCGTGATTGACGTGATAAGCGTCGAAGGCATTATAATAGGCAGCTCTGTCAGTAAATTTGATGTCGATGGGCGGATAGCCTGCCTTCATAAGCTCGAGGTTCACAAGCAGTCTGCCTGTCCTTCCGTTGCCATCGATAAAGGGATGAATACTCTCAAACTCGATATGGAACCGGGCGAGCTTCGTCACGATGTGATCCCCGCTTGCTGCATAATCAAGCAGCAGCTGCTGCATCATCGGTTCGATGAGATACGGCTGAACTGGTTCATGATGAGCGCCCATGATGCGGACAGGGATTCTTCTGTAAACGCCCCGGTCATTCCTTTTATCGGCAAGGACAAGGTAGTGGATCTGTCTGATGATATGTTCGGTCAGCGGTGCGTTTTCTTTCACAAGCTCTCTGACATAATCGAATGCTTCCTTGTGACCGACAGCCTCCAGGTGGTCCTTCAGCGGTTTCCGGTCTATTGTAAGCCCCCGGAGGACAAGGTCGGTTTCCCTGAGGGTCAGCGTATTACCCTCTATGGCATTGGAATTGTATGTGAACTCCACGGTGAATTCTTCATTCAGCCGTTCCAGTTCCCCTTCAGTCAGAGGCCTTCTGCTGTCCAGCTCTGCTTTCTTACGGTCGATTTGAGAGAGGATGCTTTCCTTCGATTTGAATCTTCTGTCGGCGGGCTTTTCGGCGTCGATCGGTATCTTCCAGCACCGGCCTTCCCGGAATACGCCGGGAATCTTACCCTCAGAGCAAAGCACTCTTATTCTTCTGTCAGAGATGCCCCATTTCGCGGCAGCTTCTTTCACTGTTATATACATAAGCCCTCACTTCCGATCTTATGTTTTATTCGGAGGAGGGAACTGTCCCCGGCAAGTTCTGAATAGATACAATACAGGTTTTTCATTTTCCTGACAACAGATCCTTCGCCGCGGGAAAGCCGTAAGCGCTTTCGGCACTGAAGACGGCGCGGAGGATGGCTTCGCTTATGACTTCCGCGGCGAGCATACCGACCAGATCCTGATCAGCCGCGACGTTTCCGACTGAAACGGCATAGATGCTGTCTCCGTCGAGCGAGGTGTGGACGGGCCGGATCGACCGGGCATACCCGTTGTGTGCCATGCCGGCGATCTTGAAGAGCTGAATTTTGTTAAGGTCCGCATTTGTCATCACAACGCCAAGTGTCGTGTTGCCGACAAACTTGTTGAAGACAGGAGCGATTTTACGCCCGTTTTCCAGTCGAAGATATCGCCAAACGCGTTCACAGCGACCACCGCGCCGATTTTCAGCGGACCAAGCTCCACAGCATAGCTGCCGATACCGGACTTCATACACCGGTCCATCCCGGCACATTTGCCCACCGTTGCCCCGCAGCCTGCGCCGTAATTTCCGTCTTTATAGTTCGGTGCTTCCATGGCACATTTCGCGGCTTCAAAGCCCATTGCCTCATTCGGACGGGCATATTTATCACCAACGGTCAGGTCAAAAAGGCCGGACTGAACCACAAGCGGCACCGCAGTCACACCGACATCTTTTCCGATTTTCCGCTGTTCCAGATAAGACATCACACCGCCTGCCGCGCTCAGGCCAAAAGCACTTCCGCCGGCAAGAACGATCGCGTGGATATACTGTTCATGGGCAAGCGGTTTTAACAATTCACTTTCCCTGGAAGCCGGACCTCCGCCTCTGACGTCAAGCCCGGCCCGCATTCCCTCTTCGCAGATGAATACGGTGCAGCCTGTACCTCCCGCGGCATCCTCCGCCTGACCGATTTTTACTCCGATTTGTGTGACAGGTATCTCCCGCATCTCCATAAGCTTTGGTTCCTTTCCGTCAATTTCAGTCACAAGGAAACGATGATCAATTCAGTGCCGACAGGGCAGGCGAGGCAGCCGCTCCTGATACAAAATGACCTGATAACTCCGCCGCTTTTGCCTGATGACACAATGATCAGCATGTCCTTAAATTATAGCACAGCACCATCCCGTGCGGCGAAGTGCCGATCCCCGTGTGCTTTGTACTGAACCGATATCATTTTTCTTTCGGAGTATAATAAAAGCAATAAACAGCGTTAATCGGCTCAGCGAGGCATAACGGTGCCGCGCTGCGTGATCATAAATGATAAAAACGGGAGTATTATGCCGGAAGATCAAAACAGCGGGAATAACATGAATCGTGTAGCACGTTCAGCACTGGTTCTGGGATGTGCCATGATCTTTTCACAGGTCTGCGGATTGCTTTCAAAGTCGATCCTCGGGTCCACATTCGGTGCTTCGGCTGAAGTGGATGCTTACCTTGCGTCCAATCGTCTGACGGAGCTTATTTTCAACCTGATGGCCGGTGGTGCGTTGGCAAGTGCCTTTGTACCGACCTTCAGCGCGATGTTGGATAAAGAAAACGAGAAAGAAAAAGCCTGGCTGTTGGCCTCCCGCATCGCAAACTGTCTGTTCCTGGTGCTTCTGTTCCTCTGTACAATAGGATTCATCTTTGCCGAACAGGTCGTGAAATATATCCTGGTGCCGGGTTTCTCCCTGCATGACCCGGAGCTTCAGGCCCTCACCGTCAGGCTGCTGCGTATTCAGCTGCCCTCCGTCCTTGTCTTTGGGATCAGCGGGCTGATCATGGGGATCCTGAACACCAACGGCAACTTCCTTTTCCCGGGACTGGCTCCGGCCATGTATCAGGTCGGCATCATGATCGGGGTCACCGTTCTTTCCAAACCGCTGGGGATCGCGGGTGTGGCATACGGTGCGGTGCTCGGATCGGTGCTGCATTTCCTGATACAGTTCCCGCATCTGCTGCGCATCAAAGGAGCACAATACTATCCTTCACTTGGGCTGAAGGACCCGAACGTGAGGGAAGTGGTAAGGCTGATGATCCCACGGCAGATCGGGGCTTCCGCAGTACAATTAAACTTTCTTGTCGACAATTATCTGGCTTCGTTCCTTGCGCCCGGTTCGATCTCAGCCCTGAGCTGGGGGCTTTCACTGATGCTGATGCCGCAGGCCGCGATTGCCCAGTCAGTGGCGACGGTTTCCCTGCCGATGTTTTCCGTCCAGGTTTCCCGCGGAGAAACGAAGGAAATGCGCTCCGCACTGGCCTCCGCGCTTCGTCTGGTGCTGATGCTGGCTATTCCCGCTACAGCGGGGCTGGTGATCCTGAGCACTCCTATCGTGCGGCTTGTTTTTGAACGCCGTTCATTTACGCCGGAAATGACCGATATGGTTGCCTGTTCCCTGATCTGGTACGGTGTAGGCCTGGTCGGGCACAGTGTTGTGGAAGTTGTCTCCCGCGCGTTTTATGCCATGCATGACACTAAAACACCGGTGATGGTGCTCTTTGCCTCCATGGTGCTGAACATGCTGCTGAATATCGTCCTTTCCAAATTATTTGCCGCACTGGGAACTTATCCCCATGGCGGTCTCGCGCTGGCAAATTCCATCGCTACCGCACTCGAGATGTGCGCACTGCTGTATTTTATGAATAAAAAACTCAGCGGGCTGGAAGGTTCGCGGGTTTGGGACGGGATCCTCCGCTTTGGGATCGCCGCTGCTGCCATGTCCGCGGGATTGCTGTTATGGAAGCATTTCATCCATGCCGGAAGCCTGGTAACGGTCGCCGGCGGGTTGGCATTAGGGATCGGGATTTATTTCGCGGTTTGCGCGGCTCTGAAAGTGGAAGAACTGGGAATGCTGAAATCGCTGGTGAAGCGGTGAACAGATGGCAGCGGGCAGCAGGCAGTCGGCAGATGGCAGCGGGCAGTCGGCAGATGGATAAGTGTGAGCCTGCCGGCGGCTGGGATTAAATAAAAAATCGGAAGTAAGTATTTCTTCCGATTGTGCGCTGGGGGGGAATCGAACCCCCACGGCTTGCGCCACATGGCCCTCAACCATGCCTGTCTGCCAGTTCCAGCACCAGCGCATACAGGAATTATTATATGCTTTCACCCAAGTAAAAAACTTTTTTTTATTACGTGATACGCAAAAAATAACCTTCGTCACAAATTTCAAAAAATCCCTTGACGAATAAATGGGGAAGGTGTATAAATAGCAAGTCGTTAGGCAATGCCCTCTTAGCTCAATTGGATAGAGCGTTTGCTTGCGGAGCAAAAGGTTGGGGATTCGAATTCCTCAGGGGGCGCTGGAAACCGGTTCAAAACCGGTTTTTTTATTTTACTCCGCAATGATCACAAATATCGTTGAGAAAACATTCCCCGCATTTCGGGTTCCGGGCATCGCAGAGACGCCGGCCGAGCAGGATCCGGATCAAAAAGGGTCAGCATCAGTTCATGCGTCCGGGTGACATCCATCTTTTCCGGACGGAGCCCCAGCCTGCCGCTGACGCGGTATATATGCGTATCCACCGGGAAAGCAGGCATTCCGAGCGAAAAGACCATCACAATGGAAGCGGTTTTCAGACCGACGCCCTCAAAGGAGGTCAGCCATTTTTTGGCTTCCTCAGGAGACTTTTCTTTAAGGAAAGACAGATCATAGTCCGGCCGGACCGCTGAAATTGCCCGCAGCACCTTTTGGATCCGGGGCGCTTTCTGGTTTGCCAGTCCCGCATTGCGGATGCATTCGATCACATTTTCTGCCGGAGCGTCACGAACCTCATCCCAGGTCGGATAGGTTTCTTTAAGCTTCGCGAAAGCCACGTCGCGGTTGCGGTCATTGGTATTCTGTGAAATGATAGTGTTGACCAGTTCATCAATGGCGGGCAGTGTATTCCAATCCGGCATCCCCCAATGTTCCATCAAACGGTCATAAACGATCCCGGCTTTCTCTTTTGCGTCCATGCTGTCTCCTTATATATAAATATCATAATAATTATACACTTATCCCCGGCAGGGAAAATCACGTTATTTATGCGATGGAATAAAAGGATCCTCACGATTTTAAAAATCAATACGGAATTGGCATGGAAATTGATACTTATAAAGAGTCGATGAATAAATAAAAAAAGTGCCCGGAAATTCAATATTTATAAGAATTTTATAAGAAATCCCGACTAATTCGGAAATTCTTAAAAAAAGCGGGAACAAAAATAAAAATTGATTCGTCTAAATAAAAAAGATTGGCACACAAATTGCTACTATATAAGACAGGATACAAGAGGTTATGAGCAGATTACGTGCACTGGGAGTTGATATCAGTTTCTGGCAGGGAAAACCGGATTTCGAAAAAATGCGAAAAGCAGGTGCCTCCTTTGTCTACGTAAAGGCAAGCCAGAATTTATGGGCTGATAAATCATTCCAGTACAACTGGGAAGGCGCGAAAGAAGCCGGACTGCTGCGCGGTGCATACCATTTTTACGATATGCGCGATGGGTCCGACACACCGAAACGCCAGGCTGAATATTTTGCCAATCTGCTCGCTGATGATCCGGGCGAACTGCTCCCGGCACTGGACTTTGAAAGTCCCGGCATTGCGGGCTACCCGGACTATCCTGATCATGATCAGTCGGATAAGATCGTCCGTCAGTTTTCGGACAAGGTCAAACAGATCCTGGGTGTCACCCCGATCCTTTACACCAATCTTGCCGGCATCATGCATCTCGATCCCCTGACCGAGATGGTGAGAAACATGGAATTGTGGATCGCCTGGTACAACCTGAAAGCCCACCGCCCGAAATACGGCGTGTGGAACGATTGGCGGATTTGGCAGTACAAATCCACCGGCGATGGTGTCGCTTTCGGCGTTGAATCGAAAGGTCTGGATATGAACGCGTTCAACGGCACTGTAGAGGATCTCTACGATTATGCCAACGGGCTCGGTCTGTCCAAAAGGGTGCTTAGTTTGTAGAAAACATAGTTGGGGCGAAAACTCTCTCTCTCCTTACGTCGCCCCAGGGTATCTATGTTTCGTTTCGTTCTCTCTCCAAGAACGAATTTCTAACCATTGTCATGAGGGCGTCCTTCTCCGGGGCGCCCTCGACAATTTAAGCGGGCAGCGGGAAGCAGGCAGCAGGCAGTTGGCAGCGGGCAGCAGGCCTGGATCACGGGAACGTATGAAAAATCACAGCCGGATATCAAATCTCCCAATAATACTGCTCCTTTGTTTCTGACTGTCCTCCTCCGAAGATGTTCCGAAACACGTTCCGAGAGGTACAGTCTTCTCCTGATTCTGATGCGGTGCGGGAGTTGCCGCTCCGCGCGCAGGTATACCATCCCCGGGTACGCCAAATGATAATAATTCATTTTCGAATTATTGACACAGATGAGTACGATTGCTAAAATATTAAAAATTTTGATTTACCGACAGGTAATCGGAAGTTTTTCAAAAATTTTTACGGCAATCACTATAGTAAGGCAGACTGGATGAGACGTTTTAATGCTGTTATAACGGTCCTGATATTAGTTTTATTTCTGATCCATGCGTTTTTGGGTGCTTTCATGATGATGGACGTCACAGCGAACACCTATAAAATTACCGCCAGAGCCTGCGCAACCCTGACCATTATCCATGCGCTCATCGGACTCTGGTTGACAGGCAAATCGCTGTGGATCTGCCATAAAACCGGCGCGCCCTATTTCAGAGAAAATCAGCTGTACTGGGCCCGCCGCATCAGCGGACTGCTGATCATGGTCCTGATTTTTTTCCATTCCGGTTCTTTCACCGACCATACCGGCGGAATATTTCAGCTCAAGCCCTTTAATACCGCCAGGCTGATCATTCAGATCCTTTTTATCCTTTCCCTGGCACTTCACATTATTTCAAATGTCCGGCCGATGCTGATCTCGCTCGGCATCAAAAAGCTCCGGCCTCATCAGGGAAAAATTCTTTTTATCCTGTCGGTCATCCTGCTGTTTTTCACGGCAGCATTCATTATTTACTATCTGCACTGGCAGTCAATGTGAGGAGCGGAAAGATGGAACGGATCAAGATCATCGGTGCCGGTCTGGCAGGACTTTCCGCGGCGGTCAGACTGGCGGAAATGGGCATTCACAGCACACTGATTTCCATCCAGCCCTCGGAACGGGCTCAATCCGTTATGGCTGAAGGCGGCATCAATGCGGCACTCAATACCATGGGCGAAGACGATTCTCCCGCTCAGCATGCCGCGGACACGCTGAGTGCCGGTGTGGATCTGGCAGATCCCGCCGCAGTTGAAGATCTTGCCTGCCATGCACCGGAGATCCTGTCATGGCTCGTAAACCTTGGCGCACCGCTCAGCCGCAGGGAGGGAAGGATCATCCAGCGGAATTTCGGCGGACAGAAAAAGAAACGCACTGCTTTTGCGCATAGCAGTACCGGCAAGGTGCTGATGACGGCTCTCATTGATGAATGCCGCAAATATGAGGCCTCTGCTGTTGTCCACAGGCTGTGCCATCATGAATTTCTCTCCCTGAGCATCCGGGAGGATCACTGCGAAGGCGTTTGGGTCCGGGATGATTATACCGGAGAGACCTTTTTTCTCCCGGGACCGGTAATTATCGCATCCGGCGGCATCAATGGCTTTTTCCCGGGTATGACAACAGGGACAACATCCAACACAGGCAATGCGGCTGCACAGCTTTTTTCCCAGGGCGTCGCCTTTGGCAATCTTGAATTTATCCAATATCACCCGACCACTGTCCGAATTCCGGAAAAGCGCATGCTGATTTCGGAAGCTGCCCGCGGTGAAGGCGGACGCCTGTTCATCTATCGGGACGGAAAGCCCCGGTATTTCATGGAAGAAAAATATCCGGAGCTGGGGAACCTGATGCCGCGGGATGTTGTCTCGCGGGAAATGTTTACCATCAGCCGTGAAACCGGTGAACAGGTCTGGCTGGATATGAGAGGTCTGTCCAAAAAAGCCTGGAAGGAAAGACTCGAGGATCTGCGGGAAGAGATCCTGTATTACATGGCCATCGATCCTGCAAAAGATCCTGTTCCCGTCTCCCCCGGCATTCATTATTTTATGGGCGGGATATGGGTGGACCGCTTTCACCATACAAATATTTCAAACCTTTACGCTGCCGGTGAATGCGCCTGCCAGTATCACGGAGCGAACCGTCTCGGCGGCAACTCGACCCTCGGAGCAATTTACGGCGGACGGGTTGCCGCTCAAAGCGCCGCTGCCGAATTGGGCGGAGCCTTCCCGAATGTTCCGTATGAAGGATGCTCCCCTGAAAAACCTGTATCCGCGCAGCACAGCTTTCAGCTGCGGGATATCCTCCGCGATGGTCTGGGGATCCTGCGGGATGAAGACGGGATCCGGAAGGCTGTTGAAAAGACCGGGGCGATGCCGGTTTCCGCAAATATGATGGAAGAGAAGCGGAAAAGCTTTGCAATGGCTATGCTGCTTTCCGCGCTGGAACGACGGGAAAGCCGCGGTGCACACACACGCGCCGACTACCCGCAAAAGGATGATGAGCATTTCCGCAGGACCACTGTGGTAAGATATACTGATGGCGCGATCCGCCTCAGCTATGAAAGAATTGGCACCGAGGTACATCCATGATCGAATTAATGATTCTCCGCCGTGAAAACCGGGATGCAAAACCCTGCTGGCAGCGTTTTGATTATGAGCCGCAGACACCGGATGACACTCTGGCTTCCGCGCTGACTGCATTAAATGCAAGGGAGGAGCTTCGGGATGCCGAAGGAAATCCCGCTTCCCCGATCCGCTGGGAATGCTCCTGCCTTCAGAAGAAATGCGGGACCTGCGCGATGGTCATCGACGGACGGCCCCGGCTGGCCTGCGGTGCCCGGCTGAGTGAATTCAAAAAGACCGTCCGCGTGGAACCGCTGCGAAAGTTCCCAGTGATCGCGGACCTGATGGTTGACCGCAGCGTCATGTTCCGGAACCTTAAAGAATTACAGCTGTGGTTTACTGCTGAGGCAAAGGGAAAGGATAAGGCGATGCCGGTTGCCTATCAGTCCTCGCGCTGCCTGCAGTGCGGCTGCTGCCTGGATGTCTGTCCCAATTTCCGTCCTGACGGGAAGTTTACCGGTATGGCTTCCGCAGTCCCCATGACCCGCGTCCTTTCACAGATCCCGGAAACGCAGAAGAAAGAAATGACCCGGGCATACCGGCTGCACGTTTATGAGGGCTGCGGAAAATCGCTATCCTGCCGCAATATCTGCCCGGCGGGACTTGATATCGACGAGATCCTGCTCAACTCCAACGCCATCGCAGTGTGGAAACGGTTTTTACAGTCAGCTTCTTAAGAGCAAATATTCGGGAATAATTGCTTATGAATAAGAAAACAACAGCGGATATTCTTGCGGAGTCCTTTCTGGAAATCGCAGAGCAAAAAAATGTTAACAGGATCACGATCAGCGATATCGTGAAAAATTGCGGTTTTTCCCCCGCAACGTTCTACAGGCATTTTCGGGACAAATATGACCTGATCGCCTGGGTCCGGAAAAAAGAGCATCGAAGCGCTTGGCAGCACTTACACAAGTATTAATGGATGGGTCAGCTATTGTGAGGAAAGCAGGAAAATTCTGCTCAACCTGATGGAAAATACGAGCGGATATCAGTCTTTTATAAAAAGCATGATCGATATTTATGTTGATTATACCGAAAGCATAATTATTACCAATTCCGGCAGGGAGGCATTGACGGATGAAATCCACAGAAAAGTATATCTGCATGTTTCCGGTGTGATCCTGCTCATAAATTCCTGGCTGAAGGGAAAGATCAACGGGACAGCTGATGAGATCGCCGGGACAATTCATGAGACATTCCCGGAATCGCTTCGCCGGCTTCTCACCGACACATCAAAACAGAAATAATTTTACAGAATTCTCTCAAAATGAAAAAAATCGGCGCTGTTATGAATTGACCGGCGCCGGTTTTTTTATATAATATTATGTGAGAAGTGGGAAGATTGGATGCTTTTCATACGATGCCCGTTGATCATGCTCAAGTAAAATGGTGACAATTCAGCTATTTTCATATTGTCTTCTATAATTCAAAATAGAAAATTTCCCTTTTTACCGGATTCCTCCCTTAAACCTCCGAAAGCACAGATCAGACGGGCAGCGTATGAATAAGGAATCGATCCTTCCCCTTCTCATTTTTATTATTTGAATAAGATGCCATTTATGTCAATATAGCTGATAACATTTTCCGGCTGGACTGTCATGCCGCAATGATAGATCATCAATATGCTGCCGTCAGGAAGCAGGACCCGGGTTGAAAGGTCAGGCAAATCTGTCTGATTTTCCGCGTATGCGGAAATGCAGGCATTGATGAACCGGCTGATATCAGCTTCCAGCATCTTATTGCCTGCCGAATCATAGAAAGTGACTTTTTGCGGATCAATTTTTTCCGGCTGCTTTTCATTCTGAAAACTGAAAGTGGAAAGCATGGTCATACTGTCAAATTCGCTGATATCCGCATCATTGACCGGAAAATCATAGTAAATATAACTGTTCCGGTCATACTCCGGAAATCCGGTTACACCGCTTGCCTTTATTACCTCGATCTTTTCCGGTGCAGCAGCGGCAATGGCAGCTTTTCCTTCTTCACTTCCCGCCAGATAATAATAAGCCCCCGCAAGCCGGCTCCGGTCATCATAAGGAAGCGCGTGGAAATCCGCAGTGATATAGCGGTCAAATATGGCTTTCTGACTGCGGACAGCCGTTGAATACATATTGACGAAAGGCAGTGCACAGGATATCACAGCCAGTACAGCAGTGACGGGCAGCATGATCCCGGTTTCCCGTTTGCGAAGGGCATAGACAAGAATATATATCACTTCAAATACCATCAAAACCAGGCACAAATAACGGGAAGGCGTCATTCCGAATTGAACGATCCGCTCCCGGATGGCATATCCCTGCAGGAACAGGAACGGGATAAAAACATAAGGGAGTTTCGTCCCGATCCGCACAAGCCGGTGATCCTGCTCAAACGTCCCTGCCAGGGTCCAGATCGGGAGCCCGATGATGAAAAGGCCTGCCAGGATACGGAAGATCTCATTGGAAGGTACAACACGGGTGATCATTATCTTCAGAATATAAATATAGATGACACCAAACGCCGCCAAAAGCAGAGCCATCATCAGATATTTGACGATAAAGGTGAAAAACCGGGACATTTTTGGATCCATGCGGATCAGGGCGTTCAACAGGCCGCTGCCGGTAAGGCATCCCAGCACCAGGAATTCAGCCCGCATGATCAGCATGAAATGCTCACCGTTCAGGAGCAGCGTGACAAACACCGCCATGACCATCGCAATCCCGCTCCCGGTGACCGCGCAGATGATCCCCAGCCGCGCAAGCTCATGGACAACCCGGAGGCAGAATTCATTGAATGCCAGCCCCGATTTTTTATAGTTTCCGTAAACTCCCATCGTGATCATGACGATCACGTAAGCAGTTATCCAGTGAGAGGTTCTTTCCATGCCGGGTTCTGTCCCGTAATTGGAAAGATACACCTGGCAGCCTGCTGCCAGACCCGCGGCAATATTGCCTGCCCATCTCCAGGGCTTTTTCTCCTGCAGCAGCGTCTCGGTGAAAAAGGTCCCGGTACCCCAGAGGAGCAGGAACGGGATCCCCTTCGATTCCATGAAAGCTCCCAGATCACCGTCCTGATCAATAAAAACGGACACAATGACGGAGGTCAGGATGATCAAAACCAGCGTGACCGGAAAGCGACCGGCAATGCGCTGGAAATATTCAGTTACTTTTTTATAATTGATGTTTAATTTACCCATATTCTTTTCTCCTGTAAGAGCTCACTTTGCAATCCGGAGGGCATGCTTCGCAAGACGCGGGATCGAAAGTTCGTGTGTTTGCGAAAGCCGCAGCCCGCGCCTGATTTCCGGGGGCCTGCGGCCCCCATACCCCCGCTCTGTTATCGGGCTCTTTTTTTGACGCACCCGCAAAATGCGGTGGTTGCCTTTTCAAAAGCGGGATGTATCCGGTCAGAACGGAGCGCAGGGGAAACGACACTTTGCCGCGGTGAAGTCCGCACGAAGGGGTTGCTGCCTGCCGCGTCATCAGTCCTGAACAGCTGCAAACGGTATGTTCCAAAATCATCCCGCATATTCAACCATACTAACACAGAAAACCGGATCCTGCATACCAAAAGCTATCAGATTGCCCTCAAATCATCTCATATATCCTCTCAGCTGCCGCTGAATCAGCCTTTTCACTTCAGATAATTATCGATTCACAATTGAGCACACTGACTACCTGACACCTGACACCTGATCCCCTACAAAAAAAAGCCGGAATAAAAAAGTCACGAATTTCAGCAAATTTGTTGACGAATTACCGGGATGGTGCTAATATAAATGCGTTGTGTGATGGGCGTGTAGCTCAATGGCAGAGCAGCGGCCTTTTAAG
>CACYHU010000176.1 GCA_902774215.1 uncultured Chloroflexota bacterium
TCACTTTCGCAGGCTGCTTACGCTTATTCCGCGTCCCTGCGAAGCACTCCCTCCCGATGGCTTTTCAAAATTATAATTTGCGACAGCTCCTTATTTTTTTCCTCTAATCCCGATACGGGGACGGATTTCCTCGGTGACAACAGGGACGGTTTCGCACAGCGGAACTGTCCCTCTAATATTTACACTGATCCCGATACGGGGACAATTTCGCACAGGCGCGAAACCGTCCCCAAGGAAACTTTTCCACTTCATAAATTACACTGATTAGAAAGAGAACAATCCGAATTAAAATAAATCAATCTTTTTATAAAATTAAGGGGACAGTTCCCTCCTCCGTCGGAAACCGTCCCCGGAAAGGAAAAAAATATGCCGCGAACCGCCAGAATGAAAAGTGAAACCGGTATTTATCATGTCATTTTACGGGGAAACAATAAACAGCGGATTTTTGAGGATAACGAAGATTATGAAACATTCATGCAGATCCTTTCATATCAGAGAAAACAGTGCGGGTTTGCACTGTACTGCTGGTGCCTGATGTCGAATCATATTCATATTCTCCTGAGAGAAAAAGAAACACCCCTGGGTTCGATCTTCCGAAAAATCGGCAGCAGTTTTGTATTCTGGTATAACAAAAAATATAAGCGGACCGGGCATCTCTTTCAGGACCGTTATCTTTCAGAGGTGGTCGAAGACGAATATTACTTTAAAACTGTCATCCGCTATATTCATCTGAATCCGGTGAAAGCCGGAAAATGTCCGGCACCGGGAGATTATCCCTACAGCAGCTATCGCTGGATTTTTGAAAGTGGAAAATATTCCGATTCAGATCTGATTTTTAAACTCTTCCGGAAAAAAGAGTTTGAAGAATATCATAAAGAAAAAAATAATGATATTTGTCTCGATTATGACCATCCCGCCCGCCGCATCGTCACAGATGAGATTGCCGAAAAAATCATCCGGAAAGCTTTCGGATATGAACGGATCGCGCTGGTAAATTCTCTCCCCGAGGACGAGCGAAACCGCGCTGTTCAGAAGCTTCTTCGAATCGGTTCATCAATCAGACAAATCAACCGCCTGACCGGCGTAAACGTCGCGGTAATTGAAAAACTGAAACAAATGTGACAACGCCGGGGACGGTTTCCTCGTCAGGGACGGTTTCGCGCAGCGGAACTGTCCCTTTAATTATTTTACACTGATCACTAAATAAACAAATAAAACAAATCAACACTTCCTATGGGGACGGTTTCATCGTCAGGGACGGTTTCGCGCAGCGGAACTGTCCCTTTAATTATTTTCACTGACCAGTAAATAAACAAATAAAACAAATCAACACTTCCTATGGGGACGGTTTCCAACGAAGGAAGGAACTGCGTTGCCTGCCCCGTAAGGTACGGGCTCCGCCCCCTTAATATATTACATTGGTCAGGAAATAAGCCGATGATACAAATTGGCTGCCGCCCGTGCCCGCGTAACCGTCCCCATCTCCATCTGAAATTCATATGACAAATGTCACTATTTTAGAATTTAATAATTTTTTCTATTGACTTTTTTATTTTATTGATTAGAATAATATCAAGAATTTTTATTCTATTACAACAGAAAGGAGATTGCTGAAGATGACAACCCTCGCGGCAGAAATGATGAAAAATGCACAGCAGACACAGCAGATGCAATCCGGCGGGAATGAGTACCGCGGGATCATCACAAACATCAAAGCCGCAGAGCTGCCCGCTGAGTCGCTCGACGAATTCAGCAATGCTCCTTCCGAATTTGAACAAACCGCGCTCCTGTTATGGGATGATACGCAGAAGGTTTATGTCAACGCCTGCACTGCCAACCGCTTTTCCGAAAATTATTTATTATTCTGTGATCAGCTGGAAAAGAACATCAAACAGCTCGGCTCCTTCTGCCTGACCAAGGCCGTACTGGAACAGAATGGCATGTCCTTCCCGAAGCTTTCCAAAATGACCATCCGGGAACTGGCGGGTATGGTCGGTTTCCACCTGCGAAAGGCACACGCCGCACTGGAAGGAATCTACCGGGACAACCACATCCTCGGTATGACCTACCTCAATTGGGAATTCCGCTGGGCAGGGCTTGATAACCGCCTGCGGGCGACTGAGGTGAAAATTCAGGGCATTAAAGAAGGCAGGATCAATACCGAATCCATGCTCAAAAGAGCGGAGACCTTCAAAGGCGAACCCCGCACCGACAGCGATTCAGGCTTCGATACTCCAAAAAGCCTGCCCTCCCACGCCAACGCCCTGCCGATCAAAGGCTCCATGGCCAGAATGATGCTGGGGCTCGAAAAACAGGCGGAAAAACAGGCCGAAGCGATCCGAAAGAAAAAAGAGCGGCTTCTCAAAGAGGCAGAACGTTGTGAACAGCGGATATCCTCACACCTTTCGGGAGGTCTCCGTCCGCCAAAGCCTTTCGGGATGACCAAAGAAGACCGGGATCTGGTCAACAGGGAAAATGCAAAGTACCTGCGGAAACAGGCGGAAGCCCTGTGCGAACCCGAAGCAAAGCCTGAACCGGAAGTCCTGCCGCCCGGAACCATCAGCGAAGCGGAAGCCCGGCGGAAGCTGATAGAAGACGCGATGAAACGCCAAGATCAGGAAGCACTCCTCGCCATCCCTCGGGAAGACACCTCTGCTCTCCATGCGCGATGGGAAAAATATACTAAAAGGATCGAACGTGAAGCTCTCATCTCCCGAAACGGTCCGCCGCCCGGGGTGCGGAAAGCGCTTCGGGAAAAGCGGAAGAAAAAGAAGTAATCAGTAACTGGTGGTTCCTTTCCTTTGTTTGATTTTAAATTTCGTATATTTTGAATTTAATGGGATTTATAATATAATAATCAGAAGGATAACAAAGGGGGTGCCTCCATGAACGCTGAGATGAAAGAGCAAAGAGAAATCAAGCAACTGGAAAAAGCACAGGCTTTCCATAATTCAAAGAACTACTTCATCATTCTGATCATTGTACTTACCGTCGTTTACATTGTGGATGAGCTGACATCCAATATCCGCGGGACCGTTGATTCTTTCACGATCTGTGATCTGTTCAACACGACCTTCGGTACACCGGAATATGACAAAGCCTCCGGAACGCTCGGACTGGTCACTACAGGCTGTTACCTGATCTACCTGATCTCGCCCTTCTACAAATCCCTTGCAGACAAATACGGGCGCAAACCCTTCCTCGTCATTAACACTCTCGGCATGGGTGTCGGGATGCTGGTCTCGATAATCTCCCATAATATTGCGCTCTACCTGGTCGGCGTTGTCATTATGACCTTCTTCATCCCGAATGACTTGCAGGTGATCTACCTGATGGAATGCGCCCCGAAACAGCACCGCGCCAAGCTCTGCTCCATCACCAAAGGCATCGCGCTCGTCTCGGTTTCCCTTCTGGGACTCTTTGTCAAACTATTCGTGGACCGGGACAATCCCGGAACCTGGCGGAATGTTTACATCATCCCTATTATTCTGGCTTTCGTTATCGGTTTCGCCGCTATCTTCCTGATACGGGAAACGCCGGTCTTCACAAAAAAACGCCTGGAATATCTGAAAGCCGGTGAAGCGGAACGGAAGGCGAAACTGGCCGCGGAACAGGCTGAAGTGCAGAAAAACAATGCGTCTGTGATGGGTGCTTTCCGTTATATCTTCAAAACAAAACAGACCCGCTACATCGCCATTGTCTGTATTTTGCTGGCGATTGCCACCGGATATACCGGTAAATTCCAGAATATGATCGAAGTCGGTGTCGCGAAGAATGCCATCACTCCATCCGGAGCGGAAACGATTTTGATGTTTTATCCGCTGATCAACGGAGTCTTTACCCTGATCGGCGGATTCCTCACCGATGCTTTGGGCCGCAAGAAATCCGCCCTGATCCTCGGCCTGTGGGCGGCATTGGGACTGGGTGTTTTCGCCTGGGGCTGCAGTGCTGAGATCAATCCGTATATTACCGGGTTTGCCTATGGCTTCTCCATTGCAGGATTGTGGTCGATTTCCGACATGCTTTATTTTGTCATCACCTCCGAATCTACGCCTACTGAGATCCGGGCTTCCGTAGTCGGTTCCATGCAGCTGTTGGGTATGGTCGGAACGGGGCTGAACATGGTCTATAACAATGTCGTTACACTGATGGCCGGATCCATGAACCTGCCTTTTGTTCTCACTGTTTCCTACCTTCCGCTGATGGCGATCTCACTGATTATCATGATGCTCAAGATCAGGGAAACAAAGGATGTGGATCTGGATAATGTAACGCAGCTGTAAGTGGTCGGAAGCGGGTCGGAACCAATGAGGCCAAAATTCCCTCTTGCTTTTTTTCTCACCACCATAGTATAATTTCAATATACCTATTCAGAGGGTGTCCGAACATCGAAGACGCGTCACGGAATTCCGGCCCTCTGTGCCGGCTGCCCGGCAGCAGCGGTTCGGTTTTCGTGCGTTCCCGCCTGAATAGAGACTTTTAATTATCAAAAGATTGCCTGCAGTCTTATCCGGTAAACAGGGGGTTTCATTATGCGAAAAACCAAAATTATTTGTACCATCGGTCCTTCCAGTGAGGATCCCGAGATCTTCAAAGCCATGTGCCATGCGGGACTCAATGTAGCCCGGCTGAATTTTTCTCACGGCAGTCATGAGGAACACCAGAAAAAAATCGACATGATCAAGCATGTCCGCGAAAGTTTAAACCTTCCCATTGCCATCATGCTGGATACCAAAGGTCCTGAATACCGCATCAAGACATTCAAAGAAGGAAAGATCACGCTGAAGGATGGAGACAGCTTCACTTTTACCACACGGGATATTGTAGGTGATAATACGATCGTTTCAGTCAACTATTCCGGGCTGGTAGATGACCTGTCCGTCGGAGACCGGGTTCTTGTTAATAACGGGCTGGTTGTCTTTGAGGTCAAAGAAAAAGCAGGGGATGAAGCCCGCTGTAAAGTGATCACCGGCGGGGTTTTGAGCGACCGGAAGAGCATGAGCTTCCCCGGCAAAGTTCTAAAACAAAAGTATTTAAGCGATCAGGATAAATCCGATCTGCTCTTCGGGATCCGCAACAAGGTTGATTTTGTCGCCGCTTCCTTTGTTTCCTGCAAACAGGATCTGGTAGACCTGCGGAAATTCCTGAATGATAACGGCGGGGAAGATATAGACGTGATCGCAAAAATCGAAAATCAATCCGGTGTGGATAATGTGAAGGTGTTATGGTTGCCCGCGGTGATTTGGGTGTAGAAGTTGCTTTCACCGAGCTGCCCGCTATTCAGAAACGCCTGATCACAAAATGCCGCCTGCTCGGGAAACGCGTGATCACCGCCACGGAAATGCTTGAAAGCATGATCAGCAATCCCCGCCCGACCCGCGCTGAGATCAGCGATGTTGCCAATGCTGTGTATGACGGCACCAGTGCCATCATGCTCTCCGGTGAATCAGCCGCGGGTAAATATCCGGTGGAAGCCGTGCGCGTGATGAGTGAGATCGCGGAAAGAACAGAGAGCCACATTGATTACAAAGGCGATTTCCAAAGGCATACCTTTGAGATCCACAGCAGCGTGGATGCCATCAGTCATGCCGCCTGCACCATGGCGATCGACCTCGAGGCGCAACCAGCAAGCGGACCTGGTACAAGCTGGCGCTTTCCTGGGGTGTGATCCCGGTTCAGACCGAACACTTCCCGAACATGGAAGTGCTGAACTTCTTCTCGCTGCGTCTTGCAAAAGAGACGCTGAACCTCAAAAAGGGCGATACCGTCGTCATGACCGGCGGCGACACCAGCGGTAAGAGCGGCAATACCAATGTCATCCGCATCGAAACCGTCTGAAGAATTTCACTTCAAAACTATCAAAAAGGAGCTGCCGCACATCTTTTATGTACAACAGTCTTTTTCAGAAATCTCATCAAAAGCAAATGCTCCGCAATGGCGGGCGGTGCCGGCAGGAGAACTTCCCGCAGCATATTGATATTGCCGGGGCCGGCCGGGCTGACCTTCAGTCACTCGCCAGCTTTGGCGCTTTTTAAATAACGCGAAACGGCTCATCTTTTGTTTTGGGGAATCATCTGAATAATCGTATCTTCAACGGAGTGATTCAGCTGCTTATACAGGGGTGTCGGGGGACACGCGTGAGCTTGCTCAGCGCGTGTCCCCCGACTGAATTAACCGGGA
>CACYHU010000177.1 GCA_902774215.1 uncultured Chloroflexota bacterium
GATATCGCCGGTTTCCGGATCGATCTGAACCAGAGTTTCATGGGTCAGTGTGAAAGCCATCATGTTGGCATCCGTGTTTGATGCCTGCGGATCCAGGGTCGTGATATCATTCGCGACACCGATCGTGATGGTGTCCTGTGAGGCATAGGCGGTCATAGATACCATAAGCGCCAGAACCAGACACATTACAACAAACAATTTCTTCATATATTTCTCCTTTGAAAACTTTGAATAACCGGAATTCTGATGGTTATTTTTTTATTATTTTACAAAAAAAAAGGACATGCGTCAATTATGACATTTGACACATGTTGTAATATATGTTTATGCAACTAGAAATCAGAAGATTTCTACCTATCGTAATAAAGACGATAAATACTATATCCGTCCTGTCCGGTTACATATTCACTCCTGATCCCATAACCAGACAAGAATTCTGTGTGGTCCACCGGGGTAAATATAAAATTGATACCAAGTGCTTTAAGACTTTCAGGATTTATATGCAGACAGATTAAATCAGGCTGAACATACTCTATATAAGTCTCATCCTCAGTAAGTATGACATCCTCGTTCGCGTAACGGTTAGTTATATCAGCGTATTTTCCTTCCGGATCCAGGACCTTCCACTTTCCGTTGTCCGGATAAAAATTTGTGGAATTGAGGATCTTCGCGCCGTTTGCCATCACGAAATTAGACACAAAACTTGCAGTGTTGACAGATAACCACCTGTTATCCGGTTCCTTTATTGAGATATCATTGATGGCAGCGCTGACCGGATGCCCTGTAACAGCGCCGATCCCGTGTTCCAGAGGGTTAATCGTTGCTCCGCAAAAGAACATCACCAGAAGCAGCAATGCACTGAAAAGGTATTTTTTATCTAAAGCAGCAAGAAGCAAAATCAGCGTAAAGGCCATAACGGAAAGAATTATCAGGATGCTGCCAATATCCCGGCCAAAGAACTGAAACCGCAAATAATTTCTAATATTATCGTCGATCAAGAAAACATAGAACGCACCATAAGCAATCGGATACAGTATTTTTTCATTACGGCTCAGAAGATCGTGATTATGGAGCATCACAGAGAAGCCCCACACAGTGAAGATCGTTCCAGTCCATTGATAAATAAGATTGATCCGGTTGCAATATCGAAGCAGTGTTATATCTGCAAGCCAGCGTGGAATGCCTGCGAGCATGTAGATAATTTCTGCGAACAGGATGACTGTCAATGCTTTGCCTACAGACGCCGATCCATCATATTTCCCTTTCAGATATGAAAAAATTTTGGGAGACAGTGCAAGAAAAAAAGGTGCAAAGTGGATGTATGATGAAACCTCACAGTTATTAGCATAGTTTACGTCTTTGTAAGGAAGGAACAAACTGGAAATATCTGTAAACAGGTGTCGAACATTGTATATTCCGCCCAGAGAAATTCGCCTGCCGGGATAGACAGTGTTGTTAAGCAGTGTCAGCTCATCAGATGAGTTCAGCAGGAAACGGGTCAGGATCAGCAGCACTCCAGCAACAGCAAGAAAAATTCTCGGAAAGTCCCTCCTTGTGAAGGTGATCTGTGCCGAATCCCTGCGCAAACAGACGATCAACAAATATATAACAATATAAGCGCATGGTACCTGAAAAGACGGGAAGATCGAAAGAACAAAGCCTGTCACCGCAACAGATGACAGCACGGCGCTTGCAAATTTGGCAGCTAAAGATTTTGCTGTAAAAAACCAAAAGCCGACGCAGAAGAGCGACATGGCATAGAGGATCACAGGTGGCATATGAGGCATGACCCACCATTGAATTGCCGGGGAAAGGGCAACCAAAACCGCCCCGACTATTGATGCAAGCTTCTGACCACGGGTCAGAATCAGGCACATCTCCAGCGCTGTCATGAACAGCAGCAGAAGCTCCCCACACCAGTACCAACTCAAACCGATCTCACTTCCGAATAGCAGAAAGCCCCATAGGAGGGATTTTCCAATTGCAGTCCAGTCTTTCACCGGACTGTAGTAGTCCAGTACCATATTGGTCGGACTGATGCTCATCTGTTGACTGTAGATACCATAGTTGTTAAAGGCCTGAGAGAGATACTTCATTGTAGTCACGCCATATTCATCCGAGCGGATCCAGCGAGGAACACCAAAAAGTGTGCTCTCTTCCGCATGGATACGGGATGGAAAAATCTCGTCAAAAACACCTATAGATGAGCCATGAAAACGCATGCCCACACATATACAGAACACCAGCAAAGCTAACAGCCAGCGATGGCAATAACAAAATTCTGCTGTTTTTCGAAACTGTACCGGTAATATCCATTCAAGGATCAAGAGCAGGGAAACGATAATAGCCAGCGGTATGATAAGCATCGTGTTGGGTAAAAATCTGCGGATCAAAACGGCACAAGTCCAAATTGCCCCAAGAACAAGGAGGAATTCGAGTAATTTAGAATAATTCAATTTAAATTTTGTTTGCGGCATACCTTATCCTATCTATCTTGCATCGTACTGTTGTATGGACAACGTTAAATTTAATCCTTTCTTTTCAGAGTAAGATTCGGATTATATTCTGACGGAGAAATCCTCTTTGTCTAAATTCAGATTCGGATTATAATATGGATCACCTGCAGCCAATTCTTTTGCCCATTTGCTTTGAAACCGTTCTACTTCCATTTTAAATCTTGCCCGTTTCTCATCAGTATCTTCACATCCCCGGCTCTTTGATTCATAGTGATATAATTCCGCGTATGGCGTCCAAACAATCAAATACCCCGCTTGACGTATGCGCATACATAAATCCACATCATTGAACGCAACAGCAAATTTATCATCAAAGCCATTGATCTCTTTCCATACATGCAGCGGAATCATCATACACGCAGCTGTAACCCCGGAAAGATTTTGAGCAATAGACATTCTGGACATATATCCATAATCATTCCTTTTAAAATACTTGTGTGAATGTCCCGCAACACCGCCAATTCCCAAAATAATTCCTGCATGCTGTACTGTATCATCCGGATAATACAACATAGCTCCAACTGCACCAACATCTTCTCTCTGCGCAAACATCAGCATTTGTTCAATCCAGTCCGGGGAAATTACTTCAGTATCATTATTCAGTAACAAAAGGTACTTCCCGTCAGCATACTTTGCACCGTAATTGTTTATCGCTGAGAAATTAAATGAGCCTTCGAATCGAACAATCTTAATTCGCTCGTCTTTCTTAATATTCTCATAATAGGCAAATGTCTTACTGTCAACGCTGTTGTTTTCGATAATGATAATTTCCCAAGTCTTATACGTGGACTTCACCTTAATCGAATTTATACATTTTTTCAAATCGTCGATATGATCCTTATTGGGTATAATGATCGAAACCAGGTCATTTGAATTAATCTCATACTGAACTCGATAAGTTGAAGGAACACGAGAATCCTCAACTATCCCCTTTAGGCCAACTCTTTCTAAATGTTGTGTAATCGCTCGCTTAGCTGCTGTTATTGCATAGGATTTTGCGGAAATATCCATTGCGGTTGAACTGGAATGGGCTCGCCAGTAATATAAGATTTTTGGGATATGTACAATTGTTTTCGCTTGTTCCGTCAGACGAAGTATCAAGTCGTAGTCCTGACTGCCTTCATATACAGAACAAAATCCTTGTCCTGAACTATTTAGCAAAGACCGAGAAAAAACAGAGAAATGACAAATGTAATTATAGCTTCTCAGCGTATCCGGAGCAAAATCCGGTTTATAATTTGGACAATAGGCATCATTCGGAATTTTGTGAAATGTAGTCTCATCCGTATAAATAAAGTCAGCATTTTTGTCGCATATTGCTTTCATAACCTCATACAATGCAGATGGATGCAGAAGGTCGTCATGATCAAGGAGACCGATGTAACTGCCTTCCGCCATTTCAAGACAGGCGTTGGTGTTTCCAGTTATTCCGAGGTTCTTTTCCAGTTTTTTATAGCGGATACGGCTGTCTTTTTTCGTGTATTTGCGGCAGATTTTTTCTACTTCCGAATGCTGCGTGCTGCTTCCGTCAGCCAGACAAAGCTCCCAATTGCTGTATGTCTGTGATTGAACAGACTCTATCATTTCTTTTAGAAATCTTTTCGGTGTATTAAAAAGCGGAACTGCAATACTGAATGTAATATTCTTTGAGAAACTATGCTTTCTCTGCTCATCAAGGTCCTCTTCCGTAAACAGCTCCCGGTTTTTGAGACTATCCTGGTTTTGATATGAATAGATGCTTCCTTCTTCTTTCCGTGAGGTGATGGGAATGTCATTCCTGCGATCAGTGTAAAAAATATTGTTCAGAAGCTTTTTACCAGGAGGCAAATGAAACGTACGCTTTATTGTATTTCCTAAAAAACGCAGCGGTGAGGTAATCTGCCAGCAAGTCGAGTTTAAAATATCATTTATATTATCTGATAAATAACGATTTTGTTCTTCGAGGTTTTTGATGTAAAACTGCAGATCCCGTATCATCTGTTCCGGCGTTTTTTGCTGATTCCCCTGCTGTCGAACAGGTCTGTTATTTTTAGATTTATTCTTTTTTCGTTTGTCGTACATATTTCAAATTATCATTCTGAATTGAAAATTGTTTATGATCATATTTTATCATGAAATTATGTATTGATACTTTAAATAAAATTGATCCTGCAAATCACTGAATCTTTTTTGAATATATTTAATGTATCTGTTCAGGGTTAGTTGACGCATCACGGATAACAGTCTCTTCGTACGGGCTTCGCCGCAGTAAAGTGCCAGTCACCGTGTGTCTGTTTTGAATAGATAAATTTTACTAAAATTTATTGTAACTTTTCAGAACACACTAAAAAAATGCGTCAGTCTATAAAAGCAAAAGAACGATTTCTCTCCGGCGCAAGCGCCTCGGTGAAACCGTTCTTTCGCATGTATCTGAAAAGATACGATTTATTTCTTCTTCAGGATGATGCGGGCATCGACGACTTTCAGGCCCTGGCCCTGTTCATAGAGCATGACCGGGTTGGCGTCAGATTCCTTGACCTCGTCGCGCAGGTCCCAGATCATCTGAGAGTACTTGGCGATGGTTTCAGCCATGGCTTCGCGGTCGCGCGGGGCTTCACCGCGGGCACCGGCAAGGATCTTCGCAGCGCGGATCTCTTCCTGCATCTTCATACCCTGAGCCTTGGAGACCGGGGCAACGCGGAAGGTGACGTGATAGAGCCGAGGATGATCTCAGTACCCAGCGGAGCCATTTCCTGGATAGCGATACCGTGGATATTGGCATCAGCCTTGTAGTTCTTCGCATTTTCCATAATCTTGCGGAACCATTCGCGAACCATGTCATCGTCTTTGACGTTGACCTTGACACCGCCGGCATCAGACTTATGGAGAATGTCGGGGGAGACGATCTTCATGACGACAGGGTAACCGGCCTGGTGAGCCAGTTCAACAGCTTCGTCTTCCGTGCGGGCAAGCAGCGTGGTGGTTGCATCCAGACCGTAAGCCTTGAAGACCTGCTTTGCTTCGACTTCGGTCAGGGCATCGCGGCCATCGGCACGTGCAGCGTTGATGATGGCAAGAGCCTTTTCGCGGTCAACTGCGAAGGAATCTGCGGAATCGGCAGCCTTGGCTTCCTGCAGACGGGCATACTGGCGTAGGGCAGCAATGGCGCTGATGGCGCGGGCCGGATCATCATAAGCCGGAATGCCGTGATCGGACAGCCAGCGCATAGCGGTCGCGCAGCGTTCGCCGCCAACGAAGGAAACGGTGATCGGTTTGTGAGCCAGAATTTCTTCACCGGCTTCTTCGATCGCGCCGTAAATACCTTCAGCGATTTCCTGCGGGTTGGTCACAGCTGTTTCACAGTAAAGGACAGCCATACCATCGGTCCATTCATGTTTCAGCCCGAAGGCGATGCACTTCTTGTAGCCTTCGAGACCGGCGCCGCCGGTGATGTCAACCGGGTTCTTGGCGGAACCGAATTCCGGCATATAGTGCTTCATTTCTTCCTGCATTTCCTTGGGCAGGAACTGGAGCGGAATACCGAATTTTTCAGCAGAGTCAGTCGCCAGAACGCCGACACCGCCGCCATTTGTTACGATAACGAGGTTGTCACCTTCCATCGGAGGCTGCAGTTCGAATGCCTGGGTAAGATCGAAGAGGTTGTCCAGATCGGTTGCCTGGATCACACCGGCCTGTTCGAAAGCGGAACCGTAAACTTTAGCGGCACCGGCCAGGGAACCGGTATGGGAAGCGGCAGCGGCTGCACCATGAGCGGAAACACCGGACTTCAGAGCGATCACCGGCTTATTGGATTTCTTGCAGACTTCCATGAAGCGGCGTCCATCTTTGAGGCCTTCGATGTAAAGTGCTGTGCAGCGGGTAGCCGGGTCATCTTCAAGCCATTCGATGATGTCAGCGAAGTCGACATCAGCCATATTGCCGAGGGAGAACAGTTTATCAAAACCGACACCGCGGAGGTAGGTACCGGCATCCAGAGCGATCAGAAGAGCACCGGACTGGGAAATAAGAGCGCCGTTGCCGGGGAGCGGAAGAACCGGGGCAAAGGAAGCGTTCAATTTATCGGAGTTTGACAGAGAACCGATGATGTTCGGTCCAAGCAAGCGCATACCATATTTGCGGCAGGTTTCAACGAGTTTGTTTTCGGTCTCATGATCACCGACTTCACCAAAACCGGAGGTGATGACAGAAACGCCTTTAACTCCAGCTTCGCCGCACTGTTCAATAGCGCCCAAAACAAGATGCGCAGGAACAGTAACAACTGCCAAATCGATTTTGCCCTTCAAATCAAGAACACTGGTATAGGCTTTCAGACCCTGAATTTCAGGTTCTTTCGGGTTGATCGGGAAGATTTCCCCTTCGAACTTGCCGTTCTTCAATGCTTCGACTACGGAATAACCAATTTTACCGGCTTTGTTGGAAGCGCCGATAACTGCAACGCCCTTCGGTCGGAAGAGACCGTTTAAAGCTTCTTTGTTCACGATAAACTCCTAAAATTGATCTTGATGAATGAACAGACCTTTTCAGCCTGTTTATCCTTTACTTATTATCATTGATATTTTAGCACTAAATCGGCATTTTGTGGGGATATTTTTAACGAAATTTTTCCAAAATAAGGTTTCACCGCTTTATCCATATAAAAAGACTGAATCGTACTGTATATGATTTTATAAAGTAAAATAGTATTAATATTGAAAATAATTATCACATCAAAAAATATGGTGAGGAGCTGCTGCATGAAAAAAAGAATTTATATTTTTCTGAGCCTGATTCTGGTATTGTTTGTGATACCTGTCTCTGCTCAGAATGATACAAAAATATTAACCTCTGATAATTGGTCTTATTTCAAAAATGATACAGGATGGACTCTCAGTGCTTATAACGGCAGTGAAAGTGCTGTCGAAATACCGGCTGAGATCGACGAAACTCCGGTAACACAGCTGGGTGCCGAATTGCTTAAGAACAATACGAAGCTTGAATCAGTTCTGATCCCCGACAGCATTACAACTATCGGAAAAAATGCTTTTTTCGGCTGTGTATCGCTGAAAGAAGTAAAAATTTCGGAAAACTTAAAAACCATCCCCGAAGGATGCTTCCGATATTGCCTGTCTCTTGAAAATATTGAACTCCCCTATATTTTGACAACTATCGGGAAAGATGCTTTCAGCGATTGTCTCGCACTTCGGGAAATATCCATTCCGCCAAATGTCACAACGGTTGGTGAGACAGCTTTTGCTTATTGCGAGAATCTTGAAAAAGTGAGTGTTCCGCGAAAGGTGACAACAGTTAACGCAAACGCGTTTATCGGCACAGCCTGGTTCAATCAGCAGACGGATAAATTTGTGTTTATCGGACGCGGGATACTCCTAAAATATAATGGAGACGAGAAGGACGTGGAAGTACCTTATGGGACTGCTTCGATCTCCAATGCTTTTCAGGGAAATGTGCGGATCGAATCTGTCGTATTGCCGAGAACGGTGCTGCGCATCACTCAAAATGCTTTTCGGGACGCGGCAAATCTGAAGACGATTAATATT
This sequence comes from uncultured Chloroflexota bacterium, assembly GCA_902774215.1. Classification (GTDB taxonomy): domain Bacteria; phylum Chloroflexota; class Anaerolineae; order Anaerolineales; family Anaerolineaceae; genus Flexilinea. Next base: position 8,051 of record CACYHU010000177.1, read on the forward strand.
CCTGAATTTGTCACGACCATCGGAGGAAGTGCCTTTGAAGGCTGCCGAAGCCTGACAAATGTGACACTGCCATCAACAGTGACATCTCTCGGCGGTTCGGCCTTCCGCTACTGCAGCGGTCTGACAAAGATGGATATTCCGGAAAAAGTAAAAAATATCCCCGGCCGTTTTTTGGGGGATTGTCCGAAGCTGACGAACGTGCGGATACCTGAATCTGTCACAGGAATCGATGTAAATGCCTTTGCCGGGTCAGAAAATGTCCGGATCAGTATTGTTCCTAATTCACCTGCGGAGGCGATCCTCAATGAGCGGGAAATTCCTTTCCATTATTACCAGGCTTCTACAGAAGATTATTCCTATGACAATAACGGAAAAGAGATCGAGATCGTTCGCTATGACGGCATCAATAAAGTTGTTGATGTACCTGCACAGATCAATGGTCTTCCCGTTACATCAATCGGGAATACGGCATTTCAGGGTAACGCTGCTGTACGTGAAATCTCCATACCCTTTACAGTTAAAACGATCGGTGACTCGGCGTTCTCCAATATGGAGAACCTTGAACATGTTTATCTATCCTTCGGATTGGAAAAAATAGGATCCAACGTTTTTTCCGGATCGGACGCTTTGGCTGATATCTATATTCCTAATGGAGTACAGTCCATCGGGAAAAACATAATTGATGCATCATCAACAGCAAATATATGTGTGGTTCCCGGTTCTGATGCGGAACGCATCCTGCTTGGGGAAGGTTACTGGCTTTATCCTCCTGATATATGTTCCGCAGTTCCTGATTATGCTGAAAAGTGGACTGTTGAAAACCTGTATGCAGGAAATATCAGCGGCTGTTCTGAAGGAGAGAATATTGAACCCGTACGCACGATCAATGTGCTAACCCAAAACACCGGACTTGTCCGGATTCCTAACGGGACTGCTGCGGTATCAGCGGATATGATACCGGCATCAGAAGAAGTCCTGATCATTTATATTCCGGTCAGTGTGAATTCGATCGATCCGCAGATCCTTGAAGGAAGAACAGTATCGATCGCGGCGGAAAGCGGCAGCTACGCCGAGGGTTTTTCACTGGAAAATGGATTGAATTTCATTCCGCGGGTGATCAGTGAAACAAGCTGGAATAAATTCTAAAGGAGCGCATCATGCAATATCTGAAAACGAAAAATATTATTTATCTTACAATTCTGGTCATGATTTTCCTGGCAATCAGTGTAATTCCATCATTTGCAGATACACAGGCTTTCAATGATGTGCTTGATCAGCTGCGGAAAGATGAGATAATTCCGCGTGTGAGGGGCCAGGTCGTTTCTTTCGGCAATTACGAAGATGAGTTTGCGGTCATGGAACATTATCAGTGGTTCCCGATCGTGAATGCTGACAATTTTGTGTTTTCCGCGAACATCTCCTGGCTTTCATCTTTACCTGCCACAAACGGTTCTGCCGCCGGCTGCGGCGTAGTTTTCGGCGCGGATCCTTTGAGCACTGACCATCTGATGGCTTCTGTCCGGATGGACTCAGGCGTCAATGTATGTCAACGGAGTAAAACTCGGCACGCGCTCTGCCCTCGCCACTTATGGAAATGCCATCGGACTGGCAACAATGGCTGGGACAAATTATCAGTTCGGTACGCGATGCACCTGGAATGATATTTATCTGTACACGTGGGAGTAAAGAGAATGCGGAATTCGGAATTTTAAATCTCAGTCGGGAGCACACACTGCTCCCGACATTCGTATATTTACTGTCTGTCTTCCTTTCGCCAGCGGATACGCAAGGAGGATTTTCGTTCATCACCGCGGCGCAGACGCTTGAAATTCGGTTTTAATGAAATAAGCACAAGTATCTCAGCAACAACAGCGTACAGACAATACCACCAGGAGCATTTTCCGAGATAAGCTCCAATGATATACCCGATCAATCCAAAGATGTTGAAACAGGCAACTGCAACCGAAGCATAGCCGGTAAACAAATAAATCAGCAGACAAGGCAGCGGCATTGCGAGCAGGTATCCGCTCCATAAAGCGGCACCGGCTCCGGCTGAGGTAAGGCCTCCTGCACCGCCGCGGAAATAATATTTTCCGTCTCTTCTGCGTTCAATGAGGAAAACTGAATAGATATGCCCCAGAACAGCTAAAATTCCGCCTATCGTCGTCATCCAGGGCTCAGGTTCGGGTACGAAAATATCGGCTATACGAATAGTAACAATACCTTTAAGCACATCAAGGACAGCAGTTACAATTCCCCAGAAGGTTCCTGCGACCCGCATTACATTGGACATTCCCATCCGGCCAGATGCAATATAACGAATATCCTTGTTTTTTATTATTTTAACAATGATCCAGCCAAAAGGAATCGCACCTGCAAGATAGGCCGCAACCCAATATAAAAAATGAGAAATTGAAATACTCATAATTTTCTCCCGTATAAAAAATTATAATCTGATCAAAGCATAAGCCATGATCAAAATTGCCGGAAAATCTGCCGGCAGAATACGCATCAGGGTCTTTTTTACCGGTTCATTGCGATCCGACCCGATGATAAGATTTGTAAATGTATAATACCAGAAAAACATCAGAGAACCATAAGAAATAATATTTACAGGCCAATAATGCAGACCTGTATCAGCAAAACAAATCACAATACCTGTCACAGCTGACAGCATCAGAATGTTCCAGCTTATCACATGGGATGAAAAGATTTTCAGACTGACTACAAAGCAAAGGATAAAAACAGCAGGGATGGTTATGACCAGGCGGGAAATATTAGCCCGGAGCGCAATAATAAACAACAGGAAAACAGCATAACAAAGGCTGTCCAGGACGATGACTGATAATGATTTGCCTGAAGATGACGGATCACAGTTTATATATTCAAACAGAAGCACAAGGAATAAAAGGCCGCCCGTGATAAACAGCAGCAGCCATCCCGTCATATCACCCTGTATATTGCGCAAAGTGAAGCCAATCGTCAGTGTAACTGCAAACGGAAGAAACAGATGCAGCCCGATTTGTTCTTTTTCGACCGGAAGTCTTGATTGAAGCGCGTAAAACATGGCTAAATCGGTGATAACGGCAGCAAGGGGAATGATCACCTCCATGGAATTCAAACCAAATCCGATGGAAAAACCAAAAAGATTGAAATGAAAGCGGAACAATTCACGATCTGTTATAGATGCCAGCATGAAAACCATCATTATGATTCCAGTCAGTGTTGAAAAGTAGAGTCCCGGTGTCCGTTTTTCCATAACCGATATTATAAAGCCTTTTTCATGAAAACACAGATTGTCAGCCCTCTCCAGGGATATGTAAGTCTGTTCCCGCTGACTTGTGATGATCCTGCGGAAACAGGTCACGGCATCAAGTTCACATTTATTCCGGTTTTCCCGTCCGGATCCCGGTCAGATGGTATAATTAAAATGTTATGGAAAATCGTGAAATACCTTTATCTGCGCCGCCTTCATCCACACCGGTACCCGGTGTGATCAGGTGTCTGACGGAAGGCTGTAATCTGACTGCAAACAAGCCCTATCTTATTCTTTGTCCGCTCATTCTTGACTTGTTTTTACTCTTTGGACCGAAGCTCCGCATTGATAATTTTATGATGCCTGTTTTTGATTCATTGTTTACCCAACTGAGAAATTCAGCTCCTGGTACAGGAATGCGGCAAATCGAAATGATGCAGGAAATTCTGGAACAGGCATTATCAACAGTAAATCTTTTCGGTTTTCTCCAGACATATCCGATCGGCGTCAGTGTACTTTTCGGGTCCGCGGGAAGCTCCACACCGCTTGGTACCTCAGCAGAAATTCAGGTCACTTCCGTGCTGTTGATCATTGGGCTGACAGCATTATTCATGTTCTTCGGGGTATTATCAGGAACATTTTATTACTCGCTCTCGGCTGCAGCTGTAAAGGGCAGCGAAAGTTTCAGCTGGAAAAGATTCGGAACTCAATTTTTGAACGTGATCTTACTGTATATTGCGCTGATCGTCCTGATCGCTGTTCTCGCAGTACCTTTCAGCTGTCTGATGACTGTCGTTTATCTGGCAATCCCGTTCCTTTACCAGATTATGCTTGTACTTCTGATAATGCTTGGATGCTGGATTATGATACCGCTATTTTACATCCCTCACGGTATTTTTGTGAAGGATCTGGACCTGCCCGGTGCCGCTGTGGAAAGCTTCAAAATGGCATCCTGGAGCAGCCCGATAACGATCCGTTTTATTTTATTATCGCTTGTACTTTCCTTTGGTCTGGATATGATCTGGACCATTCCATCGCAGTCCTCATGGCTGATCCTGATCAGCATATTCGGACATTCATTTGTTACAACTGCCCTGCTTGTGAGTTCATTTGTACTTTTCCGCGAGCTGGATAAATGGCAGAAGGAAAACCGGAGTTATCTTGAATGGCGCAAGGCCAATCTCCCGGAGTTATCTTGAATGGCGCAAGGCCAATCTCCGCATTAAGAAGATTTTCAAAAAGGAACCAGAATCACATGACTGAAGCAACTAACGTAAACACCAATTATGATGCCAGTAAGATCCAGGTACTGGAAGGGCTTGAAGCTGTCCGCCGCCGTCCGGGTATGTATGTCGGCGGTACGGATGCAAAAGCACTCCATCACCTGGTTTATGAAGTCGTGGACAATGCTATCGACGAAGCACTGGCCGGATATTGCACTGACATTGAAGTTACCATTCATGAAGACCAAAGCGTGACCGTTTCCGATAACGGACGCGGTATTCCGGTAGATATTCACCCGACAAAGAAAATTTCGGCGCTGGAGGTAGTACTTACAACGCTGCATGCCGGCGGTAAATTCGGCGGCGGCGGATACAAAGTCTCCGGAGGTCTGCACGGTGTCGGTTCATCAGCGGTAAACGCACTTTCCGAATGGATGGAAGCACGAGTTTACCGTGACGGAAAGGTATATTTTCAGCGTTACCATCAGGGACATCCCGATGAACCTGTGAAAGTGATCGGCGAATGTCCGAAAGAAAAGACCGGAACGGAAATCACCTTCCGTTATGATCCTACGATCTTCAAGGAAGAAACCGATGGCTTAAACTATAATACACTTGTCAACCGGTTCCGGGAAATGGCATTTGTCACACGCAAGACCATGATCCATCTGGTCGATGAGCGCAGCGGGAAAGAAATCACTTTCTACTTTGACGGCGGGATCACTTCATTTGTACATTATCTAAACCAGGGCAGAAAACCGCTCCACAGTGTCGTTTATGGCGAAAAGGAAATCGATAACGTTGGTATTGAGGTCGCGATCCAGTATACTGACGCTTATAATGAGACCGTTTATTCATTTGCCAATACCATTAACACGATTGACGGCGGTACTCATATGACCGGGCTGCGGACGGCAGTTACACGCGTTATAAATGACTATGCGCATAAAGCAAACCTGCTGAAAGAAAATGATAAAAACTTCTCCGGAGACGATACCCGTGAAGGTATTACTGCCATTGTTTCCATTAAGCATCCCGATCCGCAGTTTGAAAGCCAGACAAAGGTTAAGCTGATGAACACTGAAGTTTCCACCTATGTTCAGCAGGTCGTGGGGGAATGTTTCAAGGAATTCCTGGAAAATACGCCAAGTGCCGGCAAAGCCATTGTGGAGCGATGCAAAACCTCCGCGCGAGCCCGAGATGCGGCTCAGCATGCCCGGGATCTGGTCTTCCGGAAATCTGCGCTGGAAAGTATGACTCTTCCTGGTAAGCTTGCCGACTGTTCCGGCCGCGATGCGACTAAAGCCGAACTGTACATAGTGGAAGGTGACTCCGCAGGCGGTTCCGCGAAACAGGGACGTGACCGCACGTTCCAGGCGATTCTGCCGCTGCGCGGTAAGATCCTCAATACGGAAAGAGCCAGTGCTGACAAGATATTTGCGAATAACGAAGTTAAAGCAATGATTTCCGCGATCGGTACGGGGATAAATGAGAATTTCAACCTGAAGAATTTGCGCTATCATCACATTATCATCATGACCGATGCTGATGTGGATGGAAGCCATATCCGCACGCTGCTGCTCACATTCTTTTTCCGTTATATGCCTGAGCTTATCACGGAAGGGCATGTCTATATAGCGCAGCCGCCGCTTTATAAGATTCAGTCCGGTAAAAAGGTTCAGTACGCATACAGCGACGATGAGCGTGACGATGTACTCAAAAAACTCGGTACTGCAGCTGCTGAAAAGGCTAATATCCAGCGATACAAGGGTTTGGGCGAGATGAACCCGGAACAGCTTTGGGAAACCACTATGGATCCGGAAAAACGTACGCTGCTGCAGGTCCATCTGGCAGATTCAATGGCAGCAGATAAGACATTCACGATGCTGATGGGGTCTGAGGTTCCGCCGCGGAGCAGATTTATTCAGACTCATGCGGCAGAAGTGCGAAATCTTGATGTGTGATTTGCAGACGGGACTCTCAGCAGTCCCGTTTTTTTTATTACCGATCGGGAAAATTTGATTAAATGTATCTGTTCAGGTCAAGGTGACCCTGCACAAATGACTGGCTTTTCGGGCGGACTTCGCCGCAGAAAAAGCCTGTTAATAGATACGATTAAACTTTTTGTAAATATATTCGTTATATAAAGAAGCGTTTTTTATGGAGGTAGAGAATGAAAAATAAGATCTTTTCAATGATTTTTACAATATTTACGCTATGTATTTATTCGGCTGTTTCTGCTTATGATTCACTTTGGGATAAAGATCAAAGTACATCACCGGAAAAAGACGGGACAATATCGATCCGAAACGGACTTCAGCAAGGTTCGGAAGGGGAAAAAGAGAATCAGGTTTTTTCCACAATCGGAGATGGATTATCGAATGCTTTTCAAAATGTCCCCGAAAATACACGGACAGAATCATCAATAAAAGTAAATTCAGTAGATATATTTTCAAATGATAATGAGAATATTACTGAATTTATACGTTTTCTGACCGGATTGGAATTCAAATATATCTCACAGACAGGTGATGTACCTATGCAGTCTGCCGAAGTATATAAAGATAATAAAGCACTATTTACATACAGCGGACAATTGACCTATCCGTATTATGTGCAGAGCAATTTTCTTGGACCAAATACCTACATGATTTATGATGAGGATCGTTTTGAGGAAAAACTTGCTGCCTCGGTTTATGAAATTTTGGATCAAATGACCGAGGAAAATTCAGATCTGCCGGATATAGAATCCGTTTACACCATGATCAGCGCGATGAGGGAAAGCAGCAAAACAGGCAAATCTGCAGATGTAAGTCCGGATATATCCCTTGACAGCGAAATTGACTGGAGCGCTTTCGAAATCCCTTTGCTGCTGCTGATGATAAAATTTCAGGAATCTGCTCCGTCCTCTGAGTTTACCTATCTTTATACTGATTTCCCGTCCTGGAAGCGTGTTTTTTCCTGGCCAGGACCGGCTTCTCTGCCGGTATCGCCGGCCTTCACTTCTTCTGTGACAGGTACTTTTACCAATGAAGATATATTGGCGTTCATAAATGCCTTATCTCAATTCTTATCTGATAATCCGGAATTTGCAATGATAATGAATCAACAGATCAATGCAGGGCTTATACGATCCAATCCTGAACTGGCTGAGCGGGAGGATGTTGATTATCTGGCAGAATTAATTGCAGGACTGAAAGAGGCAGCAGGCACTGATCCGGGCAGCAGATATGTTGTGGTCACTATCGATCAGGATAGTAACGGCAAAGTGATGAGGCTTACCATGGAAACAGGCGATTCCAGTGACCCGCAATCCTCCGATAAGGTTTTCGTATTTCAGAATATAAAAAACGCGGAAGGAGAATTAACAGAAATTTCAGTGGATACCGTCGAGAAAAGTTTGCGGAAACCGCTCTTCCGTGCACTGTTAATTACAAAAGCTTCAGCTGAAACCATGACAAAGGTCTCTGATACAGTTTTCCAATATGACTGGAACGGTGAAAAAGGCACCGGGAAGTTATTTATATCGAATATACCAAATGACTTCGGAACAGATGACACTGCTTCACAGCTTGAATATGAACATACTTCACAGGGAAAACCGCTTTTCGCAATGAACGTCAGTATGGACAGAAAAACAGGCGAAGCTGAAGCCGGGATTTCCGGCTCCGAAGCTGTGCAGGCCTCGCAGCTGACTGAAGAGGATTACGACATGATCGCTTACCAAATTTTCATGCAGATCATGATGATGACGATGAATCTGATGTAAAATATGCTCAAGAGGAATGATCATTATGAGTAATTTGCCAACCAGGGATGAAGCCTGGAATATACTTACGAAATATGTAACTACAGACCATCTGCAGCGTCATGTTTTGATGGTCGAAGAATTCTCGGAATGCTTCATGATATCGATTTTGAACTGTATCCCGAGGAACATCTTAACCATGCGCCGCGGATATTGCGCGAAGAAGGATTTGACGATGAGTTTATTCACTCGGTCCTCTCTCACGGATACGGTATCTGCTCTGATACAGAGCCTGTCACCAATGCAGAGAAGGTCCTGTTCACGATTGATGAACTGGACAGGGCTTGTATATGCCTGTGCATTAATGCGGCCTTCAAAGAGCGTTATGGATCTGGAGCTGAAATCCGTCAAAAAGAAGTTTAAGACCGCGAGTTTTGCAGCTAATGTCAACCGACAGGTTATTCAGGAAGGCGCTGAACGTCTGGGAATGCCGCTTGATGATGTGATACAGGAGACGATTCTGGGTATGCGTGAATGCGCAGACAAAATCGGGCTGGCAGGATAACTTTTAATTACAACAAGACCGGGATTTTTGATCCCGGCCTTCAATTTATATCATACCTTCACGTATCAGAGGAAGAAGCCGCTGTCCGATCGCAGCCACGAGAAAACATTTGATAATATCTCCCGGCAGCGGCTGAACGTCACAGGCAAGTAGCATCGGTCCCAAAGCAATCGTGTTCCCGAGATAGAAACGGTTCAGCAGGAGCAGATACACCGTCCCGAAGAAATAAATAACGGCAATTCCCGCAAAACAGGCAAAGAGTATATTTTTAAATGTCGGTACCTTTTTCTTGTTTACAAGTGTTCCGACGAGCCATGAAGCAGGAATATAACCAAGCAGATAACCGAAGGTCGGACGAAGAATATAACCGATTCCTCCTCCCTGTGTGAAAACAGGAAGGCCCGCAAGGCCCATGACCAGATAAATACATACTGAAAGACAGCCCCATTGGGGTCCAAGCAAAACAGCTGCAAGGAGCACAAACATATCCTGCATGGACAGGGGAACGATCGGAATATGGATCGTTATGAAAGCACCGACAGCAATCAGTGCCACAAACATTGCGCACAGAACCAGATTTTTTGTATAACTTCTATTCATTTATTCTCCTATTATAAGAGCTCACTTTGCAATCCGGAGGGTATGCTACGCAAGGCGCAGGATCGAAAGTTCGTGTGTTTGCGAAAGCCGCAGCCCACGGGATGCCTGCAGCCCCCATACCCCCGCTGTGTTTCAGAGCTCTTTTTCTGAATCACCCGCAAAAAGCTGTGGTTCCCTTATATTACAGTCGGATGCTGATTTCTCCCGCTGACAGATGTTCTGATGTCCCGTCTTCATAGCGGACGATCAGCTGACAGCTGCTGTCGACATCAACCGCAACAGCATTCCGGCTTTCCTCACCATTTATAACTTCAATCTTTTTACCAATGACAAAACTTCTCCTGCGATATTCCGCAATATAACTGTCGAAGTCTCCGTTCAGATAATATTTGAAAAAATTATTCAGAAAAGAGGCGGAAATCTTATTCCTGACGTCTCTTTCCTTTTCGTCAAAAATATATCCTGCAATATTCTCAATTTCAGCAGGAAATCCATTTTCGGGACAGTAAATATTGATGCCGACACCAAGGATCGCGTAATCCAGGCTTCCCGTTTCAAGGCTGACCGAGCCTTCAGTAAGAATTCCGCAAACTTTTTTACTGTCCACATATACATCATTTACCCATTTGATGAGGGCTGACTTCCCTGAAACCGATTCTATTGCTTCACAAACAGCAACAGCGGCCATCGTTGTCAAACGCAGTGCCTTTGATGAATGGATACTGACCGGACGAAGAAGGATACTCATGTAGACACCGGTATCTGCTGGTGAATAGAAGCGACGTCCCATTCTCCCTTTACCGTCCGTCTGCATCGCGGCAACAAGGACAGTGCCTTCCGGACAGCCTGAAATTGCCTTTTCACGCAGCATTTCATTGGTTGAGCCGACTTCCTGTAAAACCTGAATGTCAAGCATTTTACATTCAGGATTCAGATATTGCCATATACCTAATTCTGATAAAACATCTGTCTCTGAAACGAGACGGTATCCTTTTCTGCGGACAGCGTCAATGATATATCCCTCATTACGGAGACTATTGACAGCTTTCCAAACCGCCGCGCGGGATATTTGCAGATCCTGAGCGATATCTTCTCCGGAAACCCATTCATTTTGACATGACACTAAAAGCTGAAGCAGTTTTTCCTTCGTTTTCATGAACATTCTTATCCCTGCGTTTATTATATATATGGTCTCTGTAATTGTTAACCAATTTGAATGATAAGGTTTACAATTAAAAAAACACCGGAATAAATTCCGGTGCCTTATTGTTGTAAAAATACTATTATCCCATTATGACCGTAATATCTGCTTCAGTGCCTTCAGGCTGAACGGGAATAACATTGCCTCTGATCGATTCACCATTGACATATAATTCCTTTACGCCTTTTTCAACACCTGCTGAATTATCGACATGGATATGGTATTTTGCTCCGCGATAGCTGCGGTCAACAGAAAATTCATTCATATCAGAAGTTACGCAGGGATCGATCATCAAGCCATCCAGTGTCGGCTGTATGCCAAGGATAGCCTGGCTGATGCTCAGGAATGTCCAGGCAGCAGTACCCGTGAGCCAGCTGTTCTTTGCTTCTCCAAAGGTAGGTGCATCTATTCCGGCAATCATTTGAGAGTAGACATAGGGTTCCGTCCGATGGATCTCGCTGATATCTTCGATATAGGCCGGTGCTGTGCGCTTATAAACTTCAAAGGCCCGGTTCCCGTGGCCAAGAACTGTCTCAGCACAAACGATCCAGGGGTTATTATGACAGAAGATCCCCGCATTTTCCTTATATCCCGGCGGGTAACTGGAAATCTCGCCCAGATTCAGGTAATAATGTGTATAAGCCGGCTGCAGCAGGACGATACCGTATTTTGTATCAAGACGTTTTTTGACGCTCTCCATTGCTTTTGCGGCTTCACCGCTTTCTTTACCGATTTCAGCCATGACGCACATACCCTGCGGTTCAATGAAAATCTGACCTTCAGCGCATTCCTTTGAGCCGACCGGATCGCCGTTTGCATCATATGCGCGGCGGAACCATTCACCATCCCAACCGGCATCCAGTGTCACTTTTTCCATATTAGCAATGGCTTTTTCAGCTTCCAGCGCTTCTCCATCCAATCCGATATGGTGAAGGATCGATGCCCAGGCTTTACCGTACTTTACAAACATACCGGCAATAAACACTGATTCAGCAACAGGCCCTTCGCTGGGACCGGTGGTCTGGAAGCTTTCCCCCGGATGTTCGGAGAAGCAATTAAGATTCAGACAGTCATTCCAGTCAGCCCGGCCGATTAGAGGCAGGCCGTGAGGGCCGCGGTGATCAACAATGTAGTTAAAACTTCGGCGTAGATGTTCAAGCAGCGGTTGTGCAAGCGCAGGATCGTTGTCAAAATCAACCGATTCATCCAGTATGGACCAGTCACCGGTTTCCCGCAGATATGCATCGGTACCGGCGATGAGCCAGAGCGGGTCATCGTTAAAACCGGAGCCGACAGCAAGGTTGCCCTTCTTCGTCAGCGGCTGATACTGATGATAGGCACTGCCGTCAGGAAATTGTGTGGCGGCGATATCCAATATCCGCTCACGAGCCCGTTCAGGGATCATATGAACAAAGCCAAGCAGATCCTGACAGGAATCACGGAATCCCATACCGCGTCCCATACCGCTCTCATAATAACTGGCAGAACGGGACATATTGAAGGTAACCATACACTGATACTGATTCCAGATGTTAACCATGCGGTTCATCTTTTCATCTCCGGAATGCAGTACATACCCGCTGAGCAGTTTTTCCCAGAATGCGGCAAGCTTTCTTCCGGCTTCATCATACTGGGCCGAATTCGAGAACCGTGAGATCATTGCTTCGGCTTTTGACTTATTGATAACGCCCGGAGCAGAAAACTTTTCGGATACCGGATTTTCGATATATCCAAGGCCGAAAAGCAGCTCACGGCTTTCGCCCGCGGAAAGCTCAATATGGAATTGCATCGCGCCGACAGGTGCCCAGCCGTGTGCTTCACTGTTCGTGCAGTTTCCCTCAAAAACAGCTTCGGGATGAGCAGGACTTCCATAAACGCCGATGAACGCATCACGCGATGTATCGTAGGCATCCGGTTTTTGATCGGCCCAGAATACAGCGTAATGATCACGCCGTTCACGGTATTCTGTCTTGTGATAGATCGCCTTTTCAGTGATCTCTACTTCACCGATGCTGTAATTCCGCTGGAAATTGGTTGCATCATCATTTGCATCCCAGAGGCAGAATTCCATATAGG
>CACYHU010000178.1 GCA_902774215.1 uncultured Chloroflexota bacterium
GACAGGAACTTTCATCTGCTCCTCCCCGGTTATCTTGTCCGAAAATCACTGTTGTCTATTGAATTGTACCACGTCGAAATCGAATGGAAAGCATCTTCCTGCCAATGGGCTGCGTTTCAAAATTCCACAGTCAAGAGAAAATGACAAGAACTTCTTATGATCACCTGCTTTCACTGAAGGTTCACGAACCGCTTTATCCCCTGAGGTTCCGGGGTTTCGCCGGGGCAGCACACAACGATGAGATACTGAAGCAGTCGGTCCGGACAGCGATTCCGTAATTTATCCGCTTCAATATCGTTGAAAACGAGGTCCGCGATGTGTGCTGAGCGGATGCTCGAATTCACACGGGATATGTGAAGTATGGTATCGCATATGAAGAGGTTTGAAGGTTTCAGCGAAAATCTTTTGTACCAAGCGGGCTGTGTATTGCGATTGACATTATATCGGTATACCGTTATAATGTTTTTCAAGGAGATGCTATGACGATCAAGGATGTGCTGAAAAATAAAAAAATATCAATGTACCGGCTTGCTAAGCAAAGCGATGTTCCATATACAACAATCAACGATCTTTGCAGTGGGAAAACAAGTCCTGAAAAATGCAGTGCGGAAACCATCTATAAAATTGCCCGGGCATTGGAAATACCGATGGAAGATCTTTTGGCACCGTACATGGTTAAAAGAAGCAGCTTCGGAAATTTTAGAAGTGCGGTATGCCATCAGCTGAAAACTGCGGGAGATATACCTTTTATCCTTGATACACTGGAAAAAGACGATATCCGACGATATTTTGAACGGGGATGGTATCCGGAATGTCTGTACCTGCTTGCGATGATCGACTACCTCAGCAGGATCAATCAGATCCCGCTATGCAGGGATTATGATCATCTGCGTTCGCTGAAGCTTCAGGAACCGCTTTATCCCCTGAGCATCCGTGCTTTCGCCGAGGCAGCACACAGCGATGAGATACTGAAGATGTCGGTCCGGACAGCGATTCCGGAATTTATCCGCTTCAATATCGTTGAAAACGAGGTCCGCGATGTGTGTTGAGCGGATGATCGAATTCACACGGGATAACCTTGATTATTATCTGAAGGCAGCCGCGAAAGAATATCGCAGACTGGCAGGGAAGAATGTCCCGGCAGAGCTGATCCTTGTCGGCGGTGCATCGGTACTGATCAATTACGGTTTTCGTGACATGACCACGGATATCGATGCATTGATCTTCGCTTCAACATTTCCGGAACACCTCTCATATATTTGTATCAGCTGACGTATCCGCAAGCTTCAGCGGATACGTCAATACTTACCAATTATTCTGAAAAATCAACAACTGTGTCGATATTCAAATCTCATTGAAGGAATAGCCAGTCACGGACTGCTTCGATTTTGTATGCATAGTCGAAAGAAGTCATATGTTCGCCCGCTCCGCCCGAAGCGGAAGCCCCTTCAGCCAGTGTAGTTCCCGCGGTGAAAGTCACAAAATTCGCGGAATGTCCTTCACTGAGCATAGCAGCAACGGCAGCGTTCTGTTCATCAGCCGGATCCTGCGCACCCCATTCATCATGAGCATAAGAAGCTCCGTCCGCGTCAAACACAGCCAGCAGTTCTGATTGCCCCGCTGAAGCTTTCGGGTCACCGGCAGAGACAATATAGAAGAACGATTTGTTCTCAAGGATATTCAGCCTGCTGTTATCCCACTGGCTGCCGACAAATACAGAAGCGGCAAAGAGATCAGGATAGGTAATATTCAGGTAAAAAGAGGTCATCCCGCCCATTGACTGCCCTGTGGTATAGAGCCTGCCCGGATCAATGGAATATGTCTGAAGCAGATATTGGATAAAATGAACAGCGGCTTCTATCTGTTCAGAATGATTGAAATTGTCATCCACGACAGTATCCGCGATGCCCAGATAAGGCCGCCCCATCCCTGCGTTAGTACTGCATCTGAACCTTTTCCGACTACACTGGAATCAGGTATAAACTGGACCAGCGGATATTTTTCATTCGCGTCATAATCAGCCGGAATAAAAAGCTGGTACTGCAGAGTAATTCCTGTTTCAGGATCTTCCCGGGTCACCAGTTCAAACTGCGGAATGATTTCCGTGATCATTTTCTGCAGTTCCGCATCGGATGATTTATCTGCGCCGCCGCCATTTCCGCCGCGGTTTCCGCCTCTTTGTCCGTTAGGGCCTCCGGCAGGTCCCTGAGCTGACACGGATGCAATACTCACCAGTACTGCCAATAATACTGCTAATAATTGTTTTTTCATCGTCATTCTCCATGTATAGTTTGTTATTAGAAGATACACCTGGTATCGTGCTCGGAACAATGATCGTGCTGGCATTTGTTTCCGCTCTGACACAGCGAAAGCAGAGACAAATGTCAGGACAAAAATAACGCTTCAAAAAATTGCTCTCGTAATAAGCATTGTATCTGCCTCATACGGCATAGTTTTCCGCGGGGTGCACCACATTGGACACCTGTTTCTGATTTTCGTTCCGACACTCGCCTTTTCCCGTACGGGAAGTTTTTCGACAACGAAATTCATCCCTTCGACCGGCTCTAATGATTTGTCGATTTGCGTCATGTCTTCAACAGACGCTCCTTCTTTGATAAGAGGTTTATCGGCTTCTTCGAGCTTTTCCTTGTTCTTTTGCGCCTGTCCGTTATGATTACTACCAGGTCTTTTTCTTTTTCTTGTACTTTTGCTGCTGTGTGTTGCTATTGTTGTCGTCAATGATATTTTTGTAATGGGAGTATTTCAAGACGTAGTCAATACCATTGGCCTGCTCCTGATTCTTTTTGTGATAATTCCTCATAAATGCAGCAATTGGCGATAATTCCTCAGCCGGTTCCTCTATAGTTTCATCCGGTTTCTTTTCCATGATTTCGGGAACGATTTCATTTTGGATCAGAGGTTCATTGTCATCTTTAAGTTGTTCTGCCTCTTCTTCCTTGATGCTCGGCATATCTATGTCAAGTCTCGTATCATATTGTATATATGGTAGCCAACTTCTCGAATTTTCATGTTTCCTTAACCGATTTTTAATTCCACGTCTTTTTATAAATCTCTTCTTCTTCTCTTTCACCTTCCGTTTTTGTCTAAACTGTCTTATTCTTTCCTTGACCGGATCAAATCTGTCCAGTGTTGCATCCTCGTCCGCTTCCCTGGTGGAATAGAAATTCGCGCTCTCCATTTCCGCTCTTTCTCTGGCCTTCTTACCGCTTTTGGCCTGCATCGGCCCGGCTGCGGATACGGCGGAGGCGTTTGACAGCGGCTCGGATACGCCGCTGCCCGCTGCGATGCTCTCCCCGCGGGCTGCCTTGATGCCTTCCTGATCGGCACGGGCTTCGAGGGTGGAATCGTTCACGAAACCGCTGCCCCGGACCTCGCCCCTTGCCTGTGAAGCGACGTGGGACATCTCATGACCCAGCAGTGCCTGACCGCTGGTGCTGGAAAAGTCCAGTTTGCCCGGTGCGAAGGCGATGTTGCTGCCCTGAGTGACAGCTTCAGCTCCGGCTTCGCCCACTGCCTTGTTCTCATAGAGCTTCACGGAAGAGAGATCCATGCCGAATGCCCCTTCCATCTTCTCGCGCATTACCACGGGCATATCGATCCGGTGCCCCGGCTCCGCCAGCTGCGCGCTGTTGGGAAAGGAAGATTCCTTACCGGGGCGGCCGAACCGCTCCGCGTCATCCCTTTCACTTTCCTGTCTTTTATGTTGTGCGTAAGTAAAACTCACAGGTCAGCACCTCATTATTGTTTTAGAGTAATTATCAGTTTGTTCCTGATAGATATTATTGTCGGTATTCTGACTGCCAGTGTCTTGTTTGAATTCAGTATTTTGCAGACGATGCATTTAGTACACCTTCTCAATGATTTCTAAAATTGCCCGATTTTTCTATATCTAAATATCTGAAATTTCCAAAAATTAATTATGTCTGTTCCGGGTACGGTACAATTGTTCATAAAGCAGTACTGCGCTGCTTGAAAAAATACGTATATATAACCCCTTTTCCTGTAATTAATATATATTGTTATATTATTTTACTTACCCTTGACAGTGATAATTACGAGAAAAAAACTCGTAAAATCAAAGAACCCTGACAATTGAATAAAAATGAGCCGAATAAAAGGTAACCACCGCTTTTTGTGGGTGAATCAGAAAAAAAACCGATAACACAACGGGGGGGATGGGGGCCGCAGCTCAGTGCGTGTTCCCCGACTGAATTAGCCGGGACGCGGGGATCACTTTCGCTCCCAGCTGATGTTTATTCCGCGTCCCTGTGAAGCACTCCCCCCCCCCGATGGCCTTTCAAAATTTTAATTTGCGGCAGCTCCTTCTGATATCAGATTTCAGAATTCCGATCTCGGTCAATCACCATAGATCAGGTTCTTATTTGTCACCGGGTCAAACAGGTGCATGACCTTAGACTGGAAGGTGATGTACATCTTGCTGCCGTAGGTCAGCCGGGCACGCTGTTCCTGCGTCAGATCGATCGTTGGCAGGCGCAGGATGATGTTGTCATCGTCCTTCGTCTTCAGGTGAAGGTGTAGTTCCGAACCCATCATTTCATTCACGAGGATCGTGCATTCGATCGAATTCGACTGATTGTCGAAGAGAGCGGTCGTATGTTCCGGACGGACACCCAGCGTGATATCCTGGGAACCGACACCCTTCTTCACCAGGACTGCGTTCTGTTCAGCGTTCAGCGGGATCCTCACACCGGGCAGAGAGACGCTGTAGCCGCTGCCATCCCTGCTCAGTTTCGCCTTGAGAAAGTTCATCTGCGGGCTCCCGATGAAACCGGCGACAAACAGGTTATGCGGTGTATCGAAGACTTCCTGCGGGGTCCCGACCTGCATGATCCAGCCGTCTTTCATGACAACGATGCGGTCACCCAGGGTCATGGCTTCTGTCTGGTCATGGGTAACGTAAATGAAGGTCGTATTCAGACGCTTGCGCAGCAGGATGATCTCGGAACGCATCTGGTTGCGGAGCTTCGCATCCAGGTTGGACAGCGGTTCGTCCATCAGGAAGACCTGCGGGTCGCGAACGATCGCACGTCCGATTGCGACACGCTGGCGCTGACCGCCGGACAGTGCTTTCGGTTTTCGGCCAAGGTATTCGGTGATGCCGAGGATCTCGGCAGCTTCGCAGACCTTCTTGTGTATTTCTTCGTTTTTCATCTTGCGCAGGCGCAGGGAGAACGCCAGATTCTCGTACACCGTGATGTGCGGATACAGCGCGTAATTCTGAAATACCATCGCGATATCGCGGTCCTTCGGTTCCACATCATTGACCACCCGGTCACCGATCTTGATGATCCCGTCGGTGATGTCTTCAAGCCCCGCGACCATTCGCATCGTTGTGGATTTGCCGCAGCCGGACGGTCCGACGAAAACAATGAACTCTTTATCCTTGATCTCAAGGTTAAAGTCGTGGACTACTTCTACCTTCTTATCATACACTTTCTTTACATGTTCAAACGTTACACTTGCCATCAGTTTTCTCCTGATCTCCTCTCATAGATGCCGGTTTCCGCATCAGTATCCGGATCCTTCCGCAAAGCGGCTTCTTATTCACTGACTGCCGGCAGAAAACTGCCGGAAACGATTACCCTTTCACGGCACCGCCGGTCACGCCTTCAACATAGTACTTCTGCAGGCACATGAAGAGGATCGTGATCGGAACCGCTACCAATACACCGCCGGCACAGAACCGGGTGAAATACCCCTGATAGTCCGTCAAATTGACCCAGCGGTACAACCCGACAGCCACATTATAGTTCGGTTCCGAGCCGAACGCAACATAGGAGGCAAACACATAGTCGCCCCAGGGAGCCATGAATGCCATGAGGACCGTATAGATCACGATCGGTTTGGCCAGCGGCATGATGATCTTCAGGAAGACCTGGAAGCGGGTCGCGCCATCAATGCGGGCGCTTTCATCCAGCGATTTCGGAATGGTATCGAAAAAACCTTTAGAAATGTAATAGCCCATGCCGGAGGAAGCGCAGTAGATTAGGATCAGGCCCGGAACGGCACCGGACTGTGTCAGGCCCAGCTGCTTGAGCAGAAAATACAGGGTGATCATCGTCAGGAAGCCCGGGAACAGGCCAAGCACCAGGACTGCGTTCATGATGAATTTGCGGCCTGAAAAGCGCAGGCGGGAAAGAGCATAGCTGACGGAAAGGACCATCATGGTCTGGATCACCGAGCAGAACAGCGCGATGATGAAGGTATTGCCGTACCAGCGCAGGAAATTACTGTTGTTCGGATCAAAAAGCCAGCGGTAATTGTCCAGCGACCAGGTCTTCGGCAGCAGATAATCGACCATACCGCCGCCTTCCAGCGCATAGGAGCGGAAGGACTGGAATACGAGGAAAACGAAGGGAGCCAGCCAGATGATGCTTATCAGGATCAGGATCGTATAGATCGCCGCATTTGAGCGCCGTTCATTGGCTTTTTTACTGGCCGGCTTCTGCGGTTTGACTTCACGGATCACACCGGCCTTCTCGTCTATTTCGATATCGACTTCGGGAATTTCATTTTTTGTGCTCATCATTGGAAATCCTCCTCATTCTTTACAGACGGGATCAGGTTGTAGGCGATCAGGTTGATAATAGCCAGAACCAGGAATACCAGAATACCCATAACAGCAGCCAGCTTGTAGTTGGTGTCGTTCACAGTCATCTTATACAGCCATGTGATCAGCAGATCCGTATACCCCGCATTCCCGGTCAGTTCCATGGACTG
>CACYHU010000179.1 GCA_902774215.1 uncultured Chloroflexota bacterium
GCCTTCCAGAGTAAGACGTTTCTGTGTTTCCAGAAAAGCGTCCTTAAATCGTGTACTGCCGCACAGCGTGATGACTTTATATCTTCCAACCATAAGACTTATTATTATTATTATTATTATGTGGTTTTTCTATGTTTATAATGAAAAATTCAGATATCTCATCATATCAAATAAAGAAACCACCTTTACTCCGAAGTGATTAGAAACATCAGGAATTTTTATTCTTCTACTGGGATTTTTGACGCTCAATACCGAAATATTTATTTCCTGTGTGACCAAAGTGCAGTTTCTAAGGAAACGCTGATTAATAACCCTTTTTTGAACATTAAGCAGACGGATAGTTACAATAGTTTCAAATTGTCGTAATTATCCTTTTATTTTGTCAATATTGGGCTAAAATCAGGCTCTTTACCTTTCATTTTTCCTCTTTTTTCTATAAATAGGCGCATTACGCCGCAGTAAACTCTTTTATTCGTCCAGCTCGAATACACATAAGAAGATTCGCACTGGCAAAAAGCACATGAAAACGATTCAAATTCTTTGCAATTCCTCGATACACAATTTTGGCATATCCAAATTGACGTTTGACGATGAGAAATGGATGCTCAACTTTGCTCCGGACTGATGATTTTCTGTTCTCAATATATCGATCCCAGTTGAAGCCATTGTAATTTTTCTCATTCACCTTTATACTGGAAGGCCTTTTATTGATTCGAAATTCAATTTTGCTCAGATTCGGATCGGTTTTGACTTCATCTCTCTTCTCTATTCCCAAATATCCGGAATCGCCGTATCCGACATGGTCATCTTCGCGAAACAGTTTCGGCGCTTCCTCAATGTCATGTACATTGGCAGCAGTTCCTGTTATCGTATGTACATATCCTGATCCGGCATCTGCTCCAATGTGCACCTTCATTCCGTAGTGCCACTGATTTCCCTTTTTCGTCTGGTGCATCTCCGGATCTCGCTCCCCATCTTTGTTTTTTGTGGAACTGGGTGCTGATACGATTGTTGCATCTACAATTGTTCCGCCATGCATGATCATTCCACCTCTGTCCAAACGTTCCCGTACATCTGAAAAGATTTTTTCGCCAAGATGATTTTCCTCCAGGATATGTCGGAACTTCGTCAGCGTTGTTGCATCCGGTACTGACTCTTTACTGAAGTCCAATTGCATGAATTTCCTCATTGCGTAACTGTCATATATGGCATTTTCCACACCTTCATCCGACAGATGGAACCAGTTCTGCATCAGATACATTCGCAGCATTGTTTCTATTTCCTTTGCCCGTCGTCCCCGTGTATTTTGATAATAATACGGACGGATTATTTCTGACCACTCCTTCCATGGGATGATTTCATCCATCAGATCAAGAAAGTCTTCTCGTTTTGTTCGTCTTCTCCGGTTTGAATATCCTGCTTCTGTGAATGATAATTGTCCCATTTTTCACCGTCATTTTTTCTTTAATTATACTTCTGACGGCTTCTTTTGTCTCTAAACTGAATTAATCAGCGTTTCCTTAAGTAAATTACTGAGATAAAATCTGGTATAATAGTCCTAAAAATGCACAATGGTTGTTCCAGTTTTTCCGTGCAGACAGATCCGACGAGGAATACAAGATGTTGGCGGAAGCTGTGTCAAATGAACAAGGTGCAGTCATGAAAGAAACCGATAAGCTGATTACGAATGTGATGAAGGAAGAATAAAAGGGTCAGACAGAAAATGTATCGAAGACAGAATACCCAGGCAAATCGAATCGCAAATGGCAGAAATGCCGGTAATGAAGTGCGCAAAGAACAGGAAGCTGAAGAAGCGCTGATCAATATCGGGAATGAAGCAGCCAATGGGATGAACATTCCTCTGAACCTCGGTTCCAATGAAGCAAACAACGCGAATGGAGCTCTTGATGAAGCCCTGGCACATTATGCAGAAAATGATCTCAACAAAATGACACTGGGAGATATCCCTTCCGAGATCGTCAAGGATGGGCTTGAAAATTATTATGAAAATGATCTGAACCGTAAGATAACAAAAAAACCGAAGAGCAATGCAGGAAAAAAACTCAACCTCATCAATGAGTCGGATGAAAGAGGAATGGGCGAAAAAGAACAGCCGGATGAGATCAAGGCTGATGATTCGATGGATCTTATTGGACCTTTGCTCAAAGAAGAGCCGGAGAAGTTGATCGATAACGAAATCGGTTCCGGGAAAAAGAAGGCTAAATCATCCGCCAAAAAGGGTTCTGCTGCTCAAAATATTAACGAAGACTTGACGCAGATCGATCAATCCCTGGAGCCAACCCAGGGCTGGGATTTTGTCGCACAAAAGCTTCCTGCCCGAAAAAAGCAGGGATTCATGAAAAAGGCAGCCAGCTGGTTAGCCTACTACACCGGGAAAACCATCGGGAAAGTCGGCGGCTTCTTTGCAACGATCGGGAAAGGTCTCTATGATCTGATCAAAAAGAAGCCGGGCACCTTCAGGGGAATATATAACGGCATGCGCGGAAGCGACCGTTTCAGTCCAAAAGAGAATCAAGGCGCGATCCCCGGATGGGATGGTGCTAAATTTGAAAACGAGGAAGGCCCGGAAGATCAGGTCAATGCCGATTTCCGCCGTGTCCCGGAGATCTGGTCCTGGCCGATCGCAGAAAAGGCAGCCGAAGGTGACGATAAGGATAAAAACGCGAAACCGCGGGATCCGGTCATTTCAGTTTATATTTCCCAGTCTTCAAAGGACTACACAGTTACCGGCGCCGGCGGCACCGGCCATTCCGGTATTGGCATTGAATACAGCCGATACAGTGCACTTTCCGGACGATGGCAGCGTTATAACCTGCGCTTCGGATACTATATGGCAGGCGGAGGCGGATCAACGATGTCGAAATTTGCTGTCACCAGCTATAACAACGCGACCATTCCCGGCCGGGTTATGAACGAACAGGGCAAGAAATATAATATCAGCCGCAGCTTCCAGGCAAAGCCGAAGCAGGTGACCAATGTGCTTCGCGCAGCGGAAAGCTATGCCGAACGAGGTGGTTACAACGCTTACACACGAAACTGCACCACCTTCGCCAAAGATATGCTTGTTAATACTGCGCAGATCAAAGGGGCGGAAGCAGCCTTTGCCAAAGATGAAGTTTATTTGCAGTCCGGTGCGGATAGAAAAATGTTTGGTGCCGCTGCAATGGCGCCGATCACCAAAGCGGATATGGAAAACGGCTTCGAAAAAATGCGTGAAAAGGATGACCTGGGCTACCAGAATTTCGGCAATAAAATGGCATCAAGAGAGGATTATGAACAATACAAAAATTCCATGAGTTTATGGTCCTCACGCACCAGTGAGGCGGATTCGCCGAATGCCGTTGCGGAAAATCTGCGCCGCACGGAAGGCGGCAAGTCCGGAATGATCGGCAGCTTTGGAAATGTTAAGAACGGAGACAATTCTCTTGAGGAGGCTTCTTTGGATGTCGTTATCAAGAATCTGCCCATCCTGTTCTCTGACCTGAAGAATGCCATGTCGATAATCACTCCGATCGACAAGCTCTATGGTGAAAATAGTAATGAAGATCTCAAAAAGCTGATGAAAGATCTGACCGGAGATGAAATCGGTGACAGGATCACAGCGCTCATTCCTGATTATGAGAATGAGGCCGCAATGAATAAAAATTCGAAACAGTCAAACCTGGTGAAGGCCCGCTCCGAAATGACCGACACGATCAAAAACCTGAATATCCTGTTATTTAAATATTACAGAAATGACAACCGTATCCAGAAAAAGGTTTTGCCGATCATCAGCTTGCTGAACCATGGGATCAATGCTGTCGATCAAGCTTATGTTACGACCGATGCAAAAGACGAAACTGCCGAAGACAAGGATCTGGGAGATCTCGGAAAGTCCTTCAGCGGGAAAAAATATAATTTTACCGTTGGCGGAATATCAGTGGAAATGACGCCTTCAAAGTACGAAGCCTGGCTCCAGATCTTTAAAACCCCGCAGAAAGCACTGTCGGAATATAACAAAATGATGGTTTTGAGACAGAAAAGATCTGCCGGGAGACTAAATGACGGAGAAAAAAAGGAGTTAGACAAACTCTATCGGATCAATGATCTTTCCCTGGATTTTGAAAGATCTCACAGATATATGATCACGAAAGATGAATACAACCAGCAGGATGTAGATTATGCCCTTTCCCTTGAAAAAAAGGAACGGCAGGTTGGCGTGTCTTCCGACATGTTCGAACAAGATTGGAATGACCCCACGATGGCCAAAATGAAAAATCCCAACGCTTCTGCCGCCAATACTTATCAGCTAATGATCATGAAAAGCGTTTTCGGCGGGATGCAAGAGCGCTTCACGGAAAATTTTCAGGGCAAATACAATATGAAGGAAATGCTGGATTGGCTCAATGCTGATGCCGCGAACTGCGTCAAGACCCATGAGAAGGAAATGACGACCATTATCCGCGGGCTGAAGCACACTACGGATCAGGCAGACAAGGGTAAACTTCAGGCCGGTTTCAGCCAGATGCTGACCAAATGGGTCTTCCAGGTGTTCCATGGGAACAAAGATGTAAACCAGTACAGGATGATGGTGAAAACCATGACGAGCCCTGTCGGTGTTGTCATGAAAGAGGTAGATAAGATCATCACGGATGTCCTGAAAGAAAAATAAACAGCAGGAACCACAAATTACAAGGATCTTTACAGAAAGATGTACCCCAGACATTTAACAGGATGAATCCGTCTCTATCCCGGTAAATTCCTTTGATCCGTTCCCTTTTTCGTCCACAAAAAGAAACAGTGAATTTTGTTTGCGGCTTCTCATGACCAGACTGGATAATCCATTGATCCCCATA
>CACYHU010000180.1 GCA_902774215.1 uncultured Chloroflexota bacterium
ATCGCGGCGATCTGTTTTTTCTGGACACCGCTGATGCTTTTGGCAGCTGTCCCGACAAACGCTTTCATGGGAAGCGGATCACCGTTGAACCCCATGCGGCCTTTCAGGAGGTCCCGTTCATTTTCCGTGAGCCCGGAGAATGCTTTATAGAGATTCTTCATCTGTGTTTCACGGTCGATCCGGTCTTCGATTTCATCCGCTGTCATGGCAGCCGCATCGGCGATCATCTCGCCCAGTTCCGTCTCCGGATCCTCAGCGCTTACAGGATCCTGCAGGCTCTTGTTGCTGCTGCCCGCCCACAGCAGCCTGCCGGCAGTTTCCGCTGTCAGATTCAGTTCTTTTGCTGCCTCATTGATCCCGCCGGACTCAGCCAGGCGCTTCAGGGAACCCAGCTGCGGAAGATTTTCCTCAGGAATGCGCAGTGCATATCCGGTTTTTGCGTTTTCGCGCATCATCTCATGCTGAAGGCTGCGGTGGACATAGGTGCCGAATCGGCAGTCCAGCTTCCAGTCATAAGTCCTGGCGCAGCTGCAGATCACCTTCATGGCGGTCTGCTGATAATCATAAAAATCGTTCAGCCCATGAGGATTTTTCCGCAGCGTTTTTGCGGCGATTTTCGCGGCCAGCGGCAGATTTGCCAGCACCAGCCGGTCATATGCCCGGGCTCCCGCTTCAATGATGTCTGTCAAAGCTGATTTTTCCGTATCGGAAAGATCAGCGTTATTGGAAAGAGATTCTTTTGCCGCCTCTCCGGCGAGGATCTGTTTGGAGAGTTCTTTCTCTTCGTCTGCACTTAATCCGTCAATGCCGAGGAAACCTTCATCCCGGTTTTCCGCTGAAAGAAAAGCATAGTTACGCATCCTGCTGTCTCCTTACGGCTCACATGGGGCCGAAATCTGTTTTTGAAACGATATCCCGATCGGGCTGACAACTACAGGCAGTGTTCAATCTGCTTCGGAGAGGACAAAACAGAAAGAATAATACCACAAATCGGCTGCCATTTCGGCATCGATATGTGGATTATAAGCAGTGTCCGGCCATCCGTGGTCTCCTGACAGGCGACATTCCGGAATGACAGACACCTGATTCTTAATATAACAGAAAAATTGAAAATTATCCGGACAGTTTTCATGCAGTCCGGATAAACGGACTGTAAATCATCTGACCCGGGTCTGGGTTATCAAAAATCAGAAATCCATATTCTCTTTCATAAATGGGGCAATATTATAATGCAGGATCCCGCTTCTATGCTGGATAAAATCATTTCTTGTTATCAGATATTTGGGATAGTTATCCTTTATCTGCTCAAATGGCCGGTACTCCCGGTTTTCTGTTTCGATACTGTTCATGATTGTCATAGCCACCTGAACATAGGCATAATCGAAATAATTCCGATGCAGAATAAAATCACATTCAAATTTTCCGATTCGTCCTGCACTGACTTCATATCCTTTTGCTTTTGCATAAATATAGACTGTATTTTCCATCGTAGGACCATAGTTGATCCGTTGGTCCGTATTAAACGCGTAATAGAATCCCGGATCTGCCAGGTAATATTTCTGTTCTCCGGATATGGATTTTCTTGATTTAAGATTAAAGCGTTTGCAGGAATAAATAATTTTTGCATCTTCCATAATTTTTATATAACGGTAAAGTGTTTCCCGCTTGATGGAGCAGCCGTTTTTCTTCAAATCTGAAAGAATATGGCTTAAATCCAGTGTCGCGCCAAAATTGTTAATGATATATCGCTGCACGGTTTCAAAAACAGATATTTTTCTGATTTTTACCCGCCGCCGTATATCTTTTTCGAATATTTCCTGAATCACGCCGCGAATATAAATGCGTTTATCTTCACCTTCATATTGCAGTGCTTTCGGGAACCCCCCCTCAGCAATATAAAGGTCGAATTCCGAGGTCAGATCAGCCTGTACGGTTTTCCCCAGAAATTTTTTCATCCCGAGATATTCTTCAAAACTCAGTGGATATAATTCAAATTCCAGATAGCGGCCGGTCAGTTTTGTGATCAGTTCTCCGCTCAGCAGATAGGAATTGGAACCCGTTATAAAAATGGAATATTCACCGTCTGTCCGAAAACCGTTGATGACTGTTTCAAAATTTTTGACATTTTGTATTTCATCAATAAATAAATATTTCGTACCATCTGTTTCCGGAGATTTTTGGAGGATCAGTCTTTCCAATTGATCTGCTGTCTCTATACTGCGGTTTTCTCTGCTGTCAAGATTCAGATAAATCAGTCTTTCTTTCGGTATATCGGATTCATGCAGCTCTTTCAGAATTGTTTCCATCAGGCAGGATTTCCCGCATCGGCGTACACCGGTAATAACTTTGATCAACTCCGTATCGTGATAAAATCCGCGTATTTTTTTCAGATAATTTTCCCGCCGGTAGAGCTTCATTTCCGTTTCTCCCTGAAGAGTATTTTAAATTATTTTACCAAAAACATAATATTTAAAGGGGTAAAATTTTGAAAAATGATAAAAGTTACCCCTTTAAATCGATTTTTCTTTAAGGTTAGAACAATGAAAAGTCAGCAGCCTGTCCCTGTAATATTCATACTGCTTCTGCCGCGGCTTGTTCTCTATCGGAAGACCTTCTGAAATGTTGTTGTTCACGCTGTTCATGTTTTTTTTTTGCCGGGTATAAAATAACAGAAAAAATTATCCGGACAATTTTGATGCAGTCCGGATAAACGGACTGTAAATTATTTGACCGTTGCATGAAATGATTATCCTGCGTATAATGACCATTGACAAAGAAACATCAGGATCAGGCGTCGCAGCAAAGTGCCGGTCCCAGTGTGCTCCGTAAAAAATGTCGCCTGATGAACGACCGCAGGACCAAAGAAATCCGCTATACTGTGTATATCGATGAAAATAACCGAACCGCGCAATGAAGAACAGAAGTCAGAAAGATGAACGACCGCGAAGCTTACAAAATCATAAATAAATTCAGAATTCATGAAAAACCATCGGAAGAAGATATCTTTCTTTACACAGAAGCCATGAACTATCTGATCCGGCAAAACAAAGATCCGCAGGCCATGCTGGAGCTTGGCGGATATTATTACGGTAATAAATATTTTGATCTTGCGCTGAAGTATTACGAAATGGCGGCAGAATATAAGCTCCCTTATGCTTATGAAGGGCTCGCTTACATCTGGTATTACGGCCGCACAGGCACCCGTGATTTTGAAAAAGCCTTCCGCTATTATTCCCTTGCCAAAGAAGCCGGCATCATGGAGGCGGCCGTCAAATTAGCCGATATGTACAAAAACGGCTATTATGTGGAGCAGAATTATGAGAAATATAAGGAAATTATCGAAGAGCTTTATCCGAAAGTCCGCAAAGCGCGAACCCTTGGCGGCCCGGTGCCGGAGGTTTTCACCCGTCTGGCAATGATCCGTAAAGAGGATGGAAGGATCAATGATGCGATCCGGCTGCTGCTGGAAGCGAAAGATTTCCAGGTGCGGCGGCTGAAAAATAATGCATTTTTCGGCGATATCAACATTATGAAATGGCTGATCGATGACCTTTATGAGATGCTTCCATTTAACACGGAAGATTTTGATTTATTCGACTGCATGTGGCTGCTGCGCGGTCCGGCGCGGATCCATTTTAACTATGAAGGCATGCGCTGCACGATTAGTGCGGCTGAAGAAAACGGTGAACTTGCGATCCGCTGGCAGAAGGAAATTTACCCTGACCGCGATGCCTTCTTTGCTAAAGCGATGCTTGGAAAGCAGCGGCTGATGAGTATTTATGACGAACTGTACGGATTTGGAGTTGAATGATGAACGAACCCATTGAAACTTATGAAGCATTGTACGAACGCTATGAAAACCTGATCCTGCAGCGGGACCGCCTGATGAAGGATGCAGGGCTTTACAGGCTGAATTACCTGCGGGAATTCGGGGATGAGATCACGGAATCATTCCGGCTGAGGATCGACTGCATTGCGCTGAAAAAATCCATCAGTTTCTGTCAGATGAAGATCAATGCCGGTGAGGAAATCGACCCGATCAGCATGCAGGAATTTATTGATGCCGGGATGCTTGCTTATACCGAACAGCTCAAGGATCTGACGGCGATGGTTGATGCGGGAAAATCCCTGAAGCCCATCTCTCTGCTGGATGCGGAGGAGATAAAGCGCATCTACCGCAGGATCGCCAAAAGGCTGCATCCGGATATTTGTCCGCTCACTGTGGAGCGGCCGGAATTGATGGAGCTCTTTCAAAGGGTTCTTTCCGCATACCGGGCTAATGATCTGAAAGAGATCCGTGAAGCGGAAATATTGATCAATCGCTGTCTGAAGGAATCAGGCGAAGAACCGTTCCCGGTGGAAATCGAAGATCTGCCGGAAAAAATTGCCGATCTTGAGGCGGAGATCTCCAATATTCTGAATACCGAACCCTACTCCTTTAAAATGCTTCTGGACGACGATGAGGCAGTTGAAAAAAAACATAAGGAGCTGGAAGAAGAAATTGAATATTATCAGAATTACAGGAAAGAGCTTCAGGCACATCTTGAAAACCTGATTGCCCGATAGAAAACAGGATGGAAAAAATGACAGACAATAACATTGTCCCGGTAAATCCGGATCTTATTATGAAAACACAGAACCAGCAGGGACTGGCTGACCTGATCAAACCCCTGACGCGGGAAATTCACCTGTTTGATTCCTTTATCGCAGGTACGAGCTATCTGAAGGATCCGGAAGTGCTGAAAAAAGCTGCTGTCGGAGATACCCTGACACTGCGCCGGGAAAGCGGCAACCGTTTTGACAGCAACGCCATCCTGATCCTGAATGAGGACGGCGAGAAATACGGTTA
>CACYHU010000181.1 GCA_902774215.1 uncultured Chloroflexota bacterium
GCGATCAGTCTGAAGCAGAGCGGCAAGATTCCCTGGCAGTCATTTTTATTGCTGCTGCTTCTCTTTACGGCTATCGCCATGTGGCTTGCGGTCATGCCGCTGGTTGATAAGGGCGGCATTCTCTATAAACCGATGTATGCGGCATTTTATGTACTGGAATCTGCTGTCGCCAATGTGGATTATTCTCTCTTCTCCGAACGGCTGGGATCGATATCCTTCTGGCGGATCTATACGATCCTGCTCCATCTGCTGATGCCGATCACAGCCTTTGGCTCGATCCTGTTTTATTTTCTGAAGATTTTCGGCTGGTTCCGCTATACTCTCTTTCGCGGAGATCAGGAGATCATCATTTTTTCCGATCTGACGGATAAGACAAAATCTTATGCCAAAAGGATCGATCCGAAAGGAAGGCTGCTGATCTTCTGCAATACGGAAGATTCCGACAAGGAAAGCTTTGATGAAGACCGTTCGCGGAATATGCTTTTCACCGGGCAGAGTGAAATTCAGCTGCTGAAGCAGCTGCAGAAACGCAGGCTGACCATTATGGAAATGGGTGAAGACGAAGAACGAAATCTGCAAAAATCTGTGGAAATTATTCGGGAGCTGGAAAAATGCAGTGAGGAACAGGCGCAGTCTCCCACGCGTCAGTTTCTGCAGAAACATATACCGGCCAATGTATTGGACCACAAGATTTTCAAAATATTTTCAGATGATTTGACAGATGAAGACAAGAAAACCATCAGTCTCTATACTGTATCCGGTCAACCGGAGGCAGCAACGATCATGGACAACCTGATGAAACGCGGAACAAAGACACCGCTCCTTTACAATCAGACAATGATCGATGAATACAAACGCATCGCTTTCAAGCTTCTGCATGATGATCCGTTGTACGAACTGGTGGATGATGACACGGAAAAACTGGATATCATGATCGTCGGATTCGGACGGATGGGACAGGAAGTGCTGAAGGCCATCTCCTGGACCGGATGTTTTCCGGAAACAGACACAAATGTGCATGTAATTTCCCGCAGAGGGATCGAAAACGGAGCGCAGCTGCTTTCCGAATGTCCGGAGCTTGGCGTTGATCTGCTTCATAAAAACGGCTTTGAACAGCCGGAACACGGAGGCGTTCAGCTCAACAAAGACGCTCCGGTC
This sequence comes from uncultured Chloroflexota bacterium, assembly GCA_902774215.1. GTDB lineage: Bacteria > Chloroflexota > Anaerolineae > Anaerolineales > Anaerolineaceae > Flexilinea. Next base: position 1,159 of record CACYHU010000181.1, read on the forward strand.
TATTATTATTCCACCGAAACCAAAGGTCCGGATTTCGACAGAATTATCCGCGGTCTCGTACGTTGCCGTTATATCGTGGTTTCTCTGGGTGATGATTCTGAAACGCTCGAAACAGCGCTGCGGATCTATCGCCTGATCATGCGGGAACGTTATTTGAAAGATAAAACCATTGTTCCGCCGGAGATCCATGTCCGCATCAGGAATGATGAGAATCTGAAGCTGTTTTCTTCTGAAGAGAGCGATAAAGATGACAGATCCGCTTTGAGATCCTTCAGGCAGTTTGGCAGTGATACGGATATATACGGGACAGATCAGATCAGTGAATCCGAGCTTGAAAAGATGGCAGTTGAAGCGCGGAAAATATATATGGAACAGAATAATTTACAGGACGAAGAATGGGCGTCATATGAATACCTGTCACAGTTCGGGAAGAATGCCAACCAGGCAGCGGGCCTTCATGCCTTATATAAACTGCATTTCATGAAGAATGTAAAAGCAGAAAGACGCGCTGAGTCGGATCCCGCAGACCTGTCTGAATCCCAAAAGGTTTTCGACACCCTTGTTTCTTATGCTGAACGGGAGCAAATTGCCAACTGGGAGCATATCCGCTGGCAGGCTTATATGCGGACCGAAGGCTTTGTCCATGCTCCTTTCGAAAAGACAAAAGAGCTGTATGATTCGCTGTATAAAGGCGATGCAAAAGAAGCCGCTGCCCGGACGCGTGAGGAACTTCTGAAAGCCCGTATCCACCCGACCATAGGGGATAATGAAACCCATCTGAAGGCGATCAGCACCCTGCTCGGTGACCCAGATGATCCCGATTACTATCACAAGAACGACCTGCGTTTTGTAAAGTCCATCCCCGAGCTTATCAGCGCCTATTACCGGGTTGTCCCCGCCGTTGAGATCCGCAAATCCTGAAGGAGTCCGAAATGAATTACGTACAACCGAAAGTCTTCGATATCACCAAACATCGTCCCGCCGTCCTCCTCGTTGGCAACGGGCTGAACCGCTGCATGGGGGATGATACGACCTGGGATAATGCCATTCTCAAGCTGGCAAAAGATGATGCCATTCTGGATAAGATTAAACGTCTTGATTATTCCATTCGTGCAACCGTTACCGCTGATGAGGATGATTCCAAGCGCTGGCAGCGCTATGTGAAGCTTTTTGATAATGAATTCAAATATTTTGACAATCCGCTTCTGAAGAGCCTGCTCAGGGTACCTTTTGACGCAGTTCTGACGACAAACTATACATACGAGTTGGAGAATGCCCTGGATGAGAATTTTCCGCGTTCGGATCATAAAGAAGAATGGGTGTGCACCACTGCCGCAAATATCAGCACAGGAAAACAGCCTGACTCCGTCCGTCTCCTCAATACTTTCAATCGTCTGAAGAATGAGGACGGTAAAAATGTTGATATCTGGCACATCCATGGTGAAGTGAGCGATCCGGCCTCCATGATCCTGACACATGAGGAATATGGCAGGCTGGTGACGGAACTGGTCCGTGAAGAAGATCGTGAGAACAATGAAGGTGAAATTCTCTTTGACTCTTGGCAGGATTATTTTGTCTATGGTGATCTGTATATTCTCGGACAGGGTGTAAATTTCGCTGAATTTGACCTGTGGTGGATGCTGAGCCGCAGACGCCGCGAGAAAACAGGAATGGGGCGAACTTTCTACTATGCTCCGCAGCAGGCTGACAAACGTTTTACTGATGTCGAAGAAGCACTCGACCAAATTGGAGTGAAGATCGATAATTGCGGCGTTACGCTCCCGCTAAAGGATACAAAATCACAGGATGAGATGGACCAGATTTTTCGTGATTTTTATAATACTGCTGCCGAACGAATTCAAAATAAAATTGAACATCCGTTGCCATTGGATACAGAATTACTGATTGAATATCGTGAAAGAACATTAAAGAACGAAACAAAAACAAATAAACTCCGACTATTATATCAATTAGCAATAACAAAAGTATTTTCACCAGGTGAAATAGATGAGCATGGAAATTTTATTCCATGGCTATACGGATATGGAGACGAAGATCCTTTTATGCTCATGCTATTTTCGACAAAGGATGCTTATGACGATGATGGAGAAAATCTTTACGAATTAACTGGGCTTGAAGCACTTAATCTTACTGAAAATAATTCTGAAATTCAAATAATAGGATTAGATGCTTTCAATCCAAACGGAGGTACTTTCTTTTCACTTGCTCAGGCAGAATTTATGAGAAAGGATCCGGAATGGCTTAGAAAACAGGTAGAAGAAGCAGATGAAAAAGATTTGGCTCGTCGGAAAAACAACATCAAAGCTGCTTCAGAAGCAAAGCACTATATTTCTTCTTTCATCAGTAATTGTAAATTCGATGATTCTCTGGAACAGGTATGGTCAGACATTGATAGCATGGGCTATTTTAATTATGAGATGATTCTACATGAAGAAGAGGTGCAATGGACTTCTCCCAAATGGGCCAAACCTGGTGATATTGTCTTTTTTTCTCACACACAGAACTCAAAAAGTGTAATTACCAGATTAAAAACGGAACTGAAAAAAAGAAAAGAAGAAATATCTGAGGAAAGATACAAAGCTACAGAAAGAGAATTAAATCGTGCTTTAGAAAATTACGAAAAGTATGGTAGAAAAATATTTGCTATCGGTCAGGTTGTGGAAAAAACGGAAAAAATCGAAGAGGACGATCCTTTCTATGGGGATTTTTCGCTTCTCAATACCAAATCAAGAAAATTTAGTAGTATCACAAATATTTTTCAGTTAAAACATCCGGTTTCTATCGATGATTATAAAGATTTTATCGCAATAAGTAAAACTAGCAGTATAACTCCTGTATATGGAGATAAATTTACTCGCCTGCGAGATTTGATATGTGAAAAAAATCAAGATATGGAAAATATCCCCATGTATTTTCTGAAGAGTACTGCAGCAGAAGGTGATTTGGCAGATTTAAGTGGTCATAGATGGATGAATATAGAGAAAACTACAAGAGAGAATTTCAAAACAAAGGTTCAATATCAAAGTTTTTATACCGATTATTTACTAAAAACAATTGGGGATACAAATGAGTTTGGTCTCAGATGCCGTTACCGTAAGTCGGGAATGGATGATGCTTTTATGGATAATGTGATTACTTTTGGAAAACGATTACTGCCGGTAAAAATCTTTATCGGTGTCTCTGATGACAGTCAGGCAATTGAAAGTTTGGAAAAGTATTGCCATGCAGCTGAGATCGTGCTTTCAGATGGAAAAATTGTGCAGTCTCCAAAGATTTATTCCGACAATGTGCTTGTGATCGATCAGGAAAATATTTCGCTGTATGATTCGAAAACCCGATTGATTCATCAGCTGCAGAACCTTGATGATCTGAAAACCGGTGATGATATTTTGACACTGAAAGAAAAACTCACGGACGCATTGATTGACTCGGAAACGTCAGAGGATTAATCGGGTCTCAGCTCTGCAAAAACAACATATGAATCAGAGTCCTTTTCTGATCCGGTTGAAAGATGTTCAATTCACCAGGGGCAGGTTGAAATATAACGCTCGCAGATGATTCATCGCGGCGATCTGTTTTTTCTGGACACCGCTGATGCTTTTGGCAGCTGTCCCGACAAACGCTTTCATGGGAAGCGGATCACCGTTGAACCCCATGCGG
>CACYHU010000182.1 GCA_902774215.1 uncultured Chloroflexota bacterium
AATTTTGAAAAGCCATCGGAAGGGAGTGCTTCGCAGGGACGCGGAATAAACGTCAGCTGGGAGCGAAAGTGATTCCCGCGTCCCGGTTAATTCAGTCGGGGGACACGCGCTGAGCAAGCTCAAGCGTGTTCCCCGACACCTTTATATAAGCTGCTGAATCACTCCGTTGATGATACGATTATTCAGATGATTCCCCAAAACAAAAGATAAGCCGTTTCGCGTTATTTACAGGCGCCAAAGCCGGCGGGTGACTGAAAGCCAGCCTGACCGGCCCGGCAATATCTCCATGGTGAGGGAAGTTCTCCCGTCGGCACCGCCTGCTATTACAGAGCATTTGCTTTTGATGGTATTTCTGAAAAAGGCTGTCATATCATGTGTGCGACACATCCTTTTTAACCGTAAACCGGTATAACCATCCAACTAAACGGGATCCCATAAAGCTGTCATACACACCGTCATCAAAAGGCTGATCCCGGGAATAATTCCCGGGCATATTGGTAATATTTCCAAAAGGAGTATTCAGAACGATCAGCGTACTGAAACACACAGGGTCATGGCATAGCTCCCGGCTGCAAGAAGGCACTTCACTCATCAGCAAATAATCAATCACCTCACCTCCGATACAGATACCTTTCGGCCATGAATGACCGGGCAGAACAATAATTCTTAAAATTTCTGCAATAAATAAATATATTACCTTAAAATTAAGAAGCGTGCTATGCACGCTTCTCTTATCTTTTTTTAAGATATTTCTACGGAATCTTAAATTATTCCGAAGGAACTTCCGTATATGTCGGGACCGGTGACGGTGTCGGCGTTACCAGATTGACCGCAATCGTCAGGACATCACCGAAGTTCGGGTAGTTCAGAATATCTTCGATATTGTTCAGCTTCTGCAGTGAATCCAGCGTAGTGTTGAATTTTGACGCGATCGCCGGATAAGTATCGTTCATTTCGACCGTATATTCGATCTGCTGACCGACAGTGTAATTCTCCAGCGGAATCGGCGTCATCGTCGGCATTTCCTGATCAGCGCCCGGAATGATGACCTGGTCACCAATATTGATATTGCAGGCTGTCATGTTATTGATAAGCATGAACAGTTCAAAATTCACACCGAACTTATCCACGGCAATGGACCAGCAGTTATCACCCTCCTCGACGGTGTACATCTGCGGACCTTCCGGTGTCGGCGTCAGCGTCGGGGTCGGCGTTTCCGTTTCTGTCGGCGTCATGGTCGGGGTTGAAGTCGGAACAGTCGGAGTTGGCGTGAAGGTTTCCGTCGGGGTAGGAGTGGCACTGGCGAAAATGCTGCCGAGTGAACCAAGATTAAATGAACCGCCTCCACCGGTAAACCAAAGGACCAGCAATACAATTCCGGCACCGAAAATGATACCTGCGATAGCCCACAGTATGATCGGTCCGGCCTTACTCTTCTTCTGATAAGAGTTGATCACATATTGAGGTGAATTTTTTCTCTGCATAATTTCATCCTTTCGCGCCGCGCACGTTCAGCTTTTATTTCGATAATATCATTTTAACGCATTAAAACTGTTTTTCACGAAAAATCATTAGTTTCTAATCTTTAACAAATAACCGACGGCATTTATTCTTTAATCCGTTAAATATTAACATAAATGTGGCAAGTTTGATACCAACAGCAAGATAAAATTTATCAATTTCATATCTGTTCAGGAACGGGTTACGCCGCATGGATGACAGGCCCTTCATGCGGACTTCGCCGCAGCAAAATGCCTGTCACCTTGTGCTCCGTTCTGAACAGGAACTTAATTTCAAAGAAGAACAAACCCGGCAGATAAAACTATTGTCCAAGAACATTCCTGAGATACTGTCCTGTATAAGATCCTTCGACTTTAGCCACAGCTTCCGGCGTACCGCTGGCAACAAGGAAGCCGCCTTTGTCACCTCCTTCGGGTCCCAGGTCGATCAGATAATCCGCCACCTTGATGATATCCATATTATGCTCAATCACCAGCACGGAATTTCCATGGTTCACCAGCTCGTCAAGAACTTCGATTAGCTTATGAACATCCGCTGAATGAAGGCCCACGGAGGGTTCGTCAAGCACATAAAGCGTCCGACCTGTTGCCCTGCGCGAAAGCTCTTTGGAAAGCTTCACACGCTGCGCTTCACCTCCGGAAAGCGTATTTCCGGACTGACCGATCTTCAGGTATCCCAGTCCCACCTGCTGAAGCAGCTTCAGTTTATTGGAAATCGACTCAAAGACGGAGAAAAATTCCACACCGTCGTCAACAGTCATATTCAGCACATCCGCGATGGATTTCCCCTTGTATTTCACCTGCAGCGTTTCGTGATTGTATCCGGTCCCATGGCATACCTCACAGGGCACATAAACATCGGGCAGAAACTGCATTTCAATCTTCAGCTGCCCCTGACCCTGGCAGGCTTCGCAGCGGCCGCCATGCACATTGAAGGAAAAACGTCCAGCGGTATACCCACGGAGTTTGCTCTCCGGCAATTCCGCAAACAGTTTCCGGATATCGTCAAACACTCCGGTATAGGTACCCGGATTGGAACGCGGAGTCCTGCCGATCGGGGATTGATCGATATTGATGATCTTGTCAAGATATTCGGTACCGCGTATTTCCTTATGCTTTCCGGGCGTGGTATGAGCGCGGTTCAGCGTATGGGCAAGCGCCTTATACAGGATCTCATTCATCAGTGAAGATTTTCCGCTTCCGGACACACCGGTGATACAGACAAACATGCCAAGCGGGATCTTAACATTGATATTTTTCAGATTGTTCTGGGCTGCTCCGATGATTTCCAGCTTTTCCTTACCGGGTTTGCGCCGTTTGGCAGGAACCGGGACAGATTTCCGTCCGCTCAGATAATCACCGGTCAGTGAACGCGGACAGTCCAAAACATCCTGAACCGTACCTGAAACGATCACCTCACCGCCCCTGACACCGGCGCCCGGGCCCATATCCACGATCCAGTCCGCACTGCGGATCGTCTCCTCATCATGTTCTACAACAATGACCGTGTTGCCAAGGTCACGCAGCTGCTGAAGTGTCCTCAGCAGTTTGGTGTTATCCCGAGCATGCAGACCGATGGATGGCTCATCCAGCACGTAAAGCACACCCATCAACTGGGAACCGATCTGGGTCGCCAGCCGGATGCGCTGCGCTTCACCACCTGAAAGCGTTACGGCACTGCGGGAGAGGGTAAGATAATCCAGCCCCACATTTACAAGGAATTCCAGGCGGGATATGATCTCCTTGAAAACCTTTTCCGCGATCATCCGCTGCTTGCTGTTCAATGCTGAAGTATCCTGAGCCAGATGATGCATCCATTCCAGCGTTGCGGAGACCGCCCAGTCAGTCACTTCGATAATATTTTTTCCATCGACCGTTACCGCCAGCGCTTCCGGACGCAGACGCTTCCCGCCGCACTCTTTGCAGGGGATCTCACGCATAAAAGCGGAAATACTGTTTTTGATGTAATCGGAACTTGTCTCATTGTACCGGCGCTGCAGATTCGGAATGATCCCTTCAAATGGAGCATTGTAAGAGGACCTTCTGTCATTGCGGCCTTTCAGCTCGATTTTTATCGTCTGTTTGCCGGTTCCGTAAAGCAGGACATTTTTCTGCTGCCTGCTCAGTGAACTGACCGGAGTATCCGGATCGATATCATAAGCCTCACACACAGCCATGAGCTGCTGCCAATAATAACCTTCTGACGGTTTGGCTGCCGGCCTCCATTCCATCACCGCGACAGCACCCTGATTCAGCGAGAGTGAATCATCCGGAATGATCAGATCCGGATCGATCTCAAACTTTACACCCAATCCCTGACAGGAGGGGCAGGCGCCGTGCGGCGTATTGAAAGAAAAGGTCCTTGGTTCAATTTCAGGAATACTGTAGCCATGTTCCGGACAGGCAAGAAACTCTGAAAACTGCATATCCGACGGCGGATCGGTGGAAAGATCCACAATTGTCACAAACCCTTCACCGGCTTTCAGCGCCGTTTCGATGGAATCGGCAAGCCGTGTTCTGCGGTTCTTCTGCTCTTCCTCATCCGCGTCATCATGATGGATAACGATACGGTCAACCACCGCTTCAATGGTGTGAATTTTATAACGATCCAGCGTGATCTCATCATCAACGGAATATACCGTCCCATCGATTCGAACACGAACAAAACCGGCCTTGCGGATATCCTCCAAAACCGCCTGATATGTACCTTTCCGGGCACGAACGATCGGTGCCAGAACCATGATACGGGTCCCGTCAGGCAATGCTGCTACAGTATTGGTGATCTCCTCAGCTGACTGCTTCGTCACCTCCCGCCCGCAAATCGGACAATGCGGCACGCCGATGCGGGCAAACATCAGACGAAAATAGTCATAGATCTCCGTTACCGTCCCGACTGTGGAACGGGGATTACGCGATGTTCCCTTCTGGTCAATGGAAACAGCCGGAGAAAGTCCCTCGATAACATCCACATCCGGTTTGTCCATCTGTCCGAGAAACTGACGGGCATAAGAGGAAAGAGATTCAACATACCGACGCTGTCCTTCAGCAAAAATGGTATCGAAAGCCAGTGAAGACTTTCCGGATCCGGAAAGTCCGGTAATAACCGTGAACTTATCCCGCGGAATTTCCACTGTGATATTTTTTAAATTATTGCTGCGTGCTCCAATGACCTTCAACGTATTTTCCATGATAAGCTCCTTCCCGCTCTGCATCGAAGAATCTGCATCGAAGAAAAAACCCTTGTGCAGACGGCAGGAATCTATTATACACAAAATAAAAATTTTATTCTAATGGATATGACAATATCAGGCGGACTTCACTGCACCAAAGTGACAGTCCCCATATGCTCCGTTCCGAACAGATACATCAACGGAATGATTTCATTGATCTCCCATTTCACTCACCAGAGCAGCTCCGATGATCAGGACTGATCCGACGATACCGAAAACCGACATTTGCTCATGCAGCACCAGTGCGGAAAGGATCAAAGCCGTAATCGGATCAATATAGCTGAGAATTGCCACTGTCTGGGCCGGCAGCCCATCCACACTGCTGAAATACATCGCATAAGCGATCCCGGTATGGACGAGGCCAACGATCAGCGTCATCACGACCGCCTGGCCCGGCAAATCTGCCGGGATACTTTCCCCGGTAAAAATCAAATACGGGATCAGTGCCGCAGCTGAAGCCGCGAGCTGAATCGTCGTTTTTTCATATGGATCAATTCCTGGTGTCTTTTTATTAATGATCACAACACAGGCATAAAGCACAGCCGCACCGAGGCCGAAAAGGATCCCCTTTATTCCGGAGCTTTCCGGAATTCCGCTTTCAATGACTCCGGAAACAAAAACCATCCCGATTACAGCAAGCAGCGCACAAATTCCTTTGCGAAGTGTGATTTTTTCCTGAAACAGCAGCGGAGATAAAAGGATGACAATCGTTGGAGCCATATAATAGCAC
>CACYHU010000183.1 GCA_902774215.1 uncultured Chloroflexota bacterium
GTTTGATGGTTTTATTTTAGATTATGTGTGTACATGAAATTCGGGAGAAAATCAGGTGTTTTTCACTGCCATTCGGGTAATTGAAACTGATAATCAAAACGGACTGTCAAATATTCCCCGAAAATTACCCGAAATTTCAATATTTTCGTTAACTATAATAAATATAAAAGAGGTTATTACCGGAGGAGATATGTGTTCTTTGTTTTTTTCCCGTAAATCAAATAAGAAAGATGAAATTCTGAAAACTGCCGGCATGGAAAACGAAAAAAAGACAGCAGAATTTACATCCGGAATCAAATGCCCCCGCTGCGGGTACCTGATCGGCGAAAGAGCCATTTACTGTGAAAACTGCGGTTTTCGTGTCCGAATGAAAACAAAACCAAATAAAGACAGGGAGATCACACAGGAATTACCCAAAATAAACATCGATCATTTTTACAAATAAAACTCGGACAAACGAGGCGTAAGCTCCTGCCGGTCGGTTAAAATTGGTAACAGTTTTACTCATGTGATGGAAAACTGCCGGCTGAAAACATTACATCATGATAATTCAAACAAACAGGCAGAGTCTCATCTGAACTGATGATAAAGATCTTTCTGCCTGTTGTCTGTCATAAACCATCAGGTGCTCCGGTTGGATCGTTTGACGGAGATTTGTCTGCATCGAGATCCGGTAAAACAGTCTTATTGCTGTCAGCCTTGCAAAGATAATATTCTCCGTCTTTTCCCTCCATGCACCATCCTTCATGTCCGATAAAATTAACTTTATACCAAACGACTCCGTTAACACATACAGGATCGCTTATGATATCGATCTCCTTTCCGGAAAAGGCCTGGTTTCCGGTAGGTGTTCCAAAAGGTGATTCACGGATAAGCAATCCCGATGTAATTGCCACTTCAGCCTTGTCGCCCTTCTTCAGGAAGCTTTTCATTGGACAGCTGTCAATATAGACACCATGTTCATCAACCGGTAACTGCGTTTCAGAAGGCATAACATTATGCCCGCTCTTTCCGGCAGCTGCTGTTGGCGTTTCAGAAGCCAAAACTCTGAAAGTCCTGTTCCCGGTATCTGGTGCTGACGTTTCAGATGGTAATAAGCTGCCTGGAAATTCATGTGTAAAAATGCTGGTTTCTGTTACCAAAAGATTTTCTGATTTTATTTCGACAGGATAACCTGTTGAGCTCCGGTTTTTTTTGAAAAATAAAATACCGCCACATCCGGCCAGTATTATGATAAAAACTAAAATGAATACAGCATATCTATTATTTGACGTCTTTTTGCCTTGTCCATCCGGATTTTCCCGTCTGTCATCGGAAGATGAGAACTCCGGAATCATCCCTTTCACGGGAACAGGGTTCTCAAGTGTTGATGCTGAATCTCCCGGATCGGTCTCAATTTCAGGATCCGGCTGTTGATCAATCAGTTTTTTCAGTTCAGCACTGAATTCTTTGATCGTAGGATAACGTTTCGCGGGATCCTTTTCCAATGCTTTATAGAGAATCTGCTCAACATCTTCAGGGACGCCTTCCGGTTTCGGAACTTCAGCAAATATCTGCTGCCGGATAACATCCTCCCCGCTTTCGGCTGTGAACGGTTTTTTTCCTGTAATCATTTCGTAAAAAATGATTCCGAGCGAGTATTCATCTGAACGTCCGTCTAAATCTCTGGCGCCCAGGCACTGTTCCGGGGACACATATTCCGGAGTACCAATCATATGACCCGCTTCTGTCAGCTCTTTTCCGTCCCCGGAATCCAGATCCTTTGCAATTCCAAAATCGGTCAGAACCCATTTTCCCTGATGATACATTATATTTGAAGGTTTCACATCACGATGAACTATTCCACTGCGGTGCGCGAGGTACAATCCGTCAGCGACAGGTGCTAAAATTTCTGCAGCTTCAGATATTGAAAATTTCCGGTTCATTTTTCCCGAGAGTGTATTATCCCCGAGAAGTTCCATCACGATATACGGTTCGCCGTTATATTCACCATAATCCAGGAAAGAAACAATGTTAGGGTGCTCCCGGTCACTGAGTTTTGCCAATGTCCTGGCTTCCGCAAAGAAACGGTCTGTAACCCGGTCCCATTTATTTGGAGCAAAAGCTTCCTTCTGAATAATTTTGATCGCGACATTTTTCTCCCTGATAATATCGTATGCTTTAAATACAAAAGCCATACCGCCTTTACCAATTTGTTTCTCGATTTGATATCGTCCATTTATGGTTTTTCCGAGATACTCTGCCGCGCTGTTCATAGCGTAATTTTATCAGTAAATCTGGAAAAAGAGTACTGTAAAATTTTTATTTTTCCCTGATCCTGACAGATGACTGACAGATGATGTCATCCCATGGAACTCACGAAAATACTGAACCCTGATATTAATTCAGAAATAAAAAAGAAGCTCTCTTGTGTGCTATATCTGCAAAAGAGCTTCTTTCTTTACTTCTAAAACAGTTCTTCGTCAGTCAATCGCGACAATTCTTCCTGTGCGTGGATCGTAAGCATAGGTATGACATCCCGGCAGCCAATCAATCGAGTCCATGCCTCCATAAATCGGGTCTTCCGCAAGAGACGCTGTAAGCCCGTCCTGCATGACATACCTGGCAGGCTGACCATGCAGAGTCATATAACTGTCTGTGACAAAAGTAAACATGCTGATGGCTGAGATTTTTTCTGCGATTGACTGTGCACATATAGCTTTTCCAATGTTGGCATACGATAAATTGATGTGAGGTCTCCAGTTTGTGCTGCTGTCCGGATAATTGCGTGCATATTTTTCTGACAGTTCAGAGAAAAGACTTACCGCAGAAAACTGATATTTACTCCAGGTAATCATGTCAAGGTACCCTTCATATCGGCTTATCGGAGCCGATGATTTATAATGTTTGAAATATGTATCTCCGTATTTTTCAAGGAATTCGGTCATAAGCGCCATTGAAGCATTCAGGTGATAATCCTGCGGCTGTTCTGTAATAATGATACGACGCACATTCTTTAGGTCTCTTTTGGGACTGAAGTACCCTAAAATATCCATGTTGGATCCGAAAAGGAACAGATTGACTATCGACGGAGCATAAGAATTGATGTGTTTTTCATATCCGACTTTAAGCTTTAATTTGCTTCCACTGTTATTATTTCCAAGAAAATGAGCAATATAGATCTGTACGAAATCCATCGATAATTCCATCTCGGCCCCGTCTGTCACGCCAATAAAAGCTTGAATCTTCGGAAGCTTGTCGGTTCCATCTTTTCTTTCATAGGAATACAGCTTCAGAGAAGGCGTGAATGCCGACATAATGTCTATCGTCACATTCTGGTTCATACTTACGGAAGCAACGGCACTTTGTGATTTGTTCACAACTGAAAACTGTTCGACATTAATATTATTCAGTTCAATTTCAACGACACCGCGTGAAGAAAGATTGTCCGGCAAACCTGCAGGAATGAATACTTTTGTCGGCTCAAAGGTTTCAAATCCATTGTATAAGATGTCTGAATAATCATCTGTAATCTTATCCGTGACAAAATTCATACGAGCAAGTTCTCCATAACTTCCGTTAATATATATTTTTCCTTTTTCATTTCCGGACGGCATCACGATCAGATTATAAATTCCTGACGAAAACAGACTTTTATTTTTAATATTCAAAGAGCAGGAATGCGATGATTCGCAGGGCATGAAGAAGTTTTGAATAGAAGATTTTTTTATTGTCAAATGATGGTCTGACATATCTTTTCCGCCGTTGTAGACAAGATTTCCTGTCACGGTGACTTTTTCCAGCACCACATCTTCCCCGCAGCCTTCCACGTCGAGATACAAATTGTCGTATTCTTTGTTGGAAAGCATCGCCGGATCGGAACCGCATGTGAAATGTTCATCCGCAGCAGCCACAGACATCGCGCAGCAGAGCGCTGCGATCAAAATAAGAATAAAGGTTGTAAAGTGTTTCATAGTAATCCTCCGGTTGTAATGTTGTTTCTAATTTTATTTAGCGGCTTTACAGGATTTCAGGTAAAATTCAGGCTTTTTTCGGAACTGCATTCCTTTCGTATCCTGCTTATATTATGGCATTGTGTTAATTGTTCGAACATGTGTTGACAGTGCGTAATTTCATTTTCCTGAATTACCTGCAGAATACCCTTAGACTCCAGCCGCCAGCCATTGGCTGCTGCATAATACTGTTATGTAAAAAAAACAAAAGAACACCCGACAGTACTACTTCCGCCTGGATCGTTTGCCTAATTGAAGGCGAAATCAGGAAGGAAAGATATAAAGGGAATAAACAAAAAAGCAATCTTCCTGCTTGCTGAAACATTTCGCCCTCCGGTGTATTGGAATACAGGTTTCCTGAAAGAAAATATTCAAAAACCACGCGGCGGATTCCGCTGCGCGGTTATGAAGGTTTTCAGATATTCATTGCCTGAATGACTCTAGCCTGTAACATAAAAGCTCTCCCTGAGTTTTGCCATCAAAGAACAAAGAGTAGAGCATGTAGTCCTCTCCAAGCAGCCGCAGCGTTACAAGTATTTCGTTTTTTGTTCCGCCATTAATGGCGGTAAGAACAGCGTTGTCATCAAATTTGTATGGCAGGTCGGTAAAAGTATTCCCTACAATAGTAATATATATGTGTTTGTTATTGATCAGAATGTAA
>CACYHU010000184.1 GCA_902774215.1 uncultured Chloroflexota bacterium
TTGATCTGGAAGAATATGAAATCCTATACAGCCATTTTGGAAACTGATGCAGGCGATATCCATATTGATTTGTTTCCGGATACTGCTCCGAATGCCGTATCAGTCGATGAGAGAATGCCGGTAAATGATCTCTCCGTTCTTCAGGTAATGGTCATCGAGAGCCTGACAGGCTTCACTTAAATTTTGAGACTTTATCGCTTCAAAGATCCTTTCATGAGAACTGACCAGACGGCTTCCCCGGGACTCCGTGAAGTTTTCATTCCCACAGCTGCTGCGGATATTTTTCAAAAGCAAAAACATTGCACCATTCAGCGGGCTGAGAAGCTCCCACATTTTATATAAGCGGGAGATCTGGCAGGAAAGAACGATCTGCGAATGAAATTTTTCATCTGCTTCGACCTCTTCAAGCAGATTATCTTCCCCGGCAAGTGATCTGAGTTTATCCAACGCGGATTCCATCGCAAGCAGACCATAGGTATCCAGGTGACACCCGCTTTTTTCAAGTGCAAGTTTTTCCAGACTGCCCCGCAGAAAAAACACCTCGTATGCATCTTTTGGTGAAAGCAATGCCACAGTACAGCCTTTATTCGGATGATAATCCACCAGCCCTTCTACCGCCAGTTGTTTCAATGCATCGCGGACCGGTCCGCGGCTGATGTTTAGTTTTTCGGAAATATTATTTTCAATTATTTTCTCACCGGGCTGCAGTTTACCGTCAATGATCTGTTCCCTTAGGAAATACAAGGCAACCTCTGAGCAATTCTTTCGGCTTTTGGTATTATCAATTGTATTATTCATTACAGCCTCCAAACCGGTTCAGCGCCTCACTTATCCGCAGCATATCCTCCGGTGTATATCTCTGGTCGCAGGGAACAGCCAGAATATGATCATAGATATACCGGGCAGTTTCATGTCCTTCCAAATCAACAAAAGGACTTACCGGCCAATAAACCGTAGAGTGAATGCTCCTTTCCGAGAGATAATTCTGCAGTGCATCACGTTCATCAGCGAAAATAACAAAGTGACTGGGAACAGTCTCATCAGGCAATTCCGGGAAGATCACATGAATTCCCATGAGATCCTGTTTCAGTCCCGCAAGGATCGCACTGTAATTTTCCCGCCGTTTCCTGCTGATCTCACTGAGATCTACATGCCGCAGTGTATATTCCGAAGACTCATCACTTGCATAGGAATCAAATATTTTTCGAAGCAGCATTTCGCCTTTCCAGAAAAGATCATTTCCCGGTTCATTGATGGTCCTGATGCGCAGGTCCAGATGTTCAGGGTGCGGAGGCAGCGTTTTACAGTTGAATTTTCCATTCATCTTGACGGCAATCCCGCCGCAGGGTACTCCCATCCATTTCCGAAAACTTCCGCCTACATAACCACACAGCGGGTCGATCCCGTCTTCTGACAGCAGGGAATGGGTCACATCTTCCAGAATTACGATTCCGCGGTCTTTGCAGGCTTTCACAAATTCATGATCGTAATTCACAAATCCGTAATAACCGCACAATGAAATCAGGCTGATCTCATCCAATACAGCGGGATCAAAAACACTGTGAAGATTTCTGTCAATCTCATAAAATTTCAGCTTATATCCAGCTTTTACGAATGGTGCCAGGACAGTTTCACAGGTATAAATAGGAACATAAGCAACCTTTTTCTGATCATACAGACCGATATCGCATAAACAGAAATAACTGCCGCACCTGCCTGACATCATAAATTTCAGATCTCTTTTTGCAGGAAACACACGGTCAAAATAACCGTTTTCTGCGGGTTCAGTCTTTTCCGGAGGAAAGGTGCCGCCAATTTTTTTCATTTCTGCCTCATTTCTTTTCCTCACCCGTTCCGAATTATACAACAGGTGCTTCTTTCTCTCAAAGCATTTTATTGTTTTATTTTATTATTAAAAATAATACAATAAATTGTTAACAATTTTCAATTTTAGTTTAATTTACTAATTTCTTGTTGACTTATTGTAAATATTGTAAAATTCAATTACAATACAAATAATACTTGACAAAGGGTATTATCGATATTTGTAAAGCAATAATTGCATCAGGACATCTCATTATATAAAGAAGGGATAAGTCTATATGTATAAGTTCGTATTAAAACGATTACTTCAACTGATTCCCGTGATCATCGGTGTTACGTTCATTGTGTTTTTCATCATGAACCTTGCACCGGGCGACCCTGCCGCAATCATACTCGGCGATCAGGCAACGGCTGAAGCCCTTGCAATGAAACGAGAAGAGCTCGGTCTGAATGACCCGCTGCTTGTCCGTTATTTCAATTATATGAAGAACCTTCTCCGCGGAGACATGGGCACTTCATACAAAAATAATATTCCCGTCTGGAATCAGGTGATCGACAGGCTTCCCAACACAGCGATCCTGGCTGTAGCCGGGATATTTATCGCCCTGCTTTTCGGGATACCGATCGGGATCCTATCAGCAAAAAAACAATATTCCCTGCTTGATAATATTTCCATGGTCGCCGCACTGATCGGCGTTTCCATGCCGAACTTCTGGTCCGGGCTCCTGCTGGTAATGCTGTTTTCACTGACACTGGGATGGCTGCCTTCCCAGGGAATGGGCAGCGGCGGAGTTATTCCCGTTTTGAGAAGTATCATTTTACCCTCTCTGACATTAGGCATCAATTCCATGGCCATGGTAGCCCGGATGACCAGATCGTCCATGCTCGAAGTGATCCGTCAGGATTATATCTCTACCGCCCAGGCAAAAGGGCTTGACGATCATGTGATCACAACACAGCACATGCTTCGAAATGCACTGATCCCGATCATCACAGCAGTCGGTCTGCAGTTCGGGCATCTTCTCGGCGGAGCGATGCTTGCTGAAACGGTCTTTTCCTGGCCGGGCCTGGGAAGGCTGATGGTCGACTCGATCAAATCCCGTGACATTCCGATGGTCCTCGGTTGTGTGGTATTTATGGCAACAATGTTCTCCATTGTCAACCTGATCGTGGATATCGTCTACGCTTTCGTAGACCCGCGCATCAAATCTATGTACAAGAAAGGAAATTGATCGTCATGGAAGAGAATCGCAATATAAATGAAACCGTTCCGGTAAAGAAACAGCGTTCTCTTTGGGACGAAGCCTGGAGACGCTTTAAAAAGAACAAGACAGCGATGGGCGGGCTCATCTATCTGAGCATTCTGGTTGTTGTTGCCATCAGCACCACCGTCATTGACTGGGTCACAAAAAATCAGGTTTACAAACAATACATCATCAAGCAGGATCTTCTGCATCGGCTAAAGGGACCATCTGCCCAGCATATTTTCGGACAGGATGAATTCGGCAGAGACATCTTTCTGCGCATGCTTTGGGGTACCCGCTATTCGCTGTTCATGGGTGCACTTGCGATCATATTCGCTCTGATCATCGGCGGATTTCTCGGCGCACTTGCCGGATATTACGGGAAAAGGGTCGATGCGGTCATCATGCGTGCGATGGACATTCTGCTTGCGATCCCATCCATGCTGCTTGCCACCGCGATCGTCGCGGCGCTGGGAACCAGCCTTGTGAACGTCCTGATTGCCATCGGTATCGCCTACATACCAACCTTCGCCAGAACCGTAAGGGCTTCAGTCCTGACTGTTAAAGACCGTGATTTCATTGAAGCGGCACGGGCAATCGGCTGCGATGATTCCGAAATCATTTTCAAATACATCGTCATGAACGCACTCGCTCCCATAATCGTACAGGCAACACTGGGACTTGCCGGAGCTATCCTCTCCATTGCAGGTCTGTCATTCCTTGGTCTCGGGATCCAGCCTCCTACACCGGAATGGGGTGCCATGCTTTCGAACGCCAGAACTTACATCCGCGATGCCTGGCATGTGACTGTGATGCCCGGTCTGGGGATCATGCTCACAATTCTCTCCCTGAACCTGATGGGAGACGGTCTCCGTGACGCGCTTGACCCGAAACTGAAGAACTAACCATTTGAGGAGGAGAAAAGATATGTCAGAACTCTTGCTTGATATAAAAGACCTCAGCATTATCTATTCCACCGAGGATGGTGTCGTCAGGGCACTGAACAATGCAAATCTGCAGCTGCATAAAGGTGAAAGTTTAGGTCTGGTCGGAGAAACCGGTGCCGGAAAAACCACACTGGCACGTGGAATTATGAGACTGATCCCGAATCCGCCGGGGAAAATCACAAATGGCGAGATCATTTATGAAGGAAAAGACCTGCTGAAGCTGAAAGATAAAGAAATGCGGCAGCTGCGGGGAAGAAAAATCTCCATGATCTTCCAGGATCCCATGACATCGCTGAACCCTGTCATGACCGCCGGAGATCAGATCCGTGAAGTAATTCTTACACATGACCCCGGCCTGTCAAAAAAGGAAGGACGGAAAAAGGCAGAGGATATGCTGGAAATGGTCGGTATCAACGCCTCACGCTACGATGACTATCCGCACCAGTTTTCCGGAGGAATGAAACAGCGTGTCGTTATCGCAATTGCACTGGCCTGCAACCCGACCCTTTTGATCGCGGATGAACCGACGACAGCTCTGGATGTAACGATCCAAGCTCAGGTTCTGGAAATGATCCATGACCTGAAAGAGAAAAACAATACTGCCATG
>CACYHU010000185.1 GCA_902774215.1 uncultured Chloroflexota bacterium
ATTACATGCTGCGGAATTCACCGTCGACTACGTCGTCGCCGCCATTGGAACCATTGGATCCATTGTCGCCGCCCATATCACCACCGGGCTGCGGGCCTGCATCCGGACCGGCACCGGGCTGCTGATACATCGCGCCGCCCATCTGCTGGAGCAGTTTGTTCAGTTCTTCAGTCTTGGCCTTCAGCGTGTCGGTATCGGCAGTCTGAATAATGCCCTTCAGCTCGTTAGCCTTGGTTTCAACCTGAGATTTCAGGTCAGCCGGGAGTTTATCTCCGTATTCTTCCAGCATCTTCTCGACTGTGTAGACAGTGCTGTCAGCAGTGTTCTTGACTTCGATGCCTTCCTTGCGCTTGCGGTCTTCTTCAGCGTGGGCTTCGGCTTCCTTGCGCATCTTTTCGATTTCAGCATCACTCAGGCCGGAAGAGGCGGTGATGGTGATCTTCTGAGAGCGGTTGGTGGCTTTGTCCAGAGCGCTGACATTCAGGATACCGTTGGAGTCGATATCGAAGGTGACTTCGATCTGCGGGACACCGCGGCGGGCAGACGGAATACCGTCCAGAATGAAGCGGCCCAGGCTCTTGTTGTCGGCAGCCATCGGACGTTCACCCTGAAGGACATGGATCTCGACGCTTGTCTGGCCGTCAGCTGCGGTGGAGTACACCTGAGAGCGCTTGATCGGAATTGTGGAGTTCCGTTCAATCATCGGAGTAGCCACACCACCCATGGTTTCGACAGAAAGGGTCAGCGGAGTGACGTCCAGCAGGACAACATCCTTCACATCACCGGCTAAAACACCGCCCTGGATGGAGGCACCGATGGAAACGACCTCGTCCGGATTGACGCCCTTGCAGGGTTCCTTGCCAAATTCACGCTTTACTGCTTCCTGAACAGCCGGCATACGGGTCATACCACCGACCATAACGACTTCATTGATATCAGAGGTGGAAACACCGGCATCCTTCAACGCATTGTGGATCGGATCCATGGTCTTGGCGATCAGATCACTGGTGAGCTGTTCGAGCTTTGCGCGGGTCAGGGTCAGTACCAGGTGCTTCGGACCGGTGGCATCAGCGGTGATGTAAGGCAGGTTGATTTCAGTCTGCATGGTGGAAGACAGTTCGATTTTTGCCTTTTCGGCTGCTTCCTTCAGACGCTGCAGAGCCTGACGGTCATTGCGCAGATCCATGTTATTGGCCTTCTTGAACTCATCCAGCAGGTAGTCCATGATGCGGTTGTCAAAGTCATCGCCGCCGAGGAAGGTATCACCGGAGGTGGAGCGGACTTCGAAGACGCCGTCACCGACATCCAGGATAGAGACATCGAAGGTACCGCCGCCGAGGTCATAGACCGCGATCAGTTCATTGCTCTTCTTTTCCAGACCGTAAGCCAGGGAGGAAGCTGTCGGTTCATTGATGATACGCAGAACTTCGAGACCCGCGATCTTACCGGCATCCTTGGTCGCGTTACGCTGCGCGTCGTTGAAGTACGCAGGAACGGTGATGACAGCCTGGGTAATGGTTTCGCCCAGATAGGCTTCCGCGTCAGCCTTCAGTTTGGCAAGGATCATCGCGGAAATTTCCGGAGCGGAATATTCTTTTCCATCGAGGACGACACGAACATCACCATTCGGGGCCTTTGTCACTTTGTACGGGACACGCTTGATGGTGCGCTGTACTTCTTCATCCTCATATTTATGACCCATGAAACGCTTGATCGAGAAAATCGTGTTTTCCGGGTTCGTGATTGCCTGGTTGCGCGCGGCGCGGCCGACCAGACGTTCATGATTTTTGTTCACAGCCACGACGGACGGGCAGGTGCGTTCCCCTTCAGCGGTGGGGATGATGGTCGGTTCACCGCCAACCATGACGGACATTGCAGAATTTGTAGTCCCTAAGTCAATACCAAGAATTTTTCCCATTTTATTACTCCTTTTATCTTGCTACCCGTACCATTGCGGGACGTACAATTTTTTCGCCCATACGGTAGCCATTTTGTAAAACTTCAATAATTTCGTCTGATCCGTATTCATCGCTGTCTTCAGAAGACACTGCAAGATGAATGTTCGGGTCGAGTTTGTCACCGGCCTTGACATTGATTTTTGTCAGACCGTCATTTTCCAATACAGAATTGAATTTGCGGATGATCAGTTCAATTCCTTCTGCCCATGAGGCAGCTTCCCCGTCTTCAGGACGATGCTGGTAGGCCAGCTCCAGGTCATCAAGAACCGGAATGAATTTTTCGAGAACGCCGGATTTATAATTGCTTCTCAGCAGATCCTGGTCACGATCCATGCGCTTTTTGTAGTTGCTGAAATCAGCCCGTTCCCGGATCCATGCTTCATGGTTTTCCTGTTCCTTCTTTTTCGCTTCTTCCAGTGCTGTGTTCAATTTGTCAAATTCAGCCTTGGAAAGGGTTACCTGTTCCTCCTGTGCTTCCTCCGCAGAGATTTGCGGTTCTTCTTCCCGGATCTCTTCATTGACTTCCGGTTCTGAACCTTTGTTTATTTTGATTTTCGTTTTCTTCCCCATAGCTTTTCCTCTGCTTTTATATATTCCTTAAGCGCACAGCGCCTTCGATTGCTGATCCCTGATCCCTGACTTCTGGTCTCTGCTATTGACTGCTGTCTGTAACCAGATCACTCAGGATCCCTGCCAGAAAACGGACAGTCGGAATATTTTTACTGTATTCCATCCGCATCGGACCTAAAACACCGATGGTTCCGGTTGCCACTCCCTGCATTCCGTAGCGGGCTACGACCAGTGAGCAGTTTGCGATATCTTTCAGCAGACCGTCTCCTCCGAAGAAAACCTGTATACCGCCTACTTTCTGTTCCCTTGTTGTTTTGGAGAGAAAGCTCTGAAGCAGAGGCTTCTCTTCCAGGAACCGGAGGGTTCTCCGGGCTTCCTCAGAATCGGAGAATTCCGGTTCTGAAAGAACTTTGTTGAGACCGTCTGTATAAACCTCTCCTGTCTGCAGTGCATCCGTATCGTAAAGCGTACTCAAAAGGGTTCGGACGATTTCATCTGCCACGGATCCCATTTGGGGAATCTCCCGGCTGAGGTTCCGGATCTCTTCGCTGTTCTTTCCTTCAAACATCCGATTCAGTAAATCTGCGATCTCATTCAGCTGTGTCTGCGTCGTAGATTCATTGACGAACAGAAAACGCTGCTGCATTTGCCCGCCTGCCAGGACCAGGATCATCAGGATCTGTTTGTTCGTGATCGAGATCAGCGAAACATATTTCATCCGGGTCCGGTTTGGCAGAGGAGCGGAGACTACGGAAATCGCGTTTGCCTGATCTGCAAGGATCGAAGCTGCTAATTTGATCCATCCGTCCATTCCCTGTTGTGCCTGAGAAAACTGATGTTCGATCATGCGCCGGGTCTCTTCCGGGAGTTCCCTCATCTGGATCAGACCGCTGACGAAAAACCGATATCCTTTTTCTGTCGGTACGCGCCCTGCGGAAGTGTGGGGCTGACTCAGAAACTGAGCTTCAGTGAGTGCCGCCAATTCATTTCGTACTGTAGCCGGACTGTAGTCCAGGTGATAATGCTTGACCAGATTCTTGGAGCCTACCGGATTTGCTGTCCGGACATATTCATGGACCACAAGGCTTAGTATTACTTTTTGGCGTTCGGTCAGTTCACTCATTTTCTTTGTCCCGTTAGCACTCTCAATCTTTGAGTGCTAACCATCTATAACATATAATACCACCCTAAAAAAAAAAGTCAATAGGTTTAAACAGTTCTTATAAAACATTAACAGTGTGAAAAACTTTGCTCCGGCTTATCTTTCGGATAAACATTTTAATATTTTTCTCTGGCTTCTTCGAAGGTTTCGATCCCCGGCAGATCCGGAACGTGTCCGTTTTCTCCGTAATACAGATAAGATTTGATAAAATCTTCCAGATCTTCGCCGGAAACCCTGCTGAATACTTCGATGAACTTTTCTTCATTGACAGTACTCCCCCGGTTTTCTGTGATGAGTGTCTGCAGGGCTCTGAAGAAAACTTCATCTCCCAGCCGGACCCGGAGACAGTGATAAAGGACCGCTCCGCCGTAATAGGGAGGAATACCGTAAAATTCAATCAGGTCATCTGACAGTGACTCTTTCGGTCCGGCAAACATATCCAGATAATCCCTGTCAATCTGTATCCCTAACATGTCCACCAATAATTTTTTCGCCATTTTTCAGCCGGATCTGATCCCCGGGAATCTGGCAGAAAGCAGATATGGATCTTACCGCGGCATCATGATCGAGCACTTCATATGCTGATTCTTCATAGTATGACTGCAATTCAGAAATTGCCCAATTATCCAGCGGATAGAAACCGGTTTCTCCGTTCGCAACGGTTTCATAGATTTGCCTCATAAACTCATCATAAGGTATAAAATCATCATATTTTTCAGGATGTTCGCTCTTGTATTCCTCCCAAAGCACAGCACCGTATTCGGCTGCTCCCTCTTTGAGCCACAGGTCGCTCCAGTCTGCGAGAGAAATCAGGTCCCCAACCCACTGATGAGCGATTTCATGAGATGCGACTGTATCATCAAAATCCAATGCATCTAATATGGATCGTCCCTGAGTTTCCAATGCGCCGCCGAGATCAAAACCGGATAAAATAAAACCGAGATCATCGTAAGGATATGGGCCGAAATAAGATTCCAGGGCGCGAATGATCTCCGGCTGCTTTTTTGTGATCTCCCATGCATACTCCGGCATATTCTTCCAATCATCATCAAAATATAATTCCCATTGATCTTTTACAGGGTTTTCCGGATCACTAAGGTGCCGGCTGACAAAATCCAGCTGAACTTTTCCATCTTCCAGGATCTGCTGTTTCAGATCAAAAGGTTCCGCACAGACAGCAAAGAGATAGGGCGCTGATTCGGCTTCCTGCTCGTAAGTGAAGGTGACTGTTCCTTCGGCGGGGCCTTCCTCCTGTTTGCGCTCTAAGGGTATTCCGTTTACAGGAGTAACTGTATTTCCTTCTCTGATCTCCGTCAGCCTTCCCACACCGGCAGGGGTGAATCCTGCGGGGACAGTAAAGGAGTAATGATACGCGGCTCTGTCCTTTGGATGATCATTGCAGATGTAAAAATGACGGGACATGTGTGGTTCATTAAACATACAGAAACCCTTTTCCGGGTCGCGGTTTTCGACATCCGATAAAGGGTATTCCTCCCACTGCAGCTTTCCGTGAAAAACAGCATAAAGTTTGTATGCTGTATCATGCGCAAAACCCCGGCCGGGATGACGGACGATCAGCTTATTTTCCGTTTGCTCATATCCGGCAGGATCACCGTCTATTTTGAGCGAAGTGATCTCATAACCTTTGATGAAGTCAAAGCTCAGCTCGTCAGTGTCCCATTCTGACAGGAAGGTGATCGTTTCCTCAACATACCATAGATCTCCCTCCTGCTTCCATTCCATATTGAGATCGTAATCCGAGACATCATATCCGCAGTTTCCCACTCCCGGGAATAAGCTGTCCCGGACGCATTCGTTTTGGGCAGCGGCAGCCGAAGCATAGAACATGCTCAGAAAAATCGAGAGAAATAAACAGATTTTTTTCATCATAGTATTTTTGAGTTTCCCGTGTTATGGTTGAAAATAAAAGACTGCGCCTGTCAGCTTTCGATATTGATTTTTTTATTATCTCAGGAATCTGACTCCTGTTTTATTGAATTGCAAGTTCTGTTCCTTTTCATATATAATGAGCTTCCGGTTCCGGTTTGGCTGCCCATGCCTTCCATGATAATGGCGTTTGCTTTCTCGAGGGACATGCTTTCCTTATAGACCCGTTTGCTGATCGGCGCGTCATAGACTTCCGGCGGAATAGACCGGTTTTCGCTGACGCAGATTTGAGTCAGGAGACCGGGTCGATTTACCTCATAAAATCCCGAAAAAGGTAGAATTCTACCTTTTTCGGGATTATAATTTTCGGCAGAGCTAAAATAAAATCGACAAAAAGGTAGAATTCTACCAAAAAGGAGATTTAAATGATCCGCAGAAATCACTATTTGGACATGCTCATCAGGAATAAGAATAACGGGTTTCCGAAGGTTATCACCGGCATCAGGCGCTGCGGGAAATCATATCTTTTGAAGGAAATTTATGGCGGTTATCTGCTTGAAAACGGTATTTCGGAAGACCGTATCCTCATTCTGGAACTTGACGATGACAGAAACCTGAAATACAGAAATCCGATCGAACTGGGGAAATACGTTCGTGAATTTTGCGTGGGAAAAGAGGATTGTTATATCTTTCTGGATGAAATACAGCTGGTCGATACCATTTTGAACCCAATCTATACTGATGGAAAATATATTATCGCCAGAAAAACAGATGAAAATGTTGTCACTTTTGTTGATGTGATCCTCGGGTTGTCAAGAGAAAAAAACATCGACCTGTATGTAACCGGCAGCAACTCAAAAATGCTGTCCTCCGATATTATCACTGAGTTTCGTGACAAAGCAGCGAATATCCACATAGGGCCGCTTTCTTTCGATGAATTTTACCAATATATCGGCGGATCTAAAACAGAAGCCATTTATGAATATATGCAATTCGGCGGAATGCCTCTTGCTGTTCTGAAAGATCCTGAAGAAAAGCAAACTTACCTGAAAAATCTCTTTCAAACGACCTATTTTCGGGATATCATTGATCACAATCGGATCGGGAAAAGTGAGGCATTGGATGAATTGTGCAATATCCTTAGTACCTGCACCGGAGAACTGATCAATACGGAAAAGATCGCGAACACCTATCAAAGCCGGAGACATGAAAAAATCGACAAAGCAACGGTTGAAAGGTATATCAATTTCTTCATGGAAGCGTTTATCATCCGGGATGCAAAGCGATATGATGTCAAAGGAAAACAGGAGATCGGAGCGTTAAAGAAATATTACTTCACAGACCCGGGATTGAGAAACGCAAGATTGAATTTTGCTTTTCCGGATGAGGGACAGATCATTGAAAATATAGTTTACAACGAATTGGTTTATAACGGCTACAACGTAAACATCGGAACATATGAAAAAGTTGAAAAGAACAGGGACGGAAAAAGCATAAAAAAAACCTGTGAAATTGATTTTTTGGCCGTTAAAAATCAAAGAATGTATTATATTCAGGTCGCTTCCGACATATCCGATCCGGAAACAAAGCAGCGGGAACAGAAGCCGTATCTGTCATTAAATGATCAGATCCAGAAAATAATCGTAATCAACAAACCCATCTCCGAGACCAGAGATGAGTCCTTAATCGGCCTGACTGATTTTCTTCTGCGTTTCATAAAATAACGGAAAAGCTGTGGTTATAATACGCAGTCCTGAAGCAGGATCTCCATCCGGTAATGCAATATCATTGTATTATCGGAAAAAAGAAGCTAAAATAATATTACCCGATTCGTTCGTATGGGAATTTTCGTAATTATTGATCATTATCATCATCCGGAGGCATCACATGAAGAAAAAACTGCTTACTTTTATCCTTGTCATCATTGCCGCGGCAGCGGTCTGCGGATATGCCGGCGGGCAGACGCTTACAACTGACTCTGTCGTCACAGAAGCCAAAATCCCTGAAGCCTTCAGAGAGCAATCATTTCCGGTGATCCGCGGCGGTGGTATTCCTGAAGGTACCGTGATACTGCGTTTTTATAATAGTATGCCCCATGTGGCCTATATCTCCGCTGCGGATTACCTGAAACTGTGGATCCCCGAAGCTGAGATGCGGGTCGAACAGACCGCTCCCGGTGTTTATAAACTGACAAGCCCGACCGGGACAGCCCTTGTTGATACCGGTAAAGACACCTTCTTCTCGGAAGACTTTGCTGCTTTTACCAACCTTATGGGGCTGGTCCAGGAAGGTATGGACAATACACTTTATGACGGAATGCCTTATCTGAAATTTATCAAACTCGAGACCGAACCGGCATCGGCGCCGACGTCTTTTGATTTCAGCAAATATAATATCGATTTATTCGGTGAGGAAGATGCGGTATATTTTCCGTTCGCGCTGATCTCTGATCTATATTCCGATTTGTTTATTCATCATTCGGGTTTTAATGGCGAAAAGGTGGTGATGATCTTCATCAACAATGATATCAATGATATGCTGCTGAGTGTTGTTGATCCCGACTATCCCCAGGGACTTGTTTCCCCGGAACATCCGCTGGAACGTCAGCCGGATCTGGCCGACTTCACGTATAACGAATTGTGCTTTGTGATGGACCATTTCTATGGACGTCCCGGTCATGAAAAACTGTACGGACGTGAAGATTTCCATGCTGCTTTTGCGGAAAAGGGCCTCGATAAAGCGCTGGATGAGTACGGTGACACAGGTAAGCTGATCAAAACATATCTGAAATCTGAAAACACTGCGGAATATTATGTCGGCATGGATGGTCTTTTCTTCCTTTTCTATGACGGCGGACATACAACCTTCAATCAACTTGAGATGAACGGTGTGATCGATCTTGAAGAAGCCGGGGAACTGGCAGATAAATATTTTGAGCTTATTGACAGTACATCATTATTTGATCCGCTTGCGGAAACGGAAGAAAGTTATGTTAATGATACTCTGCAGAATCGTGGCCTGGCACAGCAGCGAGATAAAATCTACGGGATCGAAACGGATTATTATTTATACTCCAGTGAGACTTATTTAAAACAGGGCGACACCGCCGTTTGTATTCTCAACGGTTTTTGGTTCGAAGACATTGACCTCTGGAGGGATTATTATGCCGGAGAGGGTCCGGAACCGTGGATCGAAAAAACACCGGGGGGTAATATGTCAGAATTTCTTGATGCCCTGTACCGGGCAGAGGCCGATCCGGAAGTCCGCAATCTGGTGATCGATGCTTCTGTCAACAATGGCGGATCCTCGGATATAGTGATGGCGATCGTTTCACTGATCACGGGCAGGAATGAGTTTTCTTATGAAAATGTCCTGACAGGGCAGCGGAGCACCGTCACATACGCGGTAGACCGCAATTTCGATCGTGTGTTTGATGAAAAGGACGATAATGTTCATTTTGACCTGAATTTCGCGGTCCTGACCAGTCCTTATGCATTCTCCGGCGGCAATTTGTTCCCATCCATCATGCATGACATGGGTTATCTGCTGCTGGGTGAAAGGTCCGGAGGCGGCGCCTGTGCGATCACTGTTATGAATACGGCAGACGGGTTTGATTACATCATCTCCTCGTTCCGTGTCCGGCTCATTAATGATGCCGGAGAGAACATTGACAGCGGCATCCCTGTTGATGTGGATCTGGTAAACCGTCAGAAGATCCTTGACCTTGAGATCGTAATTCCCGGGTATGAGGATCGACCATTCGATATCCAAATGCCTGATTACAGCGCCTTCTATGATATCGAAAATCTGAGCCGCCTGATCAAAGAAGCTTATACGGTTCCCGAAGAAATAACGAACCGGATCGATTTTTTCCGGATCAATGATTTTCCAATGCCGGACAATAAAGAACTTCCCCGAACCGGTTTCTCCTCACAGCAGCCTTCCCGGCTGCGGGAAAAACCGCTGAACATAGCGTATAAACCGACAAGCCTGACGCTCCAGCTCCCTACACTTTCTGTGGAATCCGAAATTCTGATCGTTCCGGAAGCAGATGGAGATTATCCTGTGGAATGGCTCGGCAGCGCGGCCGGTTTGCTGGAAGGCTTCGCCATGCCGGGAGAAGGTTATTCCCTGATCACCGGGCATAACCACCTGAACACCACGGAAGCCGGTCCCTTTGCCCTGCTCTCCTCCCTGGAAGAGGGGGACAGGATCTTCGTATCGGATGATGATGGCGGATTGGAGATTTTCAAAGTTTATGCCAGCGAAAAGATCGGCGCTGCTGACAGCGCAGCACTTGCCCGCATTGCGCAAAGCCGGGAAGGATCGCTGACCCTGTTGACCTGTGAGGACGAAAGCCCCGAAGGGGGGTATATCAGCCGCCGCGTCGTCGCGGCACAGCCGGTCAATAAAAATATAACAGACGCTGAATGACTTACGAATTGTGTGCGGGGATAATTGCTCTCATGGTATGTTCCGCAGAGAGAAATTCGATTTATCCCACCCTGTGCCCGGAATTATCCTGATGATTCTGATTCTTCGTAATAGGCTTCAAGTTCCGGCTTTGCTGCCAGATAGACCGGTTCCAGAGCCGGGTCAAACTGGCTGCCCATGCCCTCCATGATGATATTATTTGCTTTCTCGAAGGACATGCTGTCTTTGTAGACCCGTTTGCTGACCAGGGCGTCATAAACGTCAGCTATAGCCATGATGCGGGCTTCCGGCGGGATCTTTTCCCCCTTGAGTTTATCCGGATAGCCGGAGCCGTCCCAGCGCTCATGATGGTAATGTGCCACATTTTCGGCTATGACGTGAAATGAACGGTCATCAGTTGCTTTCAGGATCTCGTGCACGATGCGGGCGCCTTCCGCGGCATGGGTTTTCATGATTTCAAATTCTTCCGGAGTAAAGCGTCCCGGCTTGCGCAGGATGTCATCATCTACGGCGATTTTCCCGAGATCATGCATCGGGGCTGCCTTGATCAGGTTGCGGCAGAATTCCTCATTCATCGGGTATCCTTCCGGCGGCTCCGGCAGGCTTTTCATGGCATTGATCAGCAGACGGACGCCTTCACTGGTTCTGCGGATATGCCCGCCGGTTGAATTGTCCCGGCTTTCGATCATGGTCGCCATGCTCAGGACCAGATTATTATGCATTTCCACAAGATTGGCTGTTTTGGCTTCCACTTCGGTTTTCAGATCAGAGTTATATCCGTCCAGTAATTTTATATAAGCCTGATCCGTGGTGTCATCTTCGATGAATATCTGATAACCCCGCTTATGCTTTCCGCCGGAAAGCCACTCGATGCTGCACGAATAGATTTTGTCATCCTTTTCATAGTGAAACTGATTTTCTGCTGAATTTTCCGGATGGGATTCAAAAGCGTCCAACCGGGGGGAAAACAGTTCCCACAATTTCTGATTATTGCGGAGGCTGAGATCAACGGTCAGATCATTCAGTTCCGGAAAAATTTCCTTCGCTGTTTCATTGCTGCCAAGGTAACAGCGGTCCAGGTCAAAGGTCACAAACCCCGCGCTGCCGGATTCCGCCATGGTTTCGACCGCTGTTTCGGTTACATCGTAAAGGCTTATGCGGTAAACAATAGCGAGGTACATCATCTGGACAAATATATACGCGGCCGGGAGCAGTTCGATTTGGGAGAAAGCCCTTCGCCCGCCAAAAAAGCTCAGCATACAGACTAATTCCGGAAGGAATAGCAGCACCAGGATCTTGCGGCTGATCTGATTTTTTCGAAGAAAGGCATAAATGATAGCACCCAGGCTCATGATGAAATACACACACACCAGGATGTAGAAGACGCTGTGCATCACGCCGTATTCTTTCACGAGGACATAGGAAGAGCCGTTCTGTTCCAGGTAAGCATTCTTATAATACCAGTCCTTTTTACCGATCGTTAATGCGGAAAGGAACACAAGCGTGCTGACCAGCATAAAAAGCAGTTTGAGCCAGCGGTTCAGATGGATCCGGCACAGGCTGAAAGTTGTAAACATAAAAATCATCTGCAGAAAACATCCGCCGATAACAGTATATTTATAAGCATTCAGCGCTGATTCAAGCGTGGTTGCCTGTGCGAGCTGCAGATGGCTGAAGGTGATCAGCGGGATCAGCACAAAGACCAGGGTGATGTGGGGATCAAAGTTCTTTTTCCACACACAGATAGACCCCGGTCAGGATCATAGATGCAAGAAAACAAATCAGATAGTAACTGGTCTGGTCCAAAATTCCTCACAAGTTTCCGAAAGAAGAGAACAATACCCGGCTCTCCTCGCTTTTTTATTGGTTATTTTACACCAATTAAAATAAGAGAGATTTTTCCCGGGCATAATTATCCTGAATAATTACAATTATTCAGATTGTTATCAATCTGCGGAGATTAGCTTTTTGAAATCGCTCCTCCGGCATCCGGAAGAAATTCCAATCTCAGTTTCATCCCCATCCCGGCAGCAAGTTTCTGCAGGGTGCGGATAGAAGGGTTGGCATTTCCTCAGGGTTGGCATTTCCTCTTTCAAGCTTGCTGATATCACCTTGCGCAATACCCGTCCGTTCGGATAATTCTTTTTGGGTCAATCCTGATTGTTTTCTGGCATCAATAATTGTCTGAATGATTGCACGCTCCGGTTGCAAAACTTCATACTCTTTTCTGAATTCAGGATCCTGAAGCTGTTCCTGAAGAAAATCATCAAATTTAACACTCATTTCCGGTTCTCCTTCTTCGCAGATAATCAGCACGGTATTTTTTTGCCCGGTCAATTTCCTTCGATGGTGTTTTCTGGGTTTTCTTGATAAATCCGTTTGTTAATATAATATGTCTGTCTGCATAAAAGAAATACAATACCCGCGTATTATCTGAGCCGACTTTCGCCCTTAGTTCGAATATTCCCTCAGACAAATGTTTGCTGTATGGTTCTCTGAGTTCATATCCATTATCCTGCAGCAGACTGATCATATTTGCCATCTTGGCACGCATCTTCTTGTCAAGCGTAAGAAGAAAGTCCTTCGCAGGCTGCTCACCTCTTGCTGTTTCATAAAACTCAACTTCAAATCTTGACATTAGACTGCCTCATAAATAATAATATAGGATTTATCCTATTTTGTCAATCCCTTTTCCAACATCTATTAAATTCCGAATTCTTCGGTGAGCTGTTTGATATTGAAAGCTTTTGGAATTGATATTCCTCCGAAGCTTTATCGACATGCGGAGTTAAAATCCATAAAAACGGGAACAAAGATTTTCATGTAGGGCTATAAATGTAGGTACATAAATTCAAAATAAATTTACGCACATTTTTCATTCTTTTGTCGAAAAAAAGGGCTAAAGACGGATCCGGGGCTTGGACCCCGCGGCACGGGGACGGTACCCGGAGGCGTCAGCCGCAGAGTCCCGTCCCCACTAAGTACCACCGAATCAGGGGATAATCGCTTCAACCTGATTAAATGTAATGAAGGGGACAGTTCCGCTGCGCGAAACCGTCCCCGGGTTTCAGCCTTACCACAAAATCGAACATTTG
>CACYHU010000186.1 GCA_902774215.1 uncultured Chloroflexota bacterium
TATGCTCTACGTTTGCGCCAGTGAACGCGAAGGTTTTTCAACAGCTGCTGCAGAAGCTCTTTTGTGCGGAACACCTGTGTGTACTGTTAATGTCGGCGGAATGACGGAGATCCTTGGCAGAAAGAATGATTATGGCGTAGTCACTGAAAATAACGATACAGCACTTTATGATGCTGTGCTTTCCTTTTTCTCAGATCCCGAACATTGTGCTTTTTATAAGATGAAAGCTGCTGAACGGGCTGAATTATTTGACAGGAAAAAATCTATTAAAGCTGTTGAAGAGATGTTTTTATCCCTGTAAAAACAATAAAAACGGTTTGGTTTATGAGCAATTACATAATGGATCTGAGAAAAATTGTCGGTCATCGTACGCTGATACAGTGTGCTGCAAGTATAATCTGTATTAAACGGATAATCACAAATGGGGATATGCCGGCGGATCTGTTGAAATTGACGAAAAGGTGGAAGATGCCGCAAAAAGGGAGCTGTTTGAAGAAACCGGCCTGATCGCGGATGAAATCGAATTTTTTTACATAAATTCCGGTCCGGAAGTCCATTATGTTTATCCAAACGGAGATGAAGTCTCAAATATCGAGATCGTTTACCTTTGCCGAAAATATCATGGCGCTTTGAAAAGGCAGAAATCCGAAATAGCGGAGCTTCGGTTTTTTTGTGCTGCTGAAATTGATCCGGAGATGATATCACCTCCGATCAGACCAGTTCTCAAATATTATATCGAAAATGTTTGTCACTAAGGATGGAAATTCATGGAAAGTAAACAAAGAGATTTGTCATTGGATATTTTGCGGATAATTTCATGTTTTTTCGTTGTTTTTGTACATACGGCTATGGAAGGATGGTACAGTACATCGCCCCGTACTTATACATGGACAGTCCTGAATTTTTACGATACGCTCGGACGTCCGTCACTGCCGATTTTTATTATGATCAGCGGCAGTTTGTTTCTGAGAAAAAACAGGATCGATATTAAAAAGCTATGGCTTAAAAACATATTGCGTTTGGCGGTCATCTATCTGGTTTGGGCCTTTTTTTATGCAGTTATGAATACCGGGATAAAAAAATCGATCGCGGATCCGAAATTGGTTCTGGATATCGTATTTGGTCCGAATCCTCAGTATCATCTCTGGTACTTGAGGACATTGATGAATATATACGCGATTTCTCCGCTTTTATGGCTTCTGGTGCGGGCTATGAACGGAAAAAATGTGCGCTATTTTCTTATCCTCTTTTTCATATTTGGTTCACTTCGCAATACAGTTTATGAACTTCCATTTATTCCGGCCTGGCTGCATGAACAAATCAATTTATTTGTTGAGATGGATCTGGTGGGATATTCAGCATATTTTATGCTGGGCTATTTTTTGTCTTTGCCTGAATATGAGCAAAAATTTAACGCGGCAAAACTTCGTGTAATTTATGTCGTGACTCTTTTCGCTGCCGCGTTTTTGAATCAATTGATCGCGTGGATCGATAATTGGCCGACGCAGGCTCTGTATAACAATTTCGCACTTCCGGTAGCAATTGAAGCTATATGCCTGTTTTTGTTATTCAGGAAACGTTTATACAATTTTTCACTGCCGGCGGAAAAATTGAAATGGGTGGTAAGACTGTCGGAATGTACGTTGTTTATTTATCTGATCCATATGTTTGTGATACAGCGCCTGCAGATGTATTTTCACCTGTATACCATGAATTATAATGTTTTGTTTTCAGTTCCGCTGATGGCGCTTCTTGTTTTTTGTATCTCAGCGGCTGCAGGGTTGATCCTTGAGAGAATTCCGATATTGAACCGTATCCTTTGATGAAAAAATTATGCAGCTGATTCTGTTATTTATTATTTCTGCGGTAGCTTCAGTTATAACTGTGTATGGAACACAGCTGTTTTTGGTTTCTCCGCGTTCAAAAAAGCAGAATTTTATATTACTTCTTGCAGGTATTATGAATGGCTGTATTTTTTCAGTAATAGCAGATTTTATTATCAAGGGAGGACGACCGGACTTTTATTTTCATACACATCGGCCCGGAACAGCGACGCTCAGGATTTTTGGATCCTCTGTTATCTGTGGTTCAGCATTTTATGGCCTGATACTGATGATCTTTGAAAGAAAAAAAGAGAAGAATACGGTGCTTCGGTGGCTGGTACGCTCTTCACTGATTGCTCTGTGCTCTGCTGTGATCCTGGAGATTGGTTATTTCAATTTCCGTCATTTTGAACTGATAGGATCCGGAGCTCCGGAACTTCATTATGACCATGCAATGGTCCTGCCGCATGGAATGTATTTTAACCGGGCAAGCTGGAAATTTCATCCCTATAACCAGCCGCTTGAACCCGGAATAGAGACTTTTATCGGTTATAAAAAGGTTCGGAACATTACCTATCATTTTGATGACGGCAGTGAGCGCTCGGTCCTGCGTCTGAACTATAATGACCAGACGCACAGGAACTACGTGAGAATACCGGACAGGGTTTTGATCAAAGGGATCCCGAGGTCTTATAACATACCCATGCATACTGTCGGCGTTACATATTCGATATTAATGTCTCTTCCGGAAATCATAGCTCCCGGTGACTCATACGGGATATCCCTGGATGCTGTTGATGTGAATACAGTCGTTCCGTTGGAAATAGTTCCAGTTCGGTTTGCCCTGTGTTTTCTCGCTGTGTTTTTATTTTCAGCCTTTTTCCCGGGCTCTCCATTGTGGTATATTCCGCTGAATTTCAGAAATATTTTTCAGATGGGTTCGGTTGCTGTATTGATTATTCTGATTTCTGGTTTTTGTTACTGGACTGTGATTTCGTCATATACCGGTTCGGAACAATCTATTACTGAGCAAAAGGCTGCTCTGAATGAAAATTATCAGCAATATAACAAGCTTGTTGATGCGCTGATGGTACCCCGTTATGCGCTTCTTGACAATCCTCATCACTACCTTGAAAAGGATGGCGATCCTTATGATATGCAGATGAGGGAACGCAGGCAGTATGATTACCTTTGGGATACAGCTTATTATAATAAACAGTATTTTGTTTATTTTGGCGTGGTGCCTGCTGTTGCTGTTTTACTTCCTTATAAAATGATTACCGGTATGGACCTGGATCTCGATTATCCGATTCTTGGCTTTTCAATAATTTTTGTTATAGGGATTTACGGTGTATACAGTCAGATTATTAAACGCTGGTTCAAAAATATTTCTTTTGCCTTATACTGGAACGGGCTGCTGTTGATCTTGACTTCACTGAACCTTACCTGGTGTCTGCGGCGGACGTTGGTTTATGAACTGGCAATAACATCCGGAATATGTTTTGCTGTCTGGGGTATTTTTTTTATGCTGCTTACCGGGAAGGAGAGTCCTCTGAGATTTGTTTATTTCTTCCTTTCCGGTGCTTGTACCGCACTGGCGGTTGGATGCCGTCCGACACAGGTGTTTATTTCTCTTATCGTATTCACACTGGCATTCCTGCAATTCCGGGCAACCGGGAGAATACTTACAAAGCGAAACATAATCAGTATTATTTTGTTCATAATTCCATATGCCGCAGCTGCACTGGCTTTGATGAAATATAATTATGAAAGATTTGATGATCCTTTTGAGTTTGGAATAACCTATCAGCTGACTACTGAAAACCGCGCGGCGGGATTACCTTTGCTTGGTTTCTATGGCAGGCTGCTGAGTATGTTGAGCAGCTTTTTCACATTGCCTGTATTGAGTATGGAGTTCCCGTTTATTCATTTACAGAATCCGGTTTTGTCTTATAACGGAATTATTATAAATTCTGACAGAATATTGGGTGTGTTTGCCTATCCTGTCATGGCATTTCTTGTTTTCCTGCCGGTTATGCGGAAACAAATGGAAAATCACAGCAGCATTTTATTCCGGTTTTGCATATCGTGTCTGGTTTCCGGCTTTGCAATCAGTATTGTTTCTGCAGATTTCGCGATTACCAACAGATATTTGACAGATTATCTTTATCTTGCATCTCTTCCCTCGGTATTCTGCTTATTCTGTATATATGAACGATTTGAATCAGGACATCTTGAAAGAGCAGCGCAGCTTGGTGTTGTCATTTGTGCGGTTATCGGTATTTCTTTGTTTATTGTACTGTCCCTTACAGGAGAAGAAAACTGGTTCCAGCGAATCAATCCGCTTTATTATGATAAACTTCGCTATTGGACCTCTCCATGGTTATAATTAATGAGGAAAGGTTTATATCGCGAGTGAAAAAAATATTTGGAAATAAACTGAATACAGTTGACAGAATCTTCATTTTTATAGCAATATTATGCCTGTGCTTCCTGCTGCTTCCTGATTCGCAATATAAATCGCTTGGTGATAAACTCGCATCGGATGGAAATATGGAGCGGATGACTCCGGAGCTTGTTTCCATATTGCGCATCATCTTCGGACTTTCCGCTGTACTTTTTACCGGTTTGACAGTTTGGCATATGTATTCAGCTGATGGAAGAAAAAGATTCTTCCTGTCAGCGGCAGCTCTTCCCGGTAGATGTCTTCACGATATTCGTCCGTTTTTTCATGATCTTGGACGTGCATTAAGGCCGGATAATTCTGGATTTTTGTTATTTGCGGTAATTTTTATTTCAGGCTGTATCATACGCTGGCTGAGGATCAACTCCCCGCTGATGCACGATGAGGCATACTCAATGGCGATGTGGGGCCGAAGCGACTTGTTGTTTGCCATCAGCGATTATCATTTGCCGAATAATCATGTGTTTCATTCCGTCCTGGTCAACCTGGTTTATCACCATATTGGTAAAACGGTACCCTTGCTGCGGCTGCCTGTTTTTATAAGCGGCTGTCTGCTGATCCCTGCTGTATGGCTGCTCGGCAGATTGTTTTATAACGA
>CACYHU010000187.1 GCA_902774215.1 uncultured Chloroflexota bacterium
TCCTTATATCAAACGGGAGACCGATCCGCTGCAGATGATGAACCTGACCAATAACGCTCTGAAGCTCTGGGTCGAAGAGTCAAAAAAGGCCAGCTACTTTACAAAACACTTTGTCACCCTCAGCCGCATGATCATGAACGGCGTCGCCACCATGGCCCGTGGTCTGGTCACGCTGCATATGCGGGGTGAAGACCTGGATCAGGCACCGCTCTCCATACAGGAACTGATCAGCATTTCTTCCTATCAGTTCCGCAAGAGCTATCTCGGCGTTTTGCAGACGGTGAAGTCCCATCCTGAGATCAGCGCACGTCTGCTGGAGAATCAGCTGAGCTGGAACAATACCCTGCTGAAGCTCTTCAAGACGAAAGAGAAGCTGGCGAAACCCCTTTCTCCGGCCGAGATCATGGAAGCGAAAACCAATGATCAGATTTCCGGCAGCGGGGATCAAAATATCCCCGAGTTGCCTCAGGCCTCTGCGCTCACAGCTCAGCCCGCTGAACTGCCTCAGGCTTCAGGCCTCGAAATTCAGGAAGAAGGCTTATCCGGGTTTTCCGCCCTGTCAGAACCGGCTGCCTACGGCGCGGTACATGCCTACGGTCCGCTGTCAGACGAAAAAGAACCGGGCGGAAAGCGGAAAAAATTACCCCGCCCATGCCCGACCGTTACCCTTCCGGCAGAACCGGAGCCCGAACAGCCGGCTCTCGATGCAGCGGATGAACAGACCGGGACCGAAGATCCGCAAATTACCGCTGAAGCTCAAGCCGAACCGTCCCGTGAAGAAGACAGCACGGAAACAGACGAAACACAGGATCCCTCAGTCTCTTCAGACATCAAACCTCAGTGCGCTGAACCGCTGCGTCCGGATACAAATTCCGGGCAGCAGCCCCGGCCCGATCATCCGCCGGGATCTGCCGGGCCGCCTGACGGGACATCCTGCCGCAGCAGCCCCTTACAAGGCGAAGAAGGCGGATACACCTTCGAGCAGATGAGAAAATTCCTCACCAACCCGGGATTCTGTTACTTTGAACCGAAAAAAGCAGCTGAATTCAGAAAGATCCTCGATTCACTGGACGAAGAAACATAAAACCTCATAAAAACCGATTTCAAGCCGGAATCAGACGATTTCGGCTGTCTTTGGATTAAACCTTGTGTCCCGGTGATCCGGCCGCCTTATAAATGCATCACAGGTGTTCTGTTATTTCAAGCAGGGAGAAATGCTAAGCTTCACCATTCTTCTTATCAGTAATATCGACGAACATCCCGACATAAGAAAGCGGCATCCCGTTATCACGGCGCAAAAGTCTTCCGATGGCATGGAACCGCCGCCATTCACCGTTTTTAATTCTCATCCGGTATTCTACGTCATAATTTTTCTGTCCGGAGTAATCCATGATCGTGTCATTGTACTCTTTCAGGACCCTGTCTTTATCATCCGGATGCAGAAGGTCCGACCAGGACTCCAGTTTGTTCGGAAAATCATTCTCATCCGTGTATCCGATCATCCTGCGGAATTCAGGGCTCCATTCAACAGAAGTCATCCTGCCGTTCTCGTCAAACTCCATACTCCACATCCCGGAGCCGAGCGCTTCATGCATGACACGGATCGTGGCAGCCCTGTGAGCCGCGATTCTCCGCGCGTTTGAATCCTTCAGAACAGCCTTGTTCGAATACATTTCCCGGTCAGCTGCGAGTATGGCTCTTTCGATATCCTTATCCTTTACCATTTCATAGCCGAAGGCGCACTCATACTTTGTTTTGGATAATTCTGACTGCATATGCTCAATATCAGCTTTAACCTCATCTTCGGTTTTTCCCAGGTAAAAAATCGCGAACTCATCGCCGCCGATGCGGTATACCCTTTTATTCTGCATCCCGGTTTTTGTCAGACACTCAGCTACGGTTATAAGAGCCTTATCCCCTGCATCATGACCCTGAACATCATTGAACTTTTTCAGGTCATTCATGTCCACGGTGACCACCGCGGTGATCTGATCTTTCAGTTTTTCCGAATCCGCATAATAGCACTGACGGTTCAGCAGCCGGGTAAGTGTATCCTCTTTGGCTGTCAGTACATACAGGGATAAATAATAAATCAGCAGCAGCGAGGCAAACAATGTGCTGTAGTCCACTTCTACCTTCAGAATGAAATGAAGGATGAGTCCGACCGCTGCCGCGATAATACTGACCAGAATGCCTTTTCTTTCGTCTGTACCATGGCGGATATACTGCACCGTAAACGCGCCTACAAATAAGATAATATACAGCAAAAAGAGAAAATAGGGATAATAACGCAGGACACTGTCCGCCGCATGATACACATTGTCAGGGGAAAACCAGTAGACCAGGTGTGTCCACTGAGAAGAATACAAAAGCGGCGCGCTGATAAGGACCGGCAGATAGAGCAAAGCCCTGTGTTTTTTCACGTATTCCGCCATATCCATGATTCCCAGCATAATAATGGGATGAAGCAGATAGACCGTCGGCGTAAGGATGATCCTGGCATACGTCAGATGATCCAGCCCTCTGGTCCACCGCTCAATGGTACTGAACAGCGCTTCTGTAAATATAAGGATGATCACGACGCGTGTAGTTTTGATCGTCCGTCTTTTCAGATGGACGTTGGAGCCCAGCATTATCCACAGCCCCAGAAGCTCCGCTATCATGATATAGTCACTCAACAGCAATGAAACGATATTCACTATTAGTCCCCTATACCCTATTACTATTGTACCTGATATTCAGAAATTCGGGACAGAGTCATCAATGCAGTTTATATCCGCAGCTGCAGGTTTTTGCCGATCTGCCGGAGTTTTGTCCAATGAAACTCATCAAACGCATGATAACCCCGGTCTGTGAAATTCATTCCGGGAATCTCAAGTGACAGTTCTTTACAGATGTTTTTTGCCAGTCTGATGCTTTCATAGGACTGTGTTAATATCATCCGCAATGTCCCGTGAAACTCACAAGCCATTATCCATAAAGGGTAGGAATAACTTCCGGCACAGGCAGTTACAGAGGCCACATATGGATCGACCGCTTCATCAAAGCGCACCTTCCCTGCATAGGAAAGACCGTATGTATAACTGGCGCGGTCCATCATTCTGCCGACATTGACAATAAGGTGGGTTTTAAGTCCGGGCGGCAAAGGAGCTTTAATAACCGGTGCCGCTTTGTCCACGATCCTTTTTACACCCGCATAAAGATTCTCCGGCTGCTTCTGAAAATTCAGATAATTGCGCAGGAACAGCGCTCTTTCCTCAATACTTTGACGGTCTAAAGATTCTGAATAGGGAAGGGGAAAGCTGGATGATGCGTTTCCGCTTGTCTCAAAATGAAAAACCGGTCGAAGATCAACCGGCGTATAAGCTATGATGATTTTCTCTCCGACATCATAGGTTTTCCGTATGGCACGTCCTATGAAAGCTTGAAGTGTCGGTACAACAGAACTCCCGCTCCTTTTTGAAACAGCGAGCAATGGCTCCAGAGGAAGATCGATCTCACAGACCCGCTGCACCGTTGTTCTTTTTCCAAAGGACTTTTCAGGCAGATGGAAAACACTGACTTCATCCGGTAAAAAGGATCCGGCAGGACCTCCGGGTGCACGCTCCATGATTTTTTCGTAACATGGAATCGTATCTGTGCTGTCCGGCTCAGGAAGCCCTGCGGCAGCCTGTCCTGATTCATGATAATAGAACTTCAGCATTGTATTGAGAAATGCAAACATTCCCCGAAGATCTGAAAGTCCATGAAACACATGAAGCGTAATATCCTTTTCCTCATATTCAGCATAGAGCATCAGTCCTTCTGTATCAGCTGTTCCCGGTTGTCTGGTGCGGCCATCTTTTGCATACAGCGGAGCTTTCCTCAAATCATCAAGCATCGCCTGAAATCTGCCGTTTACAATGACCGGACGGATCCTGAAATTCGTATGAACCTGAAGGGCATGTAATAATGCAGCTTCCAAAACTTCAGGATCTATCTTCTGCGTAAGGGTGCACTGGAGTTCCAGCACAGTCGCCTGTCTCCCGATGCGCGCCCAGTAAAATATCTCATCTGCAAAATATAACGGTCTTATCTCCATAAGGCATAAAGGTGGTACTCATAAAGAAGCCGGCCTGCGTTTGGACAAAAGTATGCACGTCTCAACATAGCACGAGGAAATGAAACTACTAATTCATACCTGCGCCGGTAAGCGGGAACTTGTCCACTGACTGCTGCCTGTTCGCAAAATCGTGTCCAGGAACATATCAACGTTTTACCTGTTCGTCAGGAACATATCAACCGATTTTGGACACCTACCCGTTATCGGGAACATGTCGACAAGCTGGAATATATCTTGATTTTAGTTTTGATATCGTATCTGCTGTTCTTTGATCATCGGATACCGAATCAATGCTTTTCCGTCTGTTGCCTCTTTGTGC
>CACYHU010000188.1 GCA_902774215.1 uncultured Chloroflexota bacterium
GATCAACGGGGAAATGGGCAAAATGATATGCGGCAAAACGTGAACAGGGGATCAGACCGCTGTTCAGGTAAACTTCCGGAGAGACATACAGCCCCATAGAGGAGCGTTTCTCCTCCTCAGGAATGGATGCGGCAAAAGCAAAACGATCCGGTAACTCCCGTAAAGCCGGCACAGTGGAGAGCAGATTGGCACTTTCAAAGGTAAAAAAGGCAAGGACGATCAATGCGGCGGCCATTTCAGGTATTTTCCGAAAATCGGCATACAGCAGCAACACCAGGAGAAAAACCGGAACGAAGATGATGTAATAATGCAAAAAGATGTTCGAATTCCAGAGCATCACCGCATTTATGGCTACGATCAAAAGCATCATCCCGTCCAGCAGACGGAAATCTCGGGTACGGATCTGGTTAATGAAAATAATCAGCAGGGATGCAATAATTGGCAGAAAACGATCTAAAAAATCCGTGCCTGTGAAGGTTTTGTGAGTCCGCTGGGAAGCGTATTTAACATTATAGATAAATACCCCGTAAAGCATTTCGCCCAAAGCGTGTTTTGAGAGAAAATACAAACAGACCGGTACCGCAACCAGAGCGATCCCCAGCAGACCGAAAAGAATGTTCTCAAGGAGGTTCCGCCATTTTCTCCGGAAGGCAAGGTATATGGCAGCTGCCAGTAAGCCTGAGCAGATGGATATGGCATTATTGACGCGGATAAAAGCCAGCAGGCCGATACAGACCCCGTGTATAAAGGCATACTTTCGCGGATGAAGCGGATGATCTTTTACGTTTGCAGCGTATTTTATCAGCAGATACAGACTGCATGCAATCATGGGCAGGGACCATTCCTCAGAGAGATTGCCGCTGTCAATAACGACAGCGAATACGGACAGTGTACACAGAGCAAGAATAATTGTTGACGGAATGCTGATTTTGCCGTGGGACGCTTCCTCAGCTGCCCGGTATACCAGGAAAAAAGTGAGAAAAATCGACGCGATCTGCATCAGGAAGGTCAGTGTAATATCGGCGTTGTGCGTTCCCTTCAGTGTCCCGATAGCCTGCAGGAAAAAAAGCACCGGGCCTTTGTTATCCCAGATCTCCGAGTATAGGACTTTCCCCCTCAGGACCATCAGCCCCATAAAGCGGTTAAATGCGGAATCTACGCCGTAATAGTTAGGAAAAAGGGGGCTCGTAGTCGTGGAAAAAAGCAAAACGAAACCAATCAGCAGTAAAGCCGTGATGAAATATATGATCAGTTTTTTGTGTTTTTCCATTTCAGAGTTCCGCCTTATCAGACTCTTACATTCATCTGCTGACTCCTATTATACCTTCTGCATATAATGATAATTATGCCGGTTTGACTTATTGATGCGGGGTTTTGCCCGTATTATGTTACAATCATAGTCAGGAGAGAGAAATATGAAAAAAATACTTGCCTGGGTACTGCCTTTCCTGCTGATCGTTGCATTTGTCTATGACCGGATCGTATGCTACGGTCCGATGAATGATTCTGTTGCTGTGCAGGATACGGAATCCTATTTCGGAGCGGCAGAGATGTCACCTTTTTCACTGGACTTCTTTGAACAGCAGCGTTCGCCATCCTATCCTCTTCTGATCAAAATCAGTAATCCGACTCTTGAATATGAGCTGACGCAGCTGTCCGAGCCTTATTTTGGCACGGAAGCCAGATTGGCAGTCCAGCCCGGGACTGAAACACTTGTCCGCAACCAGACCGTGATCTCAATCGTTTGCTGGGTGCTTTGTGCGATATTGGTTGCTTCTTCGCTGAATGGCGTGTTCACAAAAGCACTCGCGGTATTTCTGATCCTTGGATGCGGCTTTGTCCCTCAAATCGCGGACTGGGACAGTATTCTGAGCAGTGAATCACTGAGTATTTCTCTGTTTATTTTATCCGTCGGCCTGCTTTTCAAGGTCATTCCGGATGGGCGGAAAGACCGGTTATCATCGTGTCTTGCGGCTGCGGGTCTCGTCATTGTAAACTTTTTCTGGATCTTCACCCGGGATACCAATGCTTACTTCATAATCGTTGAAGCGCTGCTGCTGATCTTGACCGGCATTATTTTCTGGATCAGACGAAAAGGTCAGCGGATCTCCGCACTGCTCTGCGGTTTTTTCCTGCTGGGTATATTTTTCTTTCATCAGGGTACCATGCGGGAATCCGAACGATGGCTGCTGCCCTTCCTGAATAATATGATCACCAATGTATTCCCCTATGAAGACCGGGTGGAATTTTTCACGGAAACGGAGATGCCGACTGAGGGGAATATACTTCAGCTGACCGGCTCCGCGGAATACAATAACATCTATGAGAACGAAAAGTTCATCCACTGGGCACGCCGTTTCGGCCTGGCATCCTATCAGAAATTCCTGCTCTCGAGACCGCTCTGGTGTGTCAGCGAGGTGTATAATAATCTGGACAGTTTTTTTGAGGAGAACCGTCAGCCATTCTTCTACGGTTCCAAAGAACAGCGGCCGCATTGGGCTGAAAAACCGGGAAATTTTGTACTGCCGCTTTCCTCAAGCGTGATCCTGATCGATTTTCTGCTGTTGATCCTGCTTGCGGTCAAATCCGTGCGAACCGGTGAGGCGGCTGATATCCGTTCCTTCTGGGTTCTGCTGATCCTTTTCCTGGGCGGCGGATTGCTGATGTCGCTGTCTTATCTTGGGGAGGTCCGTTCGATCTGGAGGCATGTTCTGGGCGGTGTAACGGCACTGCGGCTGATGCTGTGGCTCACAATCGCCGCTTTATTCTCTGATCCGGAAAACAGCTGAAGCCTTATCAGAAATTGTAAGGGTCAAACCCGTTGACGGCCATGATGAACCACGCCGTCGGTGCGGTGTGTGCTTCTGAGCTGTAATTCCAGGAGGAGCCGTCAAACAGCTCAAAACCGGTTGGCAATGAATCAACGGTCGCGGCGGGGAACATTCCCCGTTCCAACTGGATATTGCAAAGCGTTTTGAGAATGGAATCCGCTGTTTGATCCTCGCCAAGAAGCCTGTACATCAGTGCGGTAAAGGCAGTGCCTTCCGGCCACCAGCCGCCGTTTTCATTTCCTTTTGAAAACGGAAATCCTCCCTCCGGCGTCCGCATAGAGCTGACGGTATCCAGAACAGCCTTGTAAGGCTC
This sequence comes from uncultured Chloroflexota bacterium, assembly GCA_902774215.1. GTDB lineage: Bacteria > Chloroflexota > Anaerolineae > Anaerolineales > Anaerolineaceae > Flexilinea. Next base: position 3,145 of record CACYHU010000188.1, read on the forward strand.
AAATTCTTCGCCGAGTGCCATCCGGTTCCAGACCTGGGCGTCCAGTACGATGATCCCTTTATTAGCCGTGATACCGTCATCTCCTGTTCCAGTGTAAAAATAATGATCCTCTTCATCATACAGAGCAGCGATCAGAGACAAAGCTGAATCAGCAGCATCTTTATATTTCTGTTCGCCGGTAATTTCGTACAGCCGTTTGAAAGCCGCGTAGGCATCAATATTGTGTTCAATGGATTTATAAGTGAAGGGGTAAACCACATCCGCCTCCGGCCAGCCGTCATAACCTGCCGTGAAGCCGTACCGGCTGTCCGTATTTTTCTCAAGGATCCTGTCCATCAGCAGCTGTGCGGTTTTGCGATATCCTTCATTCCCATATAATGCATCATATTGCAGCAGCGCAAGCGCAGCATAAGCGGTATTGCCGGTGTTTGACCCGGTCTGATAGCGGTCTTCATACCAGCTGCCGGCCTCCTGATCCCACCAGCCGGGAATATTGACACCGTTCTCCCAGCCGTTTGCCGGTTCGACCGGTCCCGCCATATAAGCGTTGCGAATGCGGTCCGGTTTGAACCGGTCATGATTTACCGCATATACAAATCCATCCAGGATGCGTGCGGCTGCTTCCGGCTTTTTATCAGAGAGGAACGCCATGGCCGCCAATGCATTGTCATAGGTATAAGCCGCGTTCATAATAAAGATATTGTCAGTGTCATAAGAGCGCAGCAGAGAAGGACCGTCATTCCAGCCGGTATATCCTTCCGGCACAAATCGGATCTCATCAAGATAGAAGACTTTGTTTCCTGTTCCGGACAAGCGGGCGCTCAGTGCAAAGCCAAAACCGCAGGAGACAGACCGCATATCGGCTTTCCGCAGGTCGATGATATATTCCTGCCAATCCCCGGTCAGTGTCACATTTTTCAGCGTTTGTTTCCCTGCGCTGTCCGGATAAGGCACGATTTGGGTACCGTACTGCCCGTCGTAACCAAATCCGCAGGTAAAGAACTCGACTTTTTCGCCGCCTTTTTCTCCCTTTGCAAAGAACCGTAATTCAGCTGCTCCGCTGAGGTCGATTCCCTGGCCGGGTTGAAGACCGTCACTCAGGTGCGGTTGGGTTTCTCCGGCGGGCAGATACCCGTTGAGAAACATCCATCCGCCCCAATCATAGGGATGCACATCCATTTCGCAGCGGATCGCTGTGCTGCCGGAGCGCACGTCCTTTTTCCAGTTTTCTAAAATGGTTCAGGGAATTTGAGAAGTCGCGGTAAACATACACCACGCCGTTTCCTTCATCAAAGCGGTCCAGCAGTGCTCCAACGGCCAGATTTTTTGCGGCCTCTGCCGTTTTCTCCTGCGCTGCGGCAGCGAGGGTACCGGAAAAAGCGGTAAAAAGAGCCATGAAAACGAGAATTATGGAATAAAAAGACCGGGACCTCATTTTTGCTGTTTTATCCTTTGTTTCAGCTGTGCTTTATTCTTAAACATCCGCTGCAGAGCCTTTTCAAAAACCTCTTCTGCGGAAGATTCGCCGGAATAACGTGCCATTCCGCAGGCGACGACAGGACCGCCGCTTCTGCAGCTCTGCTGATAATAAAGCGTCAGATCAGCCAGAAGACCGCTGATTTGTTCATAATCCTGTCCGCGGGAAATAACAGCAAATTCATCGCCGCCAATACGGAATACAGGACTATGCACAAAAATATCACAGATCATAGTGCAGACCATGCGAAGCGTTTCGTCACCTGCATGGATCCCGCCCGATGCATTGATTCCTTTCATGTCATTGACATCAAAAGTACTGACCGCAAACTCGACAGGATCGCCTTTCTGGATATGGCGGTTCAAATTGGCTGTATATTGCTCGAAAGACAGTCTGTTTTTTACGCCGGTCAATTCATCCCTGAGCTTCAATCTTTTCATGATCCTGACAGGTTTCGAGATATCAACGCTGATGCCGAGAATACAGTCTCTTCCCGAATCGTCTGTGATCTTCATCCTGGTGGATTGAAAGCAGTGAATAACCCCTGTGCTGTCGGATATTTCTTCATAACAGGTGTGGGGAGCCATCGCCTGGAGCACTTTTGCATCCGTATCATGAAAACGTGCTGTAAGGTCTGAACCAAAGAGCTCTTCCGCGGTGAGACCTGTGATTTCTTCCGGTTTGGACCTTTGTGCGAAAACCGCAAAGGAAGGACTGCAGCTCATATATCTGCCGCTTTGAATATCCCGGATAAAGGTCAACACCGGCATTTGCCGGTCAGGCTGTGAGCTGAAATCCGGAGCAGCGGACAAGGGCGCGCTGAGCTTCAGTAAAATGTCTTCCGGTGTGGTGCTGACCTCCATTAGCAGCTCTCTTTACAGGTTCTCTGATGATTGAAATTCAAAATACTCTTCGCCGGAAATGGTCTCATAATCGTCATCTCCGTCAAGATCACCGCTGAAGAAATTATCGGCCTCCTGAAGAAACTGCCCGAAGTTGATCGTGAAGATACCGTTTTCGTTTAGAACCGGCATGTTATTCTTCGTGGATATGGCTTTAACGTTTTTCTCTTCATTGCTGCAGCTGAGCCCGGTGTTCAGTAAAAATCTGCTGCCGGAATAATCGTCTGCATGGTCAAGCGCTGATATCCATAAGGAAAATATATCAAGATCAGGGAAGAGCGTCAGGATCATTTCTGCCTCAGACTCCAGTACGGATTCTTTTGCTGTATAAACTGAGAAGGCAGGGTCGATGGAAAGCGTGCATGTCCCGGCTGGGGTGGCTGTGTTGATTTTCATGGCAGGGAAGGCATCGGGGTGGGCAGTGATGGTGATTTTTTCATACAGCATTCCATTTTGGGTAATAAAATGAGCCGGAGGATTGATCACCAGCGTGGGATAATCAGCTGCCGGGAAGAGCTGGATAAGTTCCGCATTCCAACTGATCCCATCGATCAGTGCCTGATATGCGCTTTGTGTGGCTTCTTCTTCATTGTTCAGCCAAACCATATATACCTGATCTGCTGGAAGGACAGCGGTGGTGTTTCCGTCTTCCTGATGGATCTCAGCACCGTTGATTTCTGAAAAGCTTTCTTTACTGACCGGGTTCATCCCGGCTTTTGCTCCGCCGATGGTTTGGATAAAAAGACCGGTCTCATTGTTGATGGCGACCGTGATCTCGTTGTCATCGGCTGATGCGGGAACAAACAAAGTACAGATGAAGATGGTCAGCAGAATGATCAAAGATACAGTATGGTTTTTCATAGGAACTTCCTTTCCGCCCTGGTTTTCATATGTCGATATTTCTAATTATAAAGCATAAATCATTTAAGTTGTATAAACATCAGGTTCCAGTTACCGGTTGACTGTAGTTGATAGTTAGTAGTTGGTAGTTGCCGGTTGCCGGTTGACAGTGGTCAGTGGTCGGTGGTCGGTGGTCAGTTACCGGTTACCGGTTGCAAATGAACAAGGTGACGCTTCGCGTCTTTTCTGATTACAGCCAACCATCAACTACTGCCGGCTGCCGACTGCCATCTAACAACTGTTATGAAGTGCCCCATGTCAAGGGAATGAAGCAATTTTACCGTTTTACATCATTGAAGAAATCCTGATAGAGTTTCAGATGAACAAGTTCCTGATA
>CACYHU010000189.1 GCA_902774215.1 uncultured Chloroflexota bacterium
GAGACGCGGAATATACCGCGGTATTCTCCGGAACACCGATTCCCGCAGTCAATGAGCCGGTGTTCGCAGATGCCGGCGGAAAATACACCGGACCGATCACGGTGAGGATCTCCTGCGGTACCGATGGTGCTGATATATATTACACAACAGACGGCAGTGAACCGACGGAAAACAGTATCCGTTATGATGCTGCAGCCGGGATCCCTGTCACAGTGACTACCACTGTCAAAGCGATTGCGGTCAAAATCGGCATGAGGAATAGCGCTGTGGTTTCCGGGACGTATATCATTGAAGACCGGGTACCGATAGATCTGACCGCAGAAGTCACAAATATTACGCACACCGGAGCTAAGGGTATCCCCTCTGATATCGGTCCGCAGACGCTGACACTTACGATCCTCATCATGGATGGTGAAAATGTGGTCTCCCGGGCTGACGGTGTGAAGCTGCACGTTACCGGAGGAATGGTTAAAATTCAGGAAAACGCGCATTTCAACAGCACAGTCGACTTTACCAAAGGACATTATTCGTTCGCGGTTGTGATCACGCCGCATACGGTCTTCGGTATTCCGCCCGTTGAACAGAGGTACATCCTGTCTGCGAATGCCTGGCTGAATAACCATGGAAATGTCACGATCTATCTGACGTGGGACGATGGCAGGCGTTCAGAGCCGGAAATTATCCGAATCTATGCGCTGCCGGAGGATGAGATCGGTGCTTACCGTCTTCATGACGATGGGACGAAGGAGTACCTGATTTTCCATACCTATTATCTTTGTATGCACTGGCTCGGCAGTGATGAGCTTTGCCGGGGACATGAGCGCTGTTTTCATAAGGAAGATCCTTACGTCAATCCGTTCGCGAAAGGCGGCCTCATTGAGGAGATCAGGAGGTGACAGGTTATCAGGTATCAGGTATTAGGTATTAGGTGTCAGGTATCAGGTATTAGGTATTAGGTATTAGGTATCAGGTATCAGGAGTCAGGTGTCAGGTTATAGGTTATAGGTTATAGGGATAGCATTTACGGGGGGCTGCGGAATTCCCGTGAATATTATTAAACGGTGATTCCTGATCCTCAAAAGTATAAAAATGTGTAAAATGAGGAACGTATTTATCATTTTAATCCTCAAAATGTATATTTTATTGAATTTGAGAAATAAAATGAGGTAACTAATGGTTAATTTTTAGAGAGAGGCAGCTGACTGATAATTACCAGAAGCGATTGAGGCCTGTATCTGAAGGCGGATCCCTTTATCCCTAACATCTAACACCTATAACCTAATACCTAACACCTATAACCTATCCCTTATCCTTCTTATCGAGATAAAGTGCTTCATCGGCTTTTTTGAGCAGGTCCTTGAGATCCTGTCCTTCCTGATAGCGGCTGAAGCCGATGGATATTGAAAGAATGTAGGGGTTGTCGTGATCCCTGTTCCATTGCTCAAAGTCTTTCTTCACCTGTTTTTTATAGCTGACAGCGTTCGGGTCGCCGTAGAAAAAGGTCAGGACCACAAATTCATCACCGCCGTAGCGGACCACCAGCCCCTGTTGGCTGTTGAGCGACTGTGTGATCAGATGAGAGGCTTCCTTCAGTGCCTGATCGCCGACCGGATGGCCGTAAGTATCGTTGATGCCCTTGAAATTATCCAGATCCATGATGTAAAGATAAAGGTTCCTGACCTCGCTGATCTGATGAGTGTAGGAGGTAAAGGTGGAGTCCAGCGTTTTGCGGTTGTTGAGACCAGTGAGACTGTCCCGTGAAATGGCATTTTCCTGCTGATCCATGTACATCAGGATCACGGAGGTTGCCGCGCAGGTCCAGGTGCCGGGCATGCCCGCAAAAGGCAGCGCTGCGATGGACCCGAAGAAAGGAACTATATAGAAGGACAGCAATTTCCGGATGTTCTCTTTTGGGATTTTTGTCTGCGGCAGGAAGTAAAAAATCAGCAGGTGTATCATTGAGACAAAAAGGTTCAGCAGGGCGATAATGGTCTGCAGAAAGAACAGCGGTCCCCGCATATAATGATTGTCCTCGCTGATGTAAAAGATCCAGCCGGTCTTCATGGAAAGCAGGTTCAAAACGACAAAAATGAACCCGGGCATCAGCACCAGTGTGAGTAATTTTTTTGTGAGTTTATATCCCAGGCTTTCCAATACATAAAGGTACCATACACCTCCCATCACGACCACGCCGCCGAGGTAGATGGCGTTGATGAAATTGTTGATGGCCCTCGCGCCGGGAAAGGTTCTTCCTTCGACCAGCATCCAGAGAATATCGAGGACGAGGATGGCCATATTGCCAAAGACGACATAGCGGAACAGGATCCTGCTCATTTGCTGGCTGACACTGTGCTTGATCTGCCATGTGATAACGCAGAGGATCAACAGAAATAATGCGTCAATTTCAATATGTATCGCGGTTGCCATGGTTCCTCAATTCTTTTCTTTTCATCATTCCTAACTGTTCAAAACGTGTCCTGTCTGATTTGATTTTTATTTCAGTGTTATGATCAGCAGCTCGTATGGGTTATTCAAGCGGGGCAGACCATTGTGGTCGCTCAGGCCCCGGCTGACGATGACATGGGTCTTTCCGACAAGGTTGTCGCCGAAGGTGAGGTTCGGAAAGAAACCGACGTCCGGATGGAACATGCCTCCCACAAGCGGAATGTCTATCTGTCCGCCGTGACGGTGACCGCAGAGCACCACGTCAATCGGCTTGCCGATGAGTGTTATATCCGGATTGGTGGTGATGCGGGGGTCAAAAAACCCCGGGTCGTGCAGGAGCAGCAGCCGGAAATTCGGACTTTGCAGGTAGTCTGCCATCATAACCTGGTCGGTCCAGTTATAACGCCGCGGACCGCGCGGAATGCCGGCGATATCGATGCTGTTTCCGTTTACCGTGATCGTTCGCCATTCACTGTCCAGTACCTGTACTCCGGCTGCCCGCAAATCCTCACCGATTCTGGAGCTGAGCTTTGTGATGTTGTCGTATTCATGGTTGCCGTGAACATAATAAACCGGCGCGATCTCAGTCAGCTGACGGCAGAGTGTGATGACCGAACCGTATTCCGGGTTCTTTTTGATCACCATGTCACCTGCGACTGTGATGAGGTCAGGCTGTTCATCATGGACTGTCCGGACCAGGTCAGCGTTATCCGGACCGTATTCATACAGGTGCAGGTCAGAAAGCACCGCGATCCGAACCGGATTTTCCAGCTTGCCGGTATTTACTTCCAGATGTGTCGTGATGAAATTCTGTGTTTTCATATTCTCCGGCAGCATTCCCAGAAACGACAGCAGAAACAGCAGCCGGGCAGCAGTTAATACGATTGAATTCAAAACAGTTCCCTCTTACAAAATTTAATGTTTTTTCAGCTCTTCCAGAAACGCGTCTGCCGATGATTCAGGTGTTGCCCAGGAAGTGACGATCCGGGTGATGGAGTGCTGCGGGTCGGTGCGGCCCCAATCCCAGTAGGAGCAGGCGAATTTGTCTTCAAGCTGATAGATCAGTTCATCCGGGAAGATGGGGAAGATCTGATTGGTCGGGCTTTTCAGCATGAAGGGATAGCCCAGTTCCGCGATGCCTTTCTGCAGCTTCTGCGCAAGGGTCACCGCATGGCGGGCAAGATCGAAATACAGATCATCGCGGAAAAGCTCGGCAAACTGAATACCGAGCAGTCTGCCCTTGGCCAGCATACCGCCTTTTTGCTTGATCATGTAGCGGAAGCAGGGCATCAGTTCCGGTGAAGAAACGACGACCGCTTCTCCGAAGAGAGCCCCGTTCTTGGTTCCGCCGATGTAAAAGACATCGGAGAGTTCCTCAAGATCCGCGATGGTGATGTCATTTTCCGCACAGACCAGGGCGGCTCCCAGGCGTGCACCATCAATGAAAAGGGGCAGGTGGAACTTTTTACAGACGGCGGAAATAGCCTTCAGCTCGGCTTTGCTGTAAATCGTACCGTATTCGGTCGGTTGGGAAATGTAAACCATGCCCGGCTGGACCTGATGCTCAAAGCTTTCGGAGTCATAATGGGCACGTACCAGGCGTTCGATCTGTTCAGCATTGATCCTGCCTTCATGGTGAGGCAGCGTCAGAACCTTGTGGCCGGTGGCTTCGATGGCGCCGGATTCGTGGACGGCGATGTGACCGGTATCGGCGGCAATCACGCCCTGCCAGGGCTTGAGGATCGATGCGATGACGGTGGTGTTGGTCTGTGTTCCGCCGACAAGAAAATGGATCTCGGTTTCGGGTTTTTTCAGACGGCGGCGGATGAGGGACTTCGCCTCTTCGCAGTATTCATCTTCTCCGTACCCGGAGGATTGCAGCCGGTTGGTCCGGTTCAACGCGTCAAGGATGCG
>CACYHU010000190.1 GCA_902774215.1 uncultured Chloroflexota bacterium
GAATGTCCTCGAGGACAAATCGTTCTTCTATATTGTCTCTGCCGGTGACCCGAAGGCTTCAGCAGGACAATCAGAACTTCTTTCCGTTTTCGACGCGGATGGAGCTTCTTATACTCATGAAGAATGGGGTGCACAGGATCCGGCTGAAGAACAGAACGCCGCCGTTGCTGCAATGCTCGGTGAAGGCAATTCTGCGAATTTTGTGACTTTCACCGCAGGCACTACCCTGGCTGAGGGTGCATCAGCTCCTGGAGGAGCCGGCGAGCATATGACATCTTTCGACTATGCCTACAAGATCGAAGCAGTCCGGGACTGGCTTTTCCAACAGTGAGATTAGAATATCGGCCCCATTGTTGATTTATCAGAATAATTGGTAAGTATTGACGTATTCGCTGAAGCTTGCGGGAATGTCAGCTGATACAAATATTTGAGAAGCGTTCCGGTAATGTTGACGGAACGCTTCTCATTATTCAATAATGCGCTGCGAAATTCATTGAAAATATTTATTTATGCTTCTTGTTTGAAGCATAATCATTGCACGGTAGTCGTCTGATATAATAAAAATGGTTCGTCAGATAATTATTTGCTTCATAAAGAAAAATGGCATACTGCAACTGGGGTAAAACTTCTGAATTAAATATCCGCTATCATAACGAAGAATGGGGAATCCCGCTTCATGATGACCGCGGACAATTCGAATTTCTCATGATGGAAGTCATGCAGTGCGGGCTGAACTGGAACATGATGATCCAGAAACGGGAGATCTTCCGCAGCTGCTTCGATAACTTTGAATACGACAAAATCGCGGAGTACAGTGAATCAGATATCGAGCGGATCATGAATACGGACGGGATGATCCGTTCCTGGAGAAAGATCGAGGCTGTGATCAACAACGCACGGTGTTTTCAGAAGATCCGCGGGGAATTCGGGAGTTTTTCGGAATATCTCTGGGCATATTCAGGCGGGAAGACCATTCTGTATAACAAACACGGAGACGGATATATCCCGGTAAGCAACGGACTTTCGGACCGGATCAGCAAAGACCTGAGAAAAAGGGGCTTCAAATATCTCGGTACTGTTACCGTCTATTCTCATCTGCAGGCGTGCGGGATCATATGCGATCACGGCAGCGACTGCCCGTGTTACAGGAACATCGTGGAAAACTATCCAACGATAAATAAACGGCGATATCTGGAAAATCATCGCTGAGAGAAGAAATCTTCAATTACGTCCAAAGTAAATACGGAAGTGATATTGAATACCTGTGGCGGCGATATCCGGATTATGCCGTTTTTCGCCATAAGGACAATCTGAAATGGTACGGTCTTGTCATGGATATCTCCCGGAATAAACTTGGCCTACAAGGCAAAGACACCGTGGATGTCCTCAATATAAAAACAGATAGTACACAGTTGGCGGATATTCTTCGTCAGCGGGAAGGATTTTTTACCGGTTACCATACGGCCGGCTCCAAATGGGTATCCGTCCTGCTTGACGGCACGGTTCAGCTTGATGAAATATGCGGACTGATCGATATGAGCTATGAAGAAACAGCATCAAAGGCTATTAAGCAGGCGATCCGTCCTCCGAAAGAATGGATCATTCCATCCAATCCGAAGTATTACGACAGCGTCCACGCATTTGACAAAGTAGAAGAAATCAACTGGAAACAGGGGAAAGGAATAAAAAAGGGAGACACCGTATTCATGTATATCGGTGCTCCTGTTTCCGCAGTTCTCTACAAATGTGTTGTAACTGAAACTGATATTCCGTATCATTTTCAGCGAAAGGAGCTGACGATCACCAGCCTGATGCGGATCAAGCTTCTGAAAAAATATGATCCGGAAGAATTCACGTTTGACCGTTTGAAAAATGAATTTGATATCTTTGCTGTACGCGGGCCAAGAGGAATACCGGATTCACTAAGCAAAGCACTGAACGCATGAATCTTCTGCCTTACGGCTGTATCAGTTTGAAATGATTTTTCCTGAAGATTATTATTCCTTCATTCTGCATTTTACCGAGTTCTTTTGACATATTTGTCCTCTCCAGGTTCAGATAATCTGCCAGCTGCTGCCTGTCGAAGGGGATATCGAATTCCAGCGAATGTTTCTGTTTTGATATTGAATTCAGATAGGACAGAAGCCTGCCTCTGCAGCTTTTCGGAGATGTGTGGAAACTCCTGCCGGAAAGGTGCAGGTTCTTATGCGATGAAATCAGCAGCAGATTTTTCAGGATCTTTTCTTTCCAGGATCCTGAGGACCAGCTTTCAGAAAGGTATCCGATATAGAGAAAAAGAATTCGGCAGTCTTCATTGGCCCGCACATCCACGAGCATCGGCTCATCCGGAAGAAGAGCATAGGTCTCCGCAAAGTATTGTCCCGCTCCGACCAGACTCAGGATGGTTTTGTTCCCCCACATATCGTTGCTTTCAATCGTTACGCTTCCTTCTAATATAATACCCATTGCATTGGTTGTATCTCCCGCATGAAGAAAGATACTCCCCTTTTTTATATGTTTTTCCATAGAATGAAGGACCCGGAGAGCATCCAGGATTTCCGTTTCAGTCATATTCCTGAACAGTACCAGCTTTTGTAGTTCACTTGCAATCATATCTATGTCCTGAATTATAAAAATGTGGCTTAAACAACAGACTTTCAAAACAGATTATATTACACTGTAAGCAGATAAACAAACGGAGGAAACGTAATATGATTCGGAAAATAATTCATATTGACGAAGAGAAATGCAACGGATGCGGAATATGCGCGAACGCATGCCACGAAGGAGCAATTGACATCGTGGATGGAAAAGCAAAGCTGGTCCGGGAAAACTTCTGCGACGGATTTGGAGACTGCCTCCCGTCCTGTCCCACCGGGGCAATCACCTTTGAAGAACGTGAAGCTCCGGCTTATGATGAAAATGCTGTAAAGGAAAGTCAGAACATGAAAATGGAGAAGAAAATGAACAGTTTGCATATTGCGGGAGGATGTCCCGGGTCGAAAACAGCGGTTTTCAGCAGAGAAGACAATTCAGCATTTGAACATACACCTGATTGCAGACCGGTATCACGGCTGAAACAGTGGCCCTGCCAGATCAAACTCCTACCGTCACAGGCGCCTTTCTTTGACGGGGCAAAGCTTCTGATTGCAGCGGACTGTACAGCATACGCTTATGCCAATATGCATGAAGAGTTTATGAAAGGAAAGATTACGGTTATTGGCTGTCCCAAACTGGATGGTGTGGATTATACGGACAAACTTACGGAAATAATCCGCGATAACGATATTAAAAGCGTAACGATCGTCCGGATGGAAGTCCCCTGCTGCGGAGGGCTGCAGCGAGCGGCTGAGAACGCACTCCGTGCGTCAGGCAAATTCATTTCATGGCAGGTCGTGACAATTTCCAGAGACGGAAAAATTCTTGAATAACAGTATTGAAGGAGCGTAAAATGAGTTATACAGAATGGAAAGATAAAACAAGGGAATTCAAAAGAATTGATGTCAGAGGGATACAGGGAAATTTCTTCTCCGGTCTGAAACGGCAGGCAATACAGATTCCCGCAGGAAGCGGGCTTGAGGTGATACAATCCTTTGAACCTATTCCGCTGTATGAAGTCATGTCCGATCTGGGATTTGAGTATTATACAGAGCAGACAGCCGATACTGAATATCACGCATATTTCTACCGTAAAGAAATAAAAAATGCGGATAAAGACATCCCGATGCGCCCAGCTGCGCTGACAAATATGCCGCTAATCGATGAAGGTCTGGGTAAGGTTGCAGTAGAATTCTGGGATCTGACCTGGAATGATGAAAAGCGTCATCTTCCCTATGAGATCCGACTGCTCCTCTCCCTGACAAATGCCGTCGGGGCCAGTCGGATGCGCCAGGCGACAAGAGAACTCGTGAAGGCTTATATCCATGGCCTCGAAAGCGCAGCACTGGATGATGTTTTTGAATTGCTGGCGTGGAACCAGGGCATCGGATATTTCAGTTCGGAAATAGCTCCTTCAACGCTCTTTGCCGCCTACAAGACGATAAAGAACATGGAAAAACAGGGAAAAGAACGCAGTGAAATCTGTGAAACGCTGAAAGAAAAGTTCGGCGAAAAGAATCCTGATGTGAAAGTGATGTGAATTCAGTGAAAGAAAAGACCGGGCAGGTATTCTCAATTGCTAGTGATAATGCACCTGTAGCAGGCTGCACGATCTCGAAAGAAGTTTATAACGGTGAAAACTCCATCACCTATTTTTCCCTTGCAAAAAATACCGATATCAGTGCGGAGATTCATCCATATCACAAACTTGTCATCCCCGCAGAGGGTATTCTCGAAGTATATGGATCGGACGGTTATCAGAAAAAACTGAATGCAGGTGATGCGGTTGTGATACCGGCAGATTTGCCGGTCGGATTGAAAACAGCGAAAGGGGCTGTTTATACAGAAATGTCGATCAGAAAGGAATGTCTGTTTATGAACGAAGCGATTAAACCGGGAGAAGTTTTCAGGCTTGCGGATCTGGTTCCCTATATCGAAGGGAAAATCGTAAATATGGATGTGGTACATAATGACAGAATGAAATTTGTGGTTATGGCTTTTGATGCAGGTACCAGTCTTTCCGAACATGCCGCCCCGGGAGAGGCAATCATTTTTGCACTGGACGGAGAGGCTGTGATCGGATATGAAGGGAAAGATCATCTTATCAAAGCAGGGGAAAACTTTCATTTTGCAAAAGAAGGACTACATTCAGTGAAAGCTGATAAACGCTTCAAAATGGCACTTCTGCTGACACTTGAATAAAGGAACATATAAAGGAGATCAAAAGATGAAATATTATGTAAATGATAGTTGTATCGGATGCGGCCTGTGTGCAGGTACCTGTCCTGAAGTTTTTTCGATGAGTGACACCGGTGTTGCAGTCGCAATTGATGAAGAAGTTGCGGAAGATGTTCAGAACAGTGCTGCGGAAGCAAAAGACGGATGTCCTGTCGGAGCTATTGAAGAAGCATAAAATCTCAACATTTTCGCAAAAACCCGGCTGAATTTCATGCCGGGTTTTTTATAATTTACTCAGTTATTGATTTTACTGAAAACAATGCAGAAACCGGTTCTTTCATCAAACCATGCGCATTCACTGGAACAGAAACGGAATTTCAGCGGACAGCGCTTCATTTCATCTGTTGCTGTCACAGTTCCCGGAAATCGAAAATGCCACATATACAATTCTTCAGGCCAGATGGATGTGACACGGTTGTCAAGTCTTTTGCTTACGGAGATGCGGCCGTGTTCGCTGTCATACTCCTCGACCACATATTCCTCAACCGCATTCCCGTCAAAGTCACAACTAATGACAGTTGCACCTATCAGATGC
>CACYHU010000191.1 GCA_902774215.1 uncultured Chloroflexota bacterium
TCGCCTTTTTCGTAAAGGTCTTTATATCTGGCCTGTGTGTTCATGGCACGCATAAGACCACAATCAGCTTCCTGTTTGGCTTTTGTGAGTCTGCGTTCTGCTTCAGGATCGTCAGGTTTACTGGCCAGAACGCGGTCGCGGCGCCGGGTGAGGTTGGTCAGCCGTGCTCCGGCTGCTTTGGTAACTTTGTCCAGCAGTTCGAGCGCATAGCGGCGCAGGTCATCGTTGTCTTTGAATGCATTGAAAAGGGATTCGGCGTAGCCGGCAAGTATAACACCGGCCCGTTCCCAGTCTTTTGCGGCTTTTTCAAGGCCTTCGTCTTTGAGCGTATGGTTGAAGAACTTCTCCATTGTCCGGACGAAATCTTTTTCCGCCTGTTTGATGTGGTCAAGGTAACGGCCATATTCGGGAACAAGGGCATCTTCAGGATCCGCCGGTTCGGGGATGCTGATATCATATCCTAAGAATTTTGTTTCCTTCATTTCTGCCATTTCCCTTTATTTTTTGGGGACCGGACCGCTTGCAGGTCTGTACCCCTTTTTCACGGCTTCGCGCAGCAGTGAGGCTGACATGTCTCCGGTCGGGTACAGTCCCCGGGTGTCATTGTTAAACAAAGAATACACTAATAATTCAGAAAAGAAAACCGCCAATATTGGCGGTTGACAAATTTAATTTTTTATGGTAGCGCAGCAAGATTACAGATCATTTATTTCAGGGTAATGACAGTTTATCTCTTATTAATTCCACATCAATTTCAGAAATTTCCGCGGAGGTGTATAAAATAAGCAATTTATCCGGATACCGCACAGAAAGACGATGATGACCATCGGTATGAACACCTTCTGCGTTCAAAATCAGCGAAAGGTCTTTATCTTCCGGAAGCTTATTCAATCCTTTACTGCTTTCGACCCAATCCAAACCGGGTTTCCAGCCGCTTTTGAAAACAGAATAGGACAAGAGACTTAATTTATCTGTACTATCCGGTGAATTAAAGCTTTGTTCGGAAGCATAACGGCTTTTCATAACCAAACCGTTCCTTTCCGAAAAACGGCTGCTGTGATAGATGCCATTTTGAGGAATTGAGAGATCATTCATTGTCAAAGGCAGATCATCCTCCCAGACCTTTATCCGGTTATCTCCCTTGAGAATGAACTTTCCTGTATCCGGATACAGGAAAAGATCAAAAAGGAGCGCCGCACACAACGCAGCGACAGACATCATACTGTAAAGAACAGCTTTATCCACAGAAAGAAAATCTGAGAATGACCTGACTGATGAGGATCTGTTTTTTATAGCGGCTCCTTTGATGCAATAAACCAAAGAGACGATCCACAGCAGAAAAGAAACAATACCCGGAAATAATATATGGTTTGAGCTCAGAAAGATATCCGGATCATGACCAAGGAAAAAAACAGCGAAACCCAGCAGAAGCAGCAGCAATGCCAGACTGCGGATCAGAGAGCGTGTTTCCCGTTTATTTGCCTTTTTACCGAGCTCCGGGTCTGTAACAGGTTCATGGATATCAGTCCGGTCTGTCTGCAGAAAAACATGACGTTTTGAATCAAAAATATCTTCCGGTCCGCCGATGAAAAGAACCTTCCAGCCGCGTTTTTTCATCAATGCCGAATAATCTTCCATCTGAAATTTCATTTTCAAGTCAGGATCCTCATTTACATAAGTAACGACCCTGATCCGGTCATTGGATGGAGGAACTTTTTTGAATGTGAAGATATTTCCCGATGCTTTGACAAACTGTTCTCCTCTCCTGAGGCATTCTTCCAAATAGGCGCTCAGTGAGGCATCATCGTGGTTCAACAGAAGAATAAATCTTTTCATAGGCAATCAAGTCTGAAATCCAAAGCTCAAAGTTGTTATAAATTATAACTAAAAATGGAGCTGCAGCAAAAAATAATTTTGAAAAGCCATCGGGAGGGAGTGCTTCTCAGGGACGCGGAATAAACGTCAGCTGGGAGCGAAAGTGATTCCCGCGTCCCGGTTAATTCAGTCGGGGGACACGCGCTGAGCAAGCTCAAGCGTGTCCCCCGACACCCCTGTATAAGCAGCTGAATCACTCCGTTGATGATACGACTATTCAGATGATTCCCAAAAACAAAAGATGAGCCGTTTCGCGATATATAAAGGCGCCAAAGACGGCGAAGGACTGAAGGTCAGCCAGACCGGCCCCGGCAATATCTCCATGGTGCGGGAACTTCTCCCGCCGGCACCGCCCGCCATTGCGGAGCATTTTCCTTTGATGGTAATTCTGAAAAAGGCTGCCGTACACCATAAAAGATGTGCGACAGCCGCATTTCTTCAGGTGAATAATTGCCTGCTGATCCTTATTTATGCATATAACAGGCTACGAAATGATTCGGGGAGACCTCGACAAGCGGAGGAATTCCCGAACGGCAGGTTTTATCCTGACATTCATAGCAGCGGTTTGCAAAGCGGCACTCATTCGGAAGATTGACAGGGCTTGTGATCTCGCCCTTCAGCGAGATGCGTTCCCGTTTATGGTCAAGATCCGGCACAGGGATAGCAGAAAGCAGTGCACGGGTATAGGGATGGATCGGATTTGTGAAAAGCTCTTCGGAAGGAGCCTTTTCAACGATGCCGCCAAGGTACATCACAGCGATCTCATCGGCAAAATGGTTCACTACAGCCAGGTCATGGGTGATGAAAATATAAGTGAGGTCCAGCTTATCCTGCAGATCGTCCATCAGGTTCAAAATCTGAGCTTGAATGGAAACATCAAGCGCGGAAACCGGTTCATCACAGATGATCAGCTTCGGTTCCATTGCAAGCGCTCTGGCAATACCGATACGCTGACGGCGTCCGCCATCCAGTTCATGAGGGTAGGTATTTACGAGACGTTCCGCCAGACCGACCGTATCCATCAGTTCCATCACACGGTCTTCGATATCCCGTTTATTTTTCAGGATCTTTGCGATGCGGATCGGCTCTGAAATCGCCTGACTGACCGTCTTTTTCGGATCAAGAGAGGAAAACGGATCCTGAAATATGATCTGCATATCCTTCCGCTTTTTGCGCATTTCACCGCCGCTCAGTTTCACGATATCCGTGCCTTCAAAGAAGACTTCTCCGGAAGTCGGTTCGATCAGGCGCAGAACCGCACGGCCTGTGGTGGATTTACCGCAGCCGGATTCTCCTACCAAACCAAGCGTTTTGCCTCGTTCAATGGTAAAGCTGATGTCGTCTACCGCATGCAGCATTCCCTTCCCGGTCTTGAAATATTTCTTCAAATGTCTGACATCAAGAATGGTATCGCTCATTTCTTCGCTCTCCTTTCGATGCAGAAACCTTCGCGCTCATAGGCGCAGCAGGCGCATTTATGTGTCGGACTGACAGCCTTTAATTCCGGAACCTTTTTCGTACATTCCTCCGTCGCATAATTACAGCGGGGAGCGAAAGCGCATCCCGGAGGAAGATTTGTCGGGTCCGGCATAAGTCCCATGATCGGCTTCAGACGTGCTGTGCGGTTTTTGATGTTCGGAAGGGAGTTGAACAGGCCTTCCGTGTAAGGATGCATGGTTTCGCGGAAGACATCTTCAAGTGTACCCTGTTCGATGATCCTTCCGGCATACATCACCGCTACTTCATCGCAGACTTCAGCAACAATACCAAGATCATGCGTGATCATGATCATGGAGGTGTCATATTTCGTCTTCAGGTCATTCATCAGTTCCAGAACCTGCGCCTGAATGGTAACATCCAGCGCCGTTGTCGGTTCATCGGCAATCAGCAGCTTCGGATTACAGGCAAGTGCGATAGCGATAACCACGCGCTGTTTCATACCGCCTGAAAACTGGTGCGGATATTCTTTGCCGCGTGCGCGCGGGATCCCTACCATTTCCAGCATATCTCCGGCCCGTTCAAGCGCCTGCTCATGGGTCAGGTGTTCATGGAGTTCCAGACTTTCAGCTATCTGGTCACCGACAGTGAACACCGGGTTTAATGCGGTCATCGGATCCTGGAAAATCATCGAAATATCTTTACCGCGGATCTGTTCCATATGCTCAATTGAGAGCTCACGGATATCCCGCCCGCCGATTTCCAGCTTATCGCATTCCACCACTCCCGGTGGGATCTGCACCAGACGCAGCAGCGCGAGAGCCGTTGTTGTTTTTCCCGCACCCGTTTCACCGACAAGACCCAGTGTACGGTGGTAGCCCAGGTCCAGATCGATCCCGTTCACTGCCCGGACGATCCCGTCTTCAGTTTCAAAACGTACGGACAGGTTCTTAGTGAAAGGACGCAGAGCATGATCGCCAGCCCCGGGAAGAGTGTCATATAAGAGTAATCACGGATAAACTGACGTCCGGAGGAAAGCATGGCACCCCATTCAGGCGCCGGTGCGGGAACACCCAGACCGAGGAAACTCAGCTGTGCGGCAGAGATGATCGCAGAACCTACGCGCAATGTCGCCTGAACAATGATCTGTGAAACACAGTTCGGCAGAATATGTTCCAGGATGATCTGCCAGTCACGCATTCCGATAGCTTTGGCGGCTTCAACATATTCCTCATCGCGGACGACCAGTACCGCGGCACGTGCAACCCGGGTAAACGGAGCCGAACTTGCAAGACCGACCGCGATCATCAGGTTAACCGTACTCTTCCCCATCGCCGAAACCACCGCTATGGCCAGCAGTACGCTCGGGATGGATGAGAATATGTCGCATATGCGCATTACGATATCTTCAAATACGCCTCCCACATATCCTGCAATTGCGCCGAGTGTCACACCGACAACCAACGCGAACATTACCGCGACAACACCGACAGCCAGGGAGTACCGTGCGCCCCAGATCACGCGGGCTAAAATATCACGGCCCAGGTCATCAGTACCAAAAGGATGTTCCCTGCTGGGATAAAGCATCCGTTCGCGGACATGGTTTTTAACAATATCCTGTTTGTAATCATAAATAAGCGGAGCGCATAAAGCCAGTATGATAACCAGTGAGATCAGGATAAGCCCGATGATCGCACCTTTGTTCTTTTTGAGCTGATGCCAGACCATGCCCAAAGAGCTTCGCTTCTTGTACTTCTGATGAGCACGCAATTCTTTTTCTTCAGCCATGATCCCTCCTTATTTCGAGTATTTTGCTTTGATGCGTCGGAATGTCACGCTGGTCGATGGCGTCAACAACCAGGCGTCCGACACCCGGCCAGGCAAACACCGTTTCCGCCAGAACGGAACCGCCGAGCACGTTGCTGAATTGTACGCCGAAGATCGTGATGATCGGGATCAGCGCGTTGCGCAGTGCGTGTTTGCGGATGATAGTCTTTTCCGGAACACCCTTTGCACGGGCTGTCCGCAGGTAGTCCTGTCGAATTACATCCAGCATGGAGGAACGGGTCGTCCTTGTCAGCAGTGCCGCCAGGCCGGCACCAACCGTAAATGAAGGCAAAATGATACTCTTGAAGCCTTCATTCCCGCCGGAAGGGAACCATCCCAGCTTCAGCGAGAATAAAATGATGAGCAGCAGTCCCAGCCAGAAGTTCGGCATGGAAAGACCGATCAGTGCCAGCACCATGGAAAGTGTGTCTATCCATGAGTTCTGGTTGACTGCCGCGATGATGCCCAATGGCAAAGCGATCAGTGTCGCAAAAATCATTGTCATTGAGGCAAGCTTCAGCGTATTCGGCAGACGCTGAAGGTAAATTTTCATAACATCCTGTTTGGAAACATAAGAAACGCCGAGGTCTCCTTTGAGTAAATTCCCGATATACCGGAAATAACGTTCAATCAAAGAGCCGTTCAGCCCCATCTCTTCACGCAGTGCGGCAAGCTGTTCTTCTGTGGCATCAGCACCGGCCACGGAATAAACAGGGTCGCCTTCAGCGACATTCATAATTGCGTAAATCACAAAAGCAACTGCGAGCAGAACGGGAATCAGCATTAATAACCGTTTAAGAATATATCGCCACATGAATTCCCTGCTTTCTATCAGAAAAACCGGGCAATATGCCCTTCAGCATACTGCCCGGTAAGAAATAAGTCGTTTACATTACGGGATCTGGATCAGACGATAGTCATGTTTTGCGGTCGGCATCCAGACAGCACCTTCAACTTCGGCTTTTGTGCCGATGTTGACGAAGGAGGTCCACAGCGGGACGATCGGAACGATCTCATCGAGGTAATTTTCGATTTCGAAGTATTCCTGTTCACGTTTGGCAGGATCGATCTCGACCAGTGCTTCATCGATCATGGCATTCAATGTGGCATCCTTGAGGTTGGAACGGTTGGAGCCGTTCTTCTTCAGTGTGCCATCTTCCTGTTCGAAGGAACCGTACATGTTGCGGACAGTGAAATCGGTACCGTCAGCGTCAGTCCACTGATACAGGCAGAGTTCGTAATCCAGAGCCGCGTCATTCAGGCGGCCTTTCAGAGCGGCGGTTTCCAGTTCTTCAAGTTCGAGGCCGATACCAATGGCATCCAGGTCTTCCTGGAGGATCAGGGCAGCAGTCTTCTTGAATTCCTTGTCGACCATGACCTTGAAGTTCAGGTCGCCCGGTTTGTAGCCGGAAAGTTCAAGTTCTTCAGCGGCCTTGTCCAGATCATATTCATAAACATGGATGTTGGGATTCAGACCAAACTGGCCGGCATTGATGTAGTTGTTGTGGACAGTACCTTCATCGTTCAGCGCGGCAAAGATCATGTCTTCCTTGTTGGAGGCATAGGCGATGGCCTTGCGGACATGGACATTGTCAAGACCCGGTTTGTCATTCTGCATGGCGATGTAGATCATAACCACATTCGGAACCTGGATGAGCTTCAGTTTGCTGTCT
>CACYHU010000192.1 GCA_902774215.1 uncultured Chloroflexota bacterium
TCACAAATAAGTCGAATATCTTGACTTTTTTGGCCTCTTGAGTATATTTAATTATGGTGTGGCGCGATGGCGGAATCGGCAGACGCAACGGACTTAAAATCCGTCGATGGTGACATCGTGTGGGTTCGACCCCCACTCGCGCTACTCATAAGACCTCGAAAAGAGGTCTTTTTTTTCGTCTGTTTTCTGAATTTTCCCTGCAGACTGATTGGGGCAAAAACTGCAGAATTATCTGATTTCCTTTACCGAATCGATAATTTCGGCTTCGGTGTTCTGCTCAATGAAGCGTTCTATTCCGCTCATCAGGCGGTCTGCCATCGCTTCGTGCGGGACAATAGCGGCAACACCGATCTGGATGAACTGATGCGCATCCTGCTCAGCAATTTCAGCCGCCGACACATGATATTGGTTCTGCAGTTTGGCGATAAGGCTTTGAACGATCATCCGTTTTTCTTTCAGGCTGTGCACCCACGGGGCATAAAGCCTGAACGTCATGGCTGAAATTTTCATATCCCGTCCTCCGTCCCGAATTGATACATTTTTACTTCCCCTTCCATACAAAAAGACCTTCTCCGGAGGCTAATGTTCTGACCAATTCCAGCAGCTTCTTATCCGGGTTATAGAGGGTCATATATGTATCATCCGGTTCTGAAATGATCATTGATCCACCTGTCATAATACAGAGATAACGGCTGCGCATCTCTTCGTCAATCCGCTCCGGCGGCGGATTGAGGGATGTTTCCTCATCCAGAGAAATATCTCTGAAACAATTTAATTTCAGGATGACATTGATATGCTTTTGTTTGATTTCCGCCAGACGATCCCCGGCAAGATAATATTTTTCGACAGCAAAATACTGTCCGGGGCTGTCTTTCGGAACCTGTTCCGGCAGAATATCGATGATCCAGTATGGTGTCAGGAGTAATTCGTCGATCGACCTTTTCATTTTTCAGGGCGAATCAAAAATCATATGTTTAATAACATTCGTTTTTTGATCGTAAATTCTTCTTCCGTGATAATGCCGGCATCGAGGAGTTTTTTGAGCTTGAACAGTTCATCCGCGTAATCCTCATGTACGGGGGCCGCGGACGGTGCGGCTGCGGTTTTACGGTAGAAGGGATCATCCTTCGCTGAACGGATCTGCTCCACCCATTCCTTCCCGCCGTAAACGACGAACTTATGGCGGGCCGCTGCGGTATAAACGGAGATCATATCGCTCACGATCTGGTTCCTGTCGTGTTTCACCTCGGTCACTTCGGAAAGCGGAATGCACAGGTCCGTTTTCCCGGCATTAAACATATGACTGCTGAAATACAGATTCGTCCCTGTTAAAAGCAGCTTGCCGCCGGATGAGAAAAGAGCGGATGTATAGTAATTCGCAGCACCCATACGGATCGGGATCTCACCGGCGCCCAGGAGCTTCCCGAAAACATAGGTTCCCGGATAAGAAGATTCCGGGTCAGCTGCCGCCCGGTCGATCTTTTCAGCAATATGATCTATCGTCTGCTTCGGCACGTTAAACTGATTTGCGTAGGACATGATCACATAGCTGCCGCAGCTTTCACAAACAAATTTCGACGGATTATAAGGAGCGCCGCAATTCGGACAATTTATACTTCTGATCATAATCTCCTCCAGGTAGCAGAACGTAAAGCTATTTTATCATAGATTTATCCATTGGGAGAATGTCCCGGATATCCAGCAGATCCTTTACGATAAAGGTCTGCCGCCCGTCCGGAACGGCATAGCTATCCTCCGGAAGATACAGGACGCTCTTGATCCCGGCATTAACGGCGCAGGCAATATCGAGCGTCCTGTCGCCGACATAGAAAGTGTTATCCCGATCCATCCCATATTTCCGGATCAGGTAATTGACCGCGGCGGGATCAGGCTTTCTCGGGAAACCGTCTTTTCCGGTGACGATCTCCTCAAAATAATCATAAAGGCCAAGATTCTTCAGTACAGACGCGGTCGTTGCGCCTTTGTGGGTAAAGACGTAATTCGGGATCCCCCGATCCCGCAAAAAGGACAGGATCTCCGCCGCGTGCCTGACAGGCTTCGTCTTCAGTGCATCCCGGTCGTTGATAACGGAAAACCTTTCTTTCACCTTATCGGAGGAAAGCCCCCTCTCCTTTTCTATTTTCGAGAGGTAAACACCAAGCGAATAGGTGATGAGCTCTTTATAAATCTCATTTTTGTCAAGTTCAGTATTGAACTCCCGGAAGGTCTGATGCAGACTGGAGACGATGATCTCGTAAGAATCCAGTAAGGTGCCGTCCAAATCCCAGATAAAAGCCGTTTTTCCCATCATTGAATCTTTCCGCCGCCGATAGCTTTTTTATATACTTTAATCATTTTACAGCATAATTCAATGAAACCGGCATGGGACGTTATTACGAATATAAACCGGCTCAAACTGCAGCTGCCGTTGTCCTGATAACCAGATATAATTACTTACAGGACACAGATCATTGAATCAAAGCGGGACAGAGCAAGAATGAAAACAAAAAGCATCCTCATTTTATTGATATGCGCACTGCACTGCATCGGGATATCTGCATGGCACACGGTTCATGAGAGCCCGTCAGAAGCGGAGCGTCTGAAAGTCATCCATCTGAAAGACAATCATTTTTCCTGCAGCTTTGACGGTGTAAAACACGATTTTATCCTTGACCTGCAGGAGAAAACCGAAGGCGCACCGCTGGTCCTTCTGCTCCCCGGTTACGGAAATACGGCAGATAATTTCCGCAGCACCATCCACTTTGAACAGCAGGCAAATCCGCTGGGATACGCAGCTGTCTGGGTGACCGGGGCCAAAGCCCCGAATGCACCGGCATCTTCAATCGGCTGGAACTCAGGGCTCAGCGCGGAAGGGAACGATGATACGGCCTTCCTGACTGCCCTGGCGAAATATCTGCAGAAAGAATATGGCTTTGACACGGAGCGGACTTATGCGGCAGGCTTTTCAAACGGGGCTTTTATGGTACACCGCCTCGCGATGGAAGCTGCGGACACCTTTTCAGCCTGCGTCAGTGTGGCAGGTCTGATGCCTCTGAAGATATGGGATGCGCGAAATACAAAAAACAGTGTCAGTTTCTTCCAGATCACAGGAGAAAAGGATGATGCGATTCCCAAAAAAAGTGACGGGAGCGCAAATTACGCAAAGGATCCCGCCATTGAGGACGTGATGTCATACTGGGCAGCTTCCAACGATCTTAGCCTATGCGAAACAAAAGAGATCGGGAAGGGTTCCAGACTGAGCATGTGCAAAAGCACATCTTCACCGAAACGGGTCTGGCACCTGACGGTCAGGAACGGACGCCATTCCTGGCCGGATGAAAAACTGAACGGCTTCAATACGAACCAACTGATCCTTGAGTTCTTCGAAAACGATAAATAAGCCGTTCAAGTCCTCAGACAGAGGACATTTTAATCCAGTATTTTCAGCGGAGCCCATCTAAGGTAATCACCGGAAACCAAGCGATAACACCTTCCGCGGAACATACCTTCGATACTGTCATGGAAACGATCCTCGCCATGACAATGGGCATAAACCACCTGTTCGGCGCCATATTCCTCCGCGATATCAGTAAATCCGCTGCACTTTTCCAAAATGTTCGTTGGCGGGTAATGCAGAAAAAGAATAAACTTCCGGAACCCGGCCTGCTTGGCGGATTCGAAAGAACTACGGAGACGCACCAGCTCCCTGGCAACCAGTTTTTTTGAATGTTCTTCGGCAGTTTCATCCCATCCGATGATCTGCCTGCCGCGGTTCAGGTAAAACGGACCCTCAAAGGTATGCCCTTTCGTTGCAATGAGCGCATAGTCCCGATAAACCTCATATCCATCCTGAAGAAAGGCCAGCTCCGGCTGAAAGCGCCGGTTCAGCGCAGCTGTTTTCTTTGCCTCCCAGAACATATCATGATTCCCGCGCGTGAGGATCTTGCGTCCCGGCAGACCGGCAATATAGCGGAAATCCTCCTCGCACTGCGAAAGATTCTTTCCCCAGCTGTGATCCCCGACAAGAACCAGCGTATCATCTGTCCCGATCATCCGGAGGCAGTTTTCGCGGAATTTTATTTCATGATCTTTCCACACCGGATCATACAGCTGACCCGGAGCTTTCAGTTCGGATTGGAAATGGAGATGAAGATCTCCGATTGCAAAAAGGCACATATGTCAATATTATACATCGGAAATGAAGTCCGGCTGAGGACTATAGTCCTGCCGGGAACAGATCCCGAACCTGCCAGGCCCGGTCGGCAGGATGCTTGAGAGATCATCGGCTTTGTCTGTTTCAGTACTGACCTCTTTGGCTTTTTCTTCGATTTCGGAAATATCGTTTCTGCTGTCTGCAGATTCCGGAAGTTTTTCGGGTTCAGAAGTTTCATTCCCGTCGGCCAAAGCCGGTTTTTCCGGCTGTGCTGCATCGGAAAGGCTCGTGACAGCGGCGGAGGCCTTCGGTAATTTTGCCTGTTTCCGCTGCTTTTTCTGCTCGCCTGAAATCGGACCGTAGGCATGCACCGCGCCGTATGCAGCCGGCTCTGACAAAGCGGAAAACCCGGATAAGCCTTCTTCCTGAATTTCAAGGCCTGAAGCCTGAGGCAGTTCAGCGGTCTGAGCTGTAATGGCAGAGGTCTGAGGCAATTCGGGGATGACCCGGTTCCCGCTGTCTGAAATCTGATCTTTGACTTCCGCTTCACGGATCCCGGCCGGAGAAAGGGGCTTCGCAAGCTTCTCTTTCGTCTTGAAAAGCTTCAGCAGGGTGTTGTTCCAGCTCAGCTGATTCTCCAGCAGACGTGCGCTGATCTCCGGATGGGACTTCACCGTCTGCAATACCCCGAGATAGCTCTTGCGGAACTGACAG
>CACYHU010000193.1 GCA_902774215.1 uncultured Chloroflexota bacterium
GATCTGTTATTATGCCGGCAGGGCGCAGATGACCGTCACCGCCTACATGGCATTCAGCGCCGCGTTCGGACAGATGAGCCCCGCTATTCTTTCCTTTGCCGACCTGGCCTCGCAGGCGGTGAAGATCAGACCGGTGATCGGGATGACCGCCCCGATTCTGGAATCCGTCCCGGAGATTTCGTCGGAAAAAGTGATCGTTTCCGGACTGGATGGCTCCCTTGACGTCCGGAATGTTTCCTTCCGCTATGATAAGAACAGCCCGATGGTCCTCCGGGATCTTTCCTTTTCGGTCCGCCCCGGCGAGTATGTTGCCATTGTGGGCCGGTCCGGCTGCGGTAAATCCACCCTGATCCGCCTGCTGCTCGGTTTTGAAAAGCCGGAGAGCGGAAGCGTCATATACGGACCCGCCGCATATGACACCGAGAAGACCGATTTGCGTTCCCTGCGGCGCCACATCGGTACCGTGCTGCAGACGGGCAGCTTGTTTTCCGCAGATATCTTCAGCAATATCATCCTTGACTCACCTTCCTCTTCGGTCGATGATGCCTGGAAAGCGGCCGAACTGGCCGGGATCGCTGAGGACATCCGCAGAATGCCCATGGGAATGAATACGATTTTGTCTGAAAACAGCGGAAGCATCTCCGGCGGGCAGAAACAGCGGCTGATGATCGCCCGGGCTGTATGCGGCAGCCCGAAGATCCTGCTTCTGGATGAGGCTACCAGCGCGCTGGACAACATCACCCAGAAGCATGTGACCGATTCACTGGAGACGCTTCACTGCACCCGGATCGTTATCGCCCATCGCCTGTCTACCGTGCAGCACTGCAGCAGGATCCTGGTGCTGGACGGCAGAAAGATCGCCGAACAGGGAACATATGAGGAGCTGATGGAAAAAGGCGGCCTCTTCGCCGAACTGGCCGCAAGGCAGAAAGTTTAGAAAATACGGAATTCGAAATGCCGGATATAGTATGCAGGATGCAAAATACAGGTTTCAGATCTCAGGTTTCAGGATTAAGGAATGGAAGAGCCAGGAAGCAGGGAGTTGAGTGATCAGCGGATCAGAGACCGATCTGCACCTGACACCTGACACCTCAGTTAAAGGAGACGCTTATGGATGACAAAACAAAAACACTTACCGCGGCGGAAGCCGGATATCACGTATCGGATTACCTCATTTCTGCGAAGATCCCGGACGAAAATCTGTTCGCAATCGTCAGCTTATACAAAGGTTCCTGTGCTGCGCTGCGTTTTTCCGACATTCTGATGCTCAGCGCACTGGACCGGCTCCGCACGGACAGTCCTGTTTTTCAGCGGTTCGTAAAACTGGGATTCATTGTAAATTTTGATGAAAGGGCAGCTTTGGAAGCGATGGCCCGCGGCGCATGTGCCTTTCCCTCTAAGGTGAGTCTTACGATCTGCCCGACGATGGGTTGTAACTTTGACTGCCCGTACTGTTTTGAAAACCATAAATCCGGAAAGATGAGCCCTTCCGTACAGGATGATATTGCAGCCCTTGCGGAACGGATGTTGGATGTTTCCGGGACGAAAATACTTCATGTGACCTGGTTCGGGGGTGAACCGCTGCTGGTGCCGGATGTGATCGAATCTCTTTCGGATCGGCTGATCACCCTCGCGGAAAAGAAAAGCGCGGCGTATAGCGCGGACATCATCACGAACGGATATCTGCTGGATCGGAAAATCGCGGATATGCTCGACCGCGTGAAAGTGGATCATTATCAGATCACGCTGGACGGCATCGGTGCTGCCCATGATACCACCCGCCATCTCGCCGGCGGCGGTCCGACCTTTGAACGGATCACGGGGAATCTCCGCAGCGTGAAGATTCGGGGGCATATCAATATCCGACACAATGTTCATTCGGGAAACATGGCGGAAATCAAAAAACTCCGGGCACTTATCGCTGAGATCGCGAAAGAAAGCGGCAACGATCTTGAATATTATCCGACCCCTGTCAGGGACAGTCTGACGGCCGAAAAACGGGGAAAGCAGGTGGATCTCCTTTGCGGTTCGGCCGAGTTGGATGTCGAACTTATACGGAAGATCGGTGATCTTTCTCCGGCAAGGGGACACTATTGCGGGGCAAATAATTTATGGAATATCGGGATCGATGATCAGGGCAGGCTGAACAAATGCTGGGAAGATTCGGACAAACCGGAGCACAGTTTCGGGACTGCGGCGAAGTGGAACCCGGGGGATCCGCTGAATACCGCGGATCATCCCGATTTGCTCACCGTCTATCTCAATACGAGCGGTGCCCTGGATGACCCGGAATGCCGGAAATGTGTCTGGCTTCCCTTCTGCTGCGGAGGCTGCCCGCATCAGCGGCTGTTTCGGAAACGGGAATGTTTATCGTTTAAAGCCGATCCGGAAGCTTTCGCGCTGAAGGCGTATGAAGCGAGGAAGACAAGTCATCAGTGATCAATAGTCAGTGGCCTGTGGCCACTGACCACTGCAGCTTAATCCCATCCCTGACAAACCTGGTGAAGGCGGGTGCAGGCTTTACCGTAGCAGCCCTCACAGCTGCAGCCGCCGGATGCGAGGAATTCGAGCTGATCATCGGTCAGTTCAATGTTCTCTTCATTAGCGAGCTTTATGACCTCATCCATATCTTTACAGTTTTTTAGCTCAGCATCGGGATCTTTCATCCAAAATATATAGACAAAATAATGACGCACAGAGACAAATATCAGTTTTTTTTATCACTTCGATTTCGGGCGGAACTGGAATGTATCCTTCGGCATGGTTTGCTTTCATCCGGCGGGTTGGTCTTCTTCGGGTAATTTATCGGCCTGCTTCATTACAGATTTAAGAATTTTTTTCATCCATCACTTCTTTAGCCAGTGCATCGATCTGCCGCATCAGCGGACTTTTTTCATCTGTCATTGTTTCCAGGATTCCCAGATACGCCTCTGTTTCACCATATTCATAAAGATCCTGATGATACAGCTGGAACAGCCATTTAGCCATCAGCTCTCTAAAACGATTTTTCAGCTTATCCGCATCCGGAGCTTTTGTCGTATGTTTTATCTCGAGCAGGATCGTTTTCGTTTCATCTTTCTTCTGAGGAATATAGGTTACCGAATCTTTCGCGACCCAGCTCAGCATTTCCTTCATGTCAAAATTTACAAAATTGATATCCGGGAACTTCTTCGTAAACTTTTCCTTCATTCCGCCGAAGATCGTTTTCATCATCAGCATCTGATATGTTCCCGAGGCGGAAGCTGAAGGACTTTTCATATTTTTCAGCGTGCGGTCAGTCTGAAACTGACTTTTCTCTATCATATCAGATTGGATATTTCCATCCCGCTCCTTTTTCTCCAGTGCGAAAGCGTAATCCACATCCTGCTGGCTGAATTTTCCTTTGCTCAGCATGTATTTGTGAGAATTTTCAAATTGAAGGGCAAGACCAAACAGGCGTTTGAGCATATCATATTCCTTTTGCTCCGGGGCATCAAGATCCTGCCCGTTCTGTTCCTTCATACCCAGATCCATCAACTTACCGTAATTCCTTAGCGCTTCCTCCGGTGTTTTGCATACCTGTATCCAGGCTTCGTAACGGGAAGGCGTCATATCGATCGTTCGATTTCCGCCTTTCGTATCAGTGTAATTGAAAGTATAATCTGCCCCGGAAAAATCACCGGTAAGACTTCCGAGATTGCTGTCTTCTTCACGCGTACCGGCACTTTCATAAGCGTCGTCGATGGCATTGATCCCATAGTTTGCCATGTTGATAATGTACAAAGCCTCTTTCTGAATTCTTTTGTCATTATGGTAGTATTTGAATAACAGGGTGTTCACATTATTGATCACATCGGTAAAAATGGAACGATATCATCCGGTTTCGTTTGCTTCAGTTCCTCCGCATCGAAGGGAATATCCTCCATAAGTTTTTGTAAATTATCTTTGCTCAGTGAATTGGCGATGTTTTCGAAACCCGGTATTGTCCCGTCAGTTAATTGCTGAGCAGGCGTAATTTGTTCCATCACAGACCGCAGGTCTCCCGCTAATTCCGGCATTCTTTTCCGTACAAAGCCTATCGGAGCCTTGGTCACACTTCTTCTGTTTTGTGTTATGGCTTTAAAGTTGCCGATTTTTCCCGATTTGCCGCCTTCCGCACGGAACATATTTTCAGCAAGGCCATTCGGAGAATCGGTTTTGCTGCTGCGGAAGGAGAAAAATTTTATCGAGTCTTTGTATCGGTCATATTCCTTTTTCGTAGCCATCTTGCCGCCGAAGTTCTGGTAATTCAGGTCGTTCTTGTGTCCGATTTTTTCAAAATTATTTTCCATTTCAGCTTTAAAATAAGGTGCCATGGAACCGGCTCCTAACATCAATTTGTCTGAACTCGCGGGCACATACACATAATCCTGCTGAAATACACTCTCCGCCCCCTTTATTTTCGCCACATTCACGACCATTTCTTTGACAAAAGTCGTGCAGTTCCTTGTATATTGATTGTAACCGCCTCTGTCTGCGTAACTTTCCGCTGCCCGCAGCACCCTGTTCACCTGCTTTGGTGTCGCGGTATAACTGCGGCTGATCGTATACGTATTTCCTCTTTCGTTTCTTAACGCACCTGGGATCGTCGCATTATTATAGCTGAGGACAGTACTCAGTGCTTTATCATTAAACCCGCCCTGCGCTCCGTAGCCAAAATGAAGATTAAACCGTTCCCAACTGCCGGTTCTTCTGTTGCGGCGGCTATATTCTATACCGATACCCGCGTGTCCGGATCCTCCATCAGCCCCTTGTGTGTATCTTTTTGAACCCTGATCAACATAGACGGAAATTATCGGCGGACGCTGTTTTTCTTTCGCATTTTCACCTTTCCCTTTTGTTTCCGTACCGCTGACAGCGATCGGATAAGACCAGACTTCCGGGACCCGGCGGAAATCAGCCTGGACCTCTTCGTCATTTTCCTGCTCATCTTCAAATTTCGCGCCATCCCATCCGGGAATAAGTGACCGGTCTCTGTCCTGTTGGAAATCCTCTTTACTCTTAAATCTGTTCATCCAGCCGCGGAATGTGTTTGAACCGGTAACCTTGCCGCCCGTGATCGCATTCAGTACGGTGAGAAAACCGCCGATAAGCTTCCCGGCAAATTTTCCTCCATAGTAGGCTAACCAGCTTAACATCTTTTTAGCCGCGCCTGGTTTCATCCGCTCGGGGTGCTTCTTCATCTTGAAATTCAGGCCATTGACCGGTTCCAGAGATTCGTCAACCTGGGTGAGGTCTTCTTCTTTTTCGGGAATGTCCTCATTGACGATGTTTTCCGCGGATTTTTCCGGTTTCTTCTTTATGCTCTTCTCAATAATGTTTTGCTTTTCCCGGCCGGGTTTATCGAGCCTGTTGAGATCATTGTTTCGGTAATACGCCAACGAATTTTCAATATCAATATCATCTAACAGATCTTTTTTCTTCGTCTTCCCAAGTCCGGGGAGTTTTCAGTAAAAACCGTTGTTCATCACATCGGGGGACTCTTCCTCATTCAGGTATTCCCTCTCAGTCAGATACTTTCTTGATTCGCTGATAAGTTTTTCCGCTTCATCAGCTGATTCATCTGTTTCATTATCAGGTTTGTCACCCTCAATTATCTGATTGTTATATTCATTGGAAATGCTCAGGAGATCAGCATTTATTAAATTATCCTGATTGCCGACACTAAGGTCCGGTCTATTCACAGGCTCATTTTTCTCGTCTTCTATATTTTGATTGACGGTTTTGTCGATTTTACCGACTTTTTTATTTGTATTCCCAAACATTTTATCTCCCGGTTTTGTTCGGTTTGATCGTTTTATGAAATATTATTTTATTTTAAACTAAAAGCGGGACAAATGAACCGGTTTATATATATAGCGAGACCCGGGATCTTCTTCAAGCCTGTTAATCACAATCATAGAATTAACAAAGTCCAATTGAGACAGATCCGCCAGCAGTCCATCGTTATTCTTCTTTTTTTCGCAAAAGCTGAAAAGATTTCTTATCCCTGTTTTTTATTTTTACATTTATAATTAATAAGAGTATGATCTTCGGATACAAAGATCCAAAAAATCCAAAGGCATATTATCACAGACAACTATGCCCAACAGCATGTTAATGCGCATCATGGAGAAGACAGTCCGGTTTAAGTTTTTTTATACATTTGAATTAATTGCGAAATAATCACTATTATTTGCCGAATTAAATTTAAGATGCTAAAATGGATTGTGAAAAAAATAACAGACTAATAAATATGAGTTTCAATTAATTACTTTGAAAAGTCTGAGAATAACGTTTTTCTGCAATAAAATGCTGCAGTTACAACATTGAAGTTGATTTCAAAACAAAAAGAACACCCGGCAAAAGGCAGGAACCAGACTTAAGCGCAAAATTGACGGTAAACCAATAAAATATAAAGGCGGCTTTCCAGATGACAGATGCCGCATTCGTTTTCCCAAAACATGCTTTATCATCTCCGTCAGGATGAAAGCATCAATGATATGTCTGATAATCGTTATTATCATCACGCAATAAACGCAATTGCGTGACTCCGCAAATAACGACATACAACAACCGAAAGAAATGATGAGGAAAAGCTATGAAAAATATCACATACGATATCATCGATGATCCGGATAAACTCACCACTGCTGTAGGATGCGTTAAAGAGGCTCAGAAAAAATATGCGTCCTTCACACAGGAACAGGTTGACAGGATCTTTTTGGCTGCCGCAATTGCCGCGAATAAGGCAAGGATCCCGCTTGCGAAACTTGCCTATAACGAAACCGGAATGGGCGTGATTGAAGACAAAGTAATTAAAAACCATTACGCGTCTGAATATATTTATAACAAATACAAAGATACAAAAACCTGCGGGGTAATCGAAGAAGATCAGGCCTCCGGCATCAGAAAAATCGCTGAACCGATCGGACTTATCGCTGCTGTCATTCCGACAACAAACCCGACTTCTACTGCTATTTTCAAATGTCTTCTGGCTATCAAGACCCGAAACGGGATCATCATCAGTCCGCATCCCCGTGCAAAACAATCTACCATCGCTGCCGCAAAGGTAATTCTGGAAGCCGCGGTCGAGGCAGGTATGCCGGAAAACGTGATCTCCTGGATCGATGAACCGAGCCTTGAAATGACCAACCTCCTGATGAAAGAAGCCGATATCATTCTGGCTACCGGTGGACCGGGCATGGTAAAATCCGCTTATTCCAGCGGTAAGCCTGCGCTGGGTGTCGGGGCCGGCAATGTTCCCGCTGTCATTGATGATACTGCTGATGTTGTTCTGGCTGTAAACTCCGTCATTCACTCAAAAACCTTTGACAACGGAATGATCTGTGCTTCCGAACAATCTGTCATCGTACTGGAAAAAGTATATGATGCAGTGAAAAAAGAGTTTGCCGCCCGCGGATGCTATTTCCTGGACCCGCAGGAGACAGAAAAAGTCCGCAAAACGATTATTATCAACGGATTTCTGAATGCGAAAATTGTCGGGCAGAGTGCCGCAAAGATCGCTGAGTTGGCCGGCATTACCGTACCGGAAGGGACCAGACTCCTCATCGGCGAAGTGGAATCTGTCGATTTGTCGGAAGAATTTGCACACGAGAAGCTGTCCCCTGTCCTTGCCATGTATCGGGCAAAAGATATTCAGGATGCTTTTGAGAAAGCCGAACATCTTATTGAAGACGGTGGTTTGGGACATACCGCTTCCATTTATCTGAATGAGCACACCGAAACCGAAAAATTGGCTGAGTTCACTGCCCGGATGAAGACCTGCCGTATCGTAGTCAACACGCCTTCCGCTCACGGCGGGATCGGCGACCTTTACAACTTCAAACTTGCGCCATCACTGACACTGGGCTGCGGTTCCTGGGGCGGTAACAGTGTGAGTGAAAATGTCGGCGTTAAACATCTGCTGAATATCAAAACAGTCGCCATAAGGAGAGAAAACATGCTTTGGTTCAGAACACCGCAAAAGACTGAAATCTGTTCTCGGAAAAAAGAAAGCTTTTCTGGTTACGGATCAGTTCCTTTATGCCAACGGGTATACCAGGCCGATTACAGATAAGCTTGATGAAATGGGAATCGTTCACACAACCTTCTTCGATGTTGAACCGGATCCGACCCTGGCCTGCGCAAAAGCCGGTGCGGAACAGATGCGAGCTTTTCAGCCGGATGTGATCATTGCCCTTGGCGGAGGCTCCGCAATGGACGCGGCCAAGATCATGTGGGTGCTTTATGAACACCCGGAAGCAGATTTCATGGATATGGCAATGCGGTTTATGGATATCCGCAAACGTATCTACACCTTCCCGAAGATGGGTGAAAAAGCATACTTTATCGCGATCCCGACCAGTGCCGGAACAGGTTCTGAAGTCACCCCGTTCGCGGTTATCACAGACGAAAAGACCGGAACCAAATATCCTCTTGCAGACTATGAATTGATGCCGAACATGGCTGTTGTTGACGCGGATTTTCATATGAATGCCCCGAAAGGGTTGACAGCAGCATCCGGAATTGACGCTGTGACCCATGCACTTGAAGCTTATGCTTCGGTTATGGCGACTGATTACACCGACGGACTTGCGCTGAAAGCTTTGAAAACCATCTTCACATATCTGCCGAGAGCCTATGATAACGGCATGAGTGATCCTGAAGCCAGAGAAAAGATGGCTAATGCTGCCACCATGGCGGGTATGGCTTTTGCAAACGCATTCCTGGGTGTGTGCCATTCCATGGCCCACAAGCTCGGGGCTTTCCATCACATCGCTCATGGTGTTGCCAATGCGCTTATGATCGATGAAGTGATCCGCTTCAACTCAGCTGAAGCCCCGCAGAAGATGGGAACATTCCCACAATATGACCATCCTCACACGCTCGCCCGTTACGCTGAGGTTGCTGATTATCTGGGCATCAAAGGAAAAAATGATCAGGATAAAGTAAAAAATCTCATAGCAGCCATCGATGAGCTTAAGGGGAAAATCGGGATCAAGCCTTCAATCCGTGATTATGTCCCGGATGAGGAAAAATTCCTCAGCACTCTGGACGAAATGACCGAACAGGCATTTGACGATCAATGCACCGGAGCCAACCCGCGTTATCCGCTGATCAGTGAGATTAAACAGATGTATCTGAACGCTTATTATGGCAGACAATTCACAGAACCGAACGTACCCGGTGAAGATCAGCTGACGAAAAAGGCTGCCCGTCAAAATAAATAAGGAGGTGGAGAAATGAAGCTTGATCAGGTTATCGCAGAAAGAAAAGCAAAAACGGTCTACAGAGACGGAGACAAATGTATCAAGGTTTTCAATGAAAACTATAAGAAATACGACATTCTGAATGAGGCCCTCAACCATGCCCGGATCGAAGAGACCGGTATTCATATTCCGGAACTCTTTGAAGTGACTACGATCGACGGGAAATGGGCAATTGTAATGAAATACATTTCAGGAAAAACACTGGCGCAGATGATCGAAGAAAACCCCGAAAAAAAGATGGAATATCTGGAACAGTTCGTTGATATTCAGCTTTCTATCCAATCCTTCACCTGTCCGATGCTGACACAACTGAAAGATAAAATGAAAAACAAGATCAATCAGGCAGATCTGGATCAGGCAACCCGTTACGAACTTCAGACACGCCTGTCAGGCATGCACACGCACAACAAAGTATGCCACGGGGATTTCGATCCCTCTAATGTGATCCTTTCTGAAGACGGAACACCCTATATCATTGACTGGGCCCACGTGACTCAGGGAAACGGAGCTGCTGACGCGGCCAGAACCTATCTGCTTTTCTGTCTGAACGGTGACATCAAAGGAGCAGTAAATTACCTGGATTTGTTCTGCAAAAAATCTGAGACATCAAAACAATATGTCAACCGCTGGATGCCCATCGTTGCGGCTTCCCAGTCTGTCAAGGGAAATGCCGAAGAGCGTGATTTTCTGCTCAGCTGGGTAAATGTAATCGATTACCAATAATAAGACATGGAGTTACGTATAAGCCTGATGATTTCAGGCTTATATGGTCTGTATCAACTTTACGAAGTATTTGGAGAATTAGATAGAACAATTATGGAAAAAGAATTTGATTTCACCGTGGTCGACGAAATCCTGAAAAACTATCCGCCGACTGCCCGCTCTACGATCGCCATTCTTCAGGATATACAGGAGCATTATCATTATCTGCCGGAAGAAATATTCCCGTATGTTTCCCGTGCGATCGGCGTTGGAGAAGCCAGACTTTACGGAGTTGCAACTTTCTATGAAAATTTCTCACTGGAACCGAAAGGTAAATACGTCATCCGCTGCTGTGACGGAACAGCCTGCCATGTCCGTGGATCCCTGCCGATACTGAACAAACTTCGTTCTGAACTCGGTCTGAGTGAAAACCAAAAGACGACCGATGATCTGAATTTTACGGTCGAAACCGTTTCCTGTCTCGGGGCCTGTGGTCTTGCTCCGGTGCTTACGGTAAATGGTACGGTTCACCCGGCTATGACCCCGGAAAAGGCATCTGAACTGCTCAGCGAACTGAAAAAAGAGCTGGCAAAGGAGACTGAAACCAATGGATAAACTCATATCACGGCAGGAATTACAATCATTCCGGACAAAATGTGAAAATGCCCTGCACCTGGAAAAGACCAAGATCCTGGTTTGCGGCGGTACAGGCTGTGTAGCCGGTGGTTCTCTGGAGATCTTCGATCGGCTGAAAGAACTGATGAGCGAAGCCGGAATTCCGGTGAGTGTCGAGCTTGCCGATGAACCGCATGGAGAATCTGTCGGAATCAAGCACAGCGGCTGCCATGGTTTCTGTGAAATGGGACCACTGGTGCGCATTGATCCACAGGGCTGGCTTTATACAAAAGTGAAGCTTGAAGACTGTGAGGAGATCATCGAAAAAACTGTTAAAAACGGGGAATGTATTGACCGGTTGGTTTACAAACAAAACGGGGTTCCCTTCCGCAAACAAAGCGAGATCCCCTTTTACAAAAAACAGACCCGTGTTGTCCTGGAATCCTGCGGACATATCAATGCGACATCCATCCGTGAATATATCGCCCTCGGCGGTTATTCGGCTCTGGAAAAGGTTCTGTTTGATATGGAACCGGACGAAATCATCAAAGAAGTCACCGACTCCAACCTGCGTGGACGCGGGGGCGGTGGATTCCCGACAGGGAAAAAATGGGCATCCTGCGCTGTACAGAAAGAAACACCTCGTTTCATCGTGTGCAACGGGGATGAAGGAGATCCGGGTGCGTTCATGGACCGCTCCATCATGGAAGGCGATCCGCATCGTCTTATCGAAGGTATGATCATTGCCGGTCTGGCTATCGGATCTTCCCGCGGATATATCTATGTCCGTGCTGAATATCCCCTCGCAGTCAACCGTCTGCGCCTGGCGATTCAACAGGCTGAGGAACTCGGTATTCTGGGTGAAAATATTCTTGGTACACAAAAGAGCTTCCGCATCAACATCAACCGCGGCGCAGGTGCTTTTGTGTGCGGTGAAGGTTCGGCACTAACTGCTTCCATCGAGGGTAAACGCGGAATGCCGCGTGTCAAACCGCCGCGCACTGTAGAGCACGGCCTTTTTGATAAACCGACCAACCTCAACAACGTGGAGACTTACGCAAATGTCCCGATGATTATCAATAAAGGCGCTTCCTGGTACCGGTC
This sequence comes from uncultured Chloroflexota bacterium, assembly GCA_902774215.1. Lineage (GTDB taxonomy): Bacteria > Chloroflexota > Anaerolineae > Anaerolineales > Anaerolineaceae > Flexilinea. The sequence goes on from CACYHU010000193.1 coordinate 11,691, forward strand.
GATCGGACCGGAAAACAGCCCGGGAACAAAAGCCTTCGCGCTTACAGGTACGATCCAGAATACCGGTTTAATCGAAGTTCCGATGGGCACTACTCTTAGGGAAGTCATCTTTGACATAGGCGGCGGTATGCGCGGCGGGACGAAATTCAAGGCTGTCCAGATCGGCGGACCTTCAGGCGGCTGTCTGACCGAAAAGGATCTGGATATTCCGCTTGAT
>CACYHU010000194.1 GCA_902774215.1 uncultured Chloroflexota bacterium
TGACGCGAGACAACAAAAAATCACCTGAATCGTCTTTTTCATCAGCAGCCTCTCTTTACACATTTTTCAAGTTTATTATATCCGTTTCTTTCTAATCATGATTTTTTTCATAAGCAAAATACCATGAAACACAATTCATCAAATCTGTTTTTCCGATGAAAAAGTTTTTTTATCAGTACCCATCTGTTAGTTAATAAGATTTCCAAAAATCAAAAAAAATTTTAAAAACAATTTATTTTAAATAAGTTCTATATTATTACAGAACATTGTAATATGTTGTAAAATTTTGTCAAGCATTTTTATAATATTGAATATATTTTTCTAATATAAGGCGAAAAACATCAGATAATCAATCAGCAAATTTCAGGGAGAAAGCAACTCATCAGCTCATAGTAATTCCATAAAATGACGTGAATTATTCTATCTAACATCTCCAACGATATTTGTCCATATCCACGCAGCCGTTCGGCTTAAACCCGACACCTTCAGCAAGAAGCAGCTCTTTTTGTTCACTGAAGTGCGGTGCTAACCTTCCTGCCGAACTGACAACGCGGTGGCATGGATATATACCAAAGAGATCTGCCATTCGAAGGACCCTGCCCACCAAACGAGCGTTCCGTTCCCGACCTGTCAATGCAGCAATTTGTCCATAAGAAGCTACATTCCCTTCAGGAATTTCCTCAACTACAGAAAGTATCTGATAAATTAAATCTTCATCGAGTATCTTTTGCATACTCTTATTTTACAGTATAATCACATTACATGATGTTGAGTTAATATCAATCAATCGAAAAGATGATCCGGGAGGTATATGGAAAATTATTTGTTTCAGGGAAAACTTGTTGATGTCGATGAAGCAATAGCCAATCTTATTGCGCTCGAAGAAGAACGGCAGAAAAGAAAATTGATAATGATCGCAAGCGAGTCATTCGCCCCGGAGTCTATCCGCGAATCACTTGGTTCTGTTTTTCAAAATGTTTATGCGGAAGGATATCCGGATGATAAAACAAGAAATTTCAGTGAAGAAGAAATTCTGGATCTGAATTACAGTCTTGGCAATTATCGCCGCAATTCAGATCCGCGTTACTATAAAGGCGTGGAATATGTAGATGTTCTTGAAGAGCTTGCACGCCGGCGATGCGCAGAAGTTTTTGCAAATGACCGTGTACCGGCAGAAAAAATCCAGGTCAATGTACAACCGCTTTCAGGCGCTCCTGCTAATAACGCAGCATACCATATCATTGATCCCGGCGATACAGTTTTGGCAATGGACCTGCTCCATGGCGGTCACCTCTCTCACGGTTCACCGGCCAACCGCACCGGTCAATTGTACAACATCATTCATTACACTGTTGATCCGGAAACAGAATTGATCGATTATGATGAACTGCAGAGACTTGCATTAGAGTATAAACCTCGTATGATCATCTGCGGTTATACATCATATCCTTATATACCTGATTGGAAACGCTATCGTGAAATTGCTGACTCCGTTGGAGCATATCTTCTCGCTGATATCGCTCATGTTGCCGGTTTAGTAGCAGCAGGTGTTGTTGAATCTCCGGTCGGTTATGCAGATGTAGTTTCATTTACTACGCATAAAACAATTACCGGTCCCCGCGGAGCAATTTTACTCACCACTGATCCCAAACTCAGCAAGATCATTGATAAAGCGGTATTTCCCGGAGAACAAGGCGGCCCGCATACGCAGGTCTTCGCCGCTCTCTGCACTATATTCAAAATTGCAAAAACGCCGGAATATAAAGAATATCAGGCACAAATTCTGAAAAACACGCAGGCTCTTGTCGCCGAGTTCAAAGCCCGCGGATTGAAAGTACCTTATCAGGGTTCAAACTGCCATATGCTCCTTCTTGACTGTAAAGCCGTCAAGGGCGAAGATGGGACCTATCTTTCCGGTGATATCGCAGCCCGTGTTCTGGACCTGATCGGTATTGTTCTCAACCGAAACACGATCCCCGGCGACAAATCAGCGTTGAAAGCAAGCGGTATCCGTATGGGAACAGCCTGTGTAACACAAATCGGGTTAAAAGAAGATGACATGAAGGAACTTGCAGATATCATTGCCGATGTTCTTTACGCATTTCATCCATACACAATGCCCGGTGCAAAAGCGATGCTTCAGCGGGCTCGTGTCGATTTTGATGTCATCGAAAATGCAAAGCTTCGTGTCCGGGCTTTGACAGAAAAATGCTTTGACTTTTCAGGTGAGCCCAGGTTTGGCTATCCGAATTTCTATTATATCGATGACAAATTCAAAACCGTTAAAGGGAAAGCTCATATGCTCATCCATGGCGGCAATTTCAGAGAATTCGTCAATTATGCATTTTTGAGCGATGCCGAAGCTCTTTCCGAAGGGGAATGTCAGGAGACATCCATCTCTATTGATGGAAACCAAATCAGCGGAACACTGACACTGAGGCCGGATGGTTATCAATTCTCATGCAGCCCGGAGGATGCCGGTGCCGCTGCTGCCTGGCTCCGCGCACTTTCAGATGGATTTGTGAAATTTGACAATGACCTTCGCAAGCGTCTGCCCGGTCCTGTTTATATTGAAGAATGCAAACCGGTTGAAGGAAAACCATGCGCGGCCTCATATTCTGTCAAACCGTATGCAATCGGTATGGCACCCGATGATGGAACGCCCCTTCCGGAATTTGATTTTGCAGCCTATGATGAAGATGAAAATGCGCCCACGAAACAAACGCCACTGTTTGAGACGCATAAAGCACTTGGCGCAAAAATGGTACCATTTGCCGGATGGGATATGCCGGTCTGGTATACATCTATAAAGGAAGAACACAATGCTGTCCGGCAGGCAGGAGGTCTCTTCGATGTCTCTCATATGGGTGTATATGAGGCCAATGGTCCGGATACACTTGCATTTCTGGATAGTGTCTGTGCCAATGATATTTCCGTTTTAGCTGTCGGTGATACAATTTATACCCATCTGCTTGATCAGGATGCCAATGTTATTGATGATCTGATCATTTACCGTATCGGAGAAGAAAAATACCTGATCGTCGTCAATGCATCCAACGATGACAAAGACTGGGCATGGATGAACGCAGTTCGTGACGGAACCGTTCTTGTCGATCGCAGCCGCCCATCCGCAAGAGCTTTCGGGCGCAAAGTCATGCTTGAGAACCTTCGCGATCCAAAAGCAGGTGATCGAATGCGCGTTGACCTTGCACTGCAGGGGCGCATCTCAATTCAGGTGCTCACAGCTCTCGGCTGTTCAAAAGAAGACGAAATTAAAATCAAAACATTGAAAAAGGGCTGTGTAACTCATGCTGTTATCGGCGGATTTGATCTCTATATCGCACGTACAGGGTACACAGGGGAGAAAATCAGTTTTGAACTCTTTGTCCATCCGGATAAGCTTCCTGAGCTCTGGAACAAACTGCTGGAAGCCGGTGCTCCGCTTGGATTAAAGCCCTGCGGACTGGGCGCACGCGACAGTCTGCGTACTGAAGCCGGTTTGCCGTTATATGGACATGAGATGGCCGGCGATCTTGGAATCAAGGTCAATGAAGCCGGATTCGCGTCATCCGTCAAAACCTATAAATGCTGGTTCATCGGACGCGATGCCTATCGCAAGGATGAAGCTGCTCAAAAACAAATCGCCGTCCGCTTCCGCTTTAATGACCAGGTTGTTCGTATGGCACACCACGGAGACCCGGTTCTCGACCTCAAAGGTAAGGTTATCGGCGTTGTTACCAGCTGTGCCATGGACAAAGACGGTTGGGTAACCGGTCTTGCACTCATTGACCGGAAATGCAATGCAGAAGGTACGCAAATCCTTATTTATCAAAACGCGGAAAAAGCTGATCTTAAGGCTCCGGCAAGCCTGAAATTTGGCCAAAAAGCCACATTACCGGGAACTGCCACTATTCTCAGCCGCTTCCCGAAACTGGCATAAATAATCAAATAATTCTCAAAATGAAATGTGCCAATGGATCTTCCCCATTGACACATTTCATCTTATAAAAAAGCTGAGCGTTTATGGATATTCCGATTTGGCGAAAATTGAAATTACAACAGAAATATGCCTTTGTATCCACATTCATAATTGG
>CACYHU010000195.1 GCA_902774215.1 uncultured Chloroflexota bacterium
GAGATGCGGCCGTGTTCGCTGTCATACTCCTCGACCACATATTCCTCAACCGCATTCCCGTCAAAGTCACAACTAATGACAGTTGCACCTATCAGATGCGTTAATTCATCAAAAGTAAGATCTTTTCCCATTTTTCCCTCCTTGCAGATCAGAAAACACTTGTCACCTTTGTGTAATATTCAATGACCGAGTCATTATCCCTAAAGAGTACAGCATCAGTGTCTGCTATGGTTAAAAATACAAAAGAAGGATCAGCAATCAGACCAATGGAATATCCGCGGCCGGTAAGCTGCCGTATCGTCCGGGTTTTGAAGACTCCGGTTTCATCTGTTTCAAGTGAGGAAAGCAGCCTGCCGAAATCCAGACTGCTCTGCTTTGCCTCATAGACAAAACGGGTAAGATAATTGAGAACAGATCCGTATCTGGCAATGTCGTTCTGCCCGTATTCTCTGGGTAGATACATGAACCAGAAGATTCCGTCAATCGGGATCTGTTTTCCCTGTTCATTCGCCCAGATCAGGATATCCCGTCTTAATTCCCCGCTGTTGCTGATCACGGAATATTTCAGGTCCGAGTATTGCCGGTACAGTTCCTTGTCAAGTTTCTCTGGATCGATGATAGCGTTCATAACGATAGTGACGGGTTTTGATGTGTCAGAAGAAGCAGGCTTGAAAGTTTTCCCGTCAAAGAAAATCAAAGTCCTGTCATATGGTTTGGCCGGATCCCTGCAGATCTCAAAATCCACTTTCCCAAGTTCAGCGGCAAAAGTAAGCGCTGAAAAGGCGTCAAACCCGTAAAGATCCGCATCGGATGCCTTGATTTCATACGCATTGACCAGATCCCTGATCCAGCCGTCCTGTGTGAGAATGAAACACATATCCGGGTTCTCGTTAACTTCAGCACCTGAACTGCAGAAGATCAGCAGGACCATGACAGACATAAAAAACAGCACACAGAAAATATCCTTATTCATTTGCTTTTTTAACTTTCCTTTCAAAATTCGTGATCGTATAATTCCGGAAATTCATATCGAATCCAAGGTTTTGTTTTTTCTCGAAATCCGCAAGCATCCCCTTTTTGATCTCATCATATGTCCCGCCCCGCATGGCAATATCCATCCCGTGTACGGCAACATCATTCAGGTTTCTGAAGGTATCAGCACCGGTGTCTTCATAACCGCCGCCAGGTAGAGCCTTATCCGGAAAATATTCCGCGGGAACTCCCTCACTTTCCATATTTCTGCGAAAATTCTTATAGGAATCATCCTCTGTTAGTCTGTCAGTGTCCTTACGGCCTTTCACTTCCGGCTGGGGCTGATCAGGCGTATCGGCATAAAAGAAAGTCTGACCTGCCCGATCCATAAGGCCGGCAGCCATAATACCCGCCGCTCCCCCGTGCCGGTCGAAATACCTGCGAACTGAATCCGGCTGTTTCATGCCTTTCCTGACAGCGGTATTCAGCGGTTCTCCGTATTTTTCCCGTGAGATCTCATCCATAGCCCGGAGCACATCATTCATGGCAGAACCGGTTTTTGCCATCTCATCCGGTTTCAGCTCATACTTATCCATGTTCCGCTCTCTGATTTTTTCCATATTCTTTTTACCGGGAGAAGGCTTTGCCTTTTGGGGATTATCATCTTTCTTCTTATCGGGTTTTGACGGATCCTTTGTCTTTCCTGCAGCACCTGCTGCCTTTTCAGTCTCTTTCATCTTTCCCGCGGCTGACGCGGTTTTGGCAGCGGCTTCAGCGGCTGCGGAAGCACCACCGGATGAAACTGCGAGGACGATCCTGGCAATCACCTGCGCGGCTGTCTTTACGGCTCTTACTGCCTTTTTGATATCGGCGATAAGGGAATCAAATATTCTTTTGATCACCTCGCTGTGAAGCATGACGATCATGCAGGAAATGCCGATGGAGATGCACAGCGTCCTGAAGACTTCTCCCATGGACATTCCGCTGACGAATTTTTCATTGTTGAGCATGATCAGTGCAAGCAGGATCCCGTCAAAAACGGGCGTCAGGATGAATCCGATGAAAGTTTTTATCCAGCTGTCCCTGATCCAGTCGAACTCCTCATAAACCGAAAGAACGAAACAGACAGGAGAGATACCGAAAAGAAGGAGAATACCGATCCTTGTCGAAACCGAAACAAGAACAATCGAAATGAACAGCACCAGAGTCAGGAAAAGACGTAGAAACATCAGCACTACAAGCAGCGCTTCCGATGATCCGTCCAGATGTGTGATCATTGAAGGAAGAAAGATCCGCTCGGCGATTTCCGAGAAGTTTGTAGTCACCATTATTCCGGAAATTGCCAGCATCTGCCTGCCCAGCGCAGTGGATATGGCAAGAACCTTTGTAAAGATCCAGTAGCTTGAGGCGGCAAGACCGACATTGAGAATTGTTCCGAACGCAAGTTCTCTTGTTTTCACCAGTGTGAGCGAACTCCGCTCCCCTCCGTATTTGACCGTGCTGAAAATGGACAGGATCAGCATCAGCGGAAGCAGCGCCTGGGCAAATTTTGTTGTGGAACTCCACATGTCCTGGCACATTTTCAAAAACGGCTGGTCCAGGTCATACATATAGCGGATCGCAGAGCCGAAAGCGGAATTGAAGAAATCAGCTATCTCGCCCACTGAATCCTCAAGGATCCATGAACTGGCCAGCCTGATTATGATGTCATAGGCGATATGGAAGGGAAACTCGATGTTGAAGATCGGGAAAATTGCCCCGATCCATTTCAGCATCGACAGCAGACCGGAGATGTCCATAAGATCAGCTCCGGTTCGCGTTGTAGCGGAACAGATCCTCCTGCAGTCCTCCGCCCCAGAGATAGGTTATCAGAACACCGAGAAAAGCGATCGAGCAGAGCTGAAGAACGTATGAAACGGTGAGGTCGATCGGACGCATATGAAACAGCGCTTTGGGTTCTTTCTTTGGCTTTTCAGGCTTTCGTTCGCTGTAGTCATATTTCTCTACATGATCGATCCCCTTCTGGTGAAACTTGTCCCGCCCGTAAAACATCAGGATCTGGGTGATCATCTCCTCGAATTTTCGGCCTGTTTTCGGATCCCGCCCGAAGGCGATTCCGACACCGATACCTGCACAGATGATGGCAAGGCCGATTTTCAGCGGCGCGAATATATCTGACAGGTAAACCAGAACTGCCAGGATTATTCCGGCTGCAGCAATAACAAGTTCGCGTGTGCCGACGCCAATAAAGCTTTTTGGTGCATCTTCAATTTTCGGAGGAGTATAACCGGCCATATTTGTTCCGCTTTCATAAAATATGCGCGGGACAGAACTGTCCCGCATCACCGGTAATTTTACAAAAAACATCCCGCAAGACGTCGCTGCCATACGGTATGCTTTTTTCAGAGATTCCTGATTACGAGCTCAGTTTGACAGTATAATGTATTTCAATCTCCTTGTGAGAGAGTGTCTTTGGACCGGTCGGATCGGATTTACAAACCGGGTTCAACTCCCGGATGGACAAATAAAAGCGCCGACAGCAAATTTGCTGCCAGACCTGGTGGAATGGCTTACACGCCTTGAAAAAGGTCGGGGAAATCCCGGTGCGGGTTCGAGTCCCGCGGTCTGTCGAAAAGCGGCGCTTTGTTTTTATTCTAATAACATTCCTGATTGATCCCGACGACCCTCATCCCGATATTTCTGACGTTCTTGTGTGCGTATTCATATAGGACACCGGTCAGCTTCAGCGGTTTTTGCTTGTCAATATCAAGAGAAGGGTTCAGCAAAACCCAGAGATGCTCTATATCCGGTACTTTTATGTTTTTCAAAGCGGATTTATTTATGTGCTTAATCCGGGAATTGCGCAGGACAGCCTTATTGGCTCTAGCTGAGAACTTTTCGATTTCATAGTTTTTGCATTCCAATGTGATGTATGTTCCCAAAAGCTGAGCAAGATCTTCCCTGTACCAGCTGCTTTTGGGAAAATGTCGGGACTCTTCCATGCTTTCCCTGGAATAGGATTCTGCCCATATG
>CACYHU010000196.1 GCA_902774215.1 uncultured Chloroflexota bacterium
TTGAAGCGGCGGTACTTAGTGGGGACGGGTCGAAACCCGCTCCGAGAGGTACAGGCTTCGCCTGTTTCAGATGCGGAGCGGGAGCTTCGCCCCTGCGGGTTCAGGCCCCGGGTGTCATTGTTAAACATAGGATACACCGCAAATTCAGAAAAGAAAACCGCCAATATTGGCGGTTGACAAATGTTCGATTTTGTGGTAGAGGCGTGTATTTTCCACCGGGAGCGCCGGGGGAGTAGACCGCTTGCGGGCCTGGACCCGGGGAGCAAAGCAGCTCATAAATACGCAACTGAAAGAGAGTTTGAGGCAGCTCGTCATATAACTTGTGAAATCTGAAAAAATCAGGTAGAATATAAGTATAAAGTCGGAACAGAGACTGTAAACCTGTATCACGCGGTCGGGACGGAGACCTTAAACCCGGTCCGAGTGCAGAGAAAACTGCTAAAAACACAAGGGAGCAGAAATTCTGCTCCTTTTTCGTTCGGAGCCTTCACATGACGGATCAAATCAGTTTTAAGACCAGAGTGAGAAACAATGCAGTTACTTATGCTTCTAAATATGACACGCTTTTTGTAAAAAAGAGTTATCTTCTGATCTCTGACGCATTTATCAAAAGACCTTTTTACATTCTTGAAGCAGAACCAACTAATTATCTGCATCTGATTGGAGTGTCAACAAACCTTTCAGCTTCTGTTTTTTACACGAGATGCCTTACAGGAACATTGAACGAATCCGATTTTGATTTGTCTTTCCATGGAAAGGATCCTAAACAATCAAAAGGGGCAATTCGGCAAAAAATCCTGACATTGCCGGAGATGTTCAATATTCTGCAGCAAGAAAGTTTTGTCGAAGAAGATTTTTCAAAGAATGTTGTCCGCTGTTCATTCGCATCATCTAATGGAATTTGCACGGTAGGTTTTGTTTCAACACCGATTGCAAGACCAATGACGCTGCTGCGTGGTGATGAACTTGACCATTCAAAAGCAAAACATCTGAAATTGTTACTCTCAAAAGAAAGAGATGAAGAAAGATTCTCTCAAATCCTGATTGGAAAAAAGAAGGACATAAAATACCTTGCTTCTGAAATCGAAGAGCTTATAAATACAAACCTGTTTGACGCATAGAAAGTCAAGAAGATTTTTCCCTGATATGTGATTTTCCTTATTTGCATATACATTCTGTGTAGAAAATCAAAATTTCTAACAGGCCTGTCATAAGCGGAAAGCAAAAAACAGTAATATCAGACCCCGAAGCATGTCTGTTTTTTGTGTATTGAAGAAATGAATCTTTACGGTCAGCAGTAAGCCTGTTAACAAAATTCGCCGGGGGACTGGACCGCCTGCGGGCCTGGACCCCTTATCATGAGCGCCGCGGGTTGGGATGCGGGGCCGGTGCTGCCGCCCGGGAAGCTGAGTTCGGGTGACGGGTTCAGGCCTCGGGGTGCGCCGCCAAATCAGGGAAACAAAACCTGCCGGCAACCGGGAACCGGGAACTGTCAACTGACACCCGGCAACCGGAAACTGTCAACTACTTCAGCTTCCTGCTGAAATACCGCTCCAGCGCCTCATCACAGATCTTCAGAATTTCGGACTTTTCCGCGTCCGTCAGCTTCTTCCAGACCGTCCCGTCCATCTCCACCAGACCCAGCGTCCGGCTGTGGTGCATCATATCCATATCCTCGAAGCGTTTGAAGGGATTTGACAAAATCAGCCGTTCCGCTTCCTTATCCGTATACGCATCCCTGCAAAAGAGCGACCGCGGATTCTCCACCACCAGCCCCTGCGCCCGGCGTCCCTCGTAAAAGGCGCGGAAGTACGCGGTGATCTCGCTGATCGCCGCCCGTCCGTCCTTATCCGCATGGGCAAAGAACGCCTTGAGCAGCACCGGTTTGTAGGAATAGCTCATGGTCATATCGGAGACCATCCGCATGAACTGATCCTTGCGGTTGCTGTCATCGATCAGCTGCCATCCGTACTGTTCCGCGGCAGCCAGAAGGGTTTTCTCTTTGAAATAATAAAACCGGCGGCTGTCGCTCATCGGGACCACCAGATCCGGGATCAGCTTCCCCTCCCGGATAAAACGTTCGACTGTTTCCGACTGGACGCTCACCCGGCGGACGAACTCCATCTGGGAGATCATCCCCGCGGCTTCCTCCTGCCAGTTGAAAATGTCCACCGTTTCATAATCCAGCGCATCCACCGGATAATCGATCACGGCTTCGGGTTTATCCCCTTTCCGGTAAAGCTCCTCATCCGCTTCCCGCTGCCCCGGCCGCCCGATAACGGTCTGCCCGGGACGGTATTCCCCCACATGCATCAGCCGGTGGAGCGAATACGGCGCGTTATACTGCCCGGCGTTATCGACAAAATCGAAGACCATCAGGTGCTCCTTTTCCGGAGCGGTCCGCATCCCGCGCCCGAGCTGCTGGGTATAAAGCACCTTCGACATCGTCGGGCGTGCCATGAAGAGCACTTCCGTTTCCGGACAGTCCCAGCCCTCGTTCAGCAGGTCGCAGGCGCACAGCACCTTCACCGAACCTTCGGCAAATTTCGCCAGCATCTCCTTCCGCTCGGAAGTCTTCATGCTCCCCTGAACGGCACACGCCGCCACCCCGGCAGCCTTGAACAGCTCCGCGATCAGTTCGGCATGCTTCACCGAGGCACAGAAGACGACCGTGCGTTTATCCCGGACGAAATCCAGCCAGGTGCTGACGATCAGCCTGTTCCGCTCTGTCACGCAGATCACGCTGTCCAGTTCGCGGATGTTGTACTGTACGCTGTTGAAGCGCACCTTCGTCATGTCGATATTGGTCCGGATGCGGATGCAGCGGACCGGTACCAGCGCACCGATCTCCACCGCGGTCCGGATATCCAGCTTATGGGCGGTATTTTTGAATATCTCAAGGATGTTTTTCCCATCCATACGTTCCGGCGTCGCGGTCAGCCCGAGCGTGAATTTCGGTCTGAAATACGCCAGTATCTTCTGATAGGTCTCTGTCGAGGCGTGATGGGCTTCGTCGATAATGATGTAATCGAAGGCATCATCGCGGAAGAGCTCCAGATTCAGCGCGATAGACTGGATGCTCCCGCAGATCACCTGTGATTCGGTGTCGCGGATCCCTTCGGAGAATTTTCCGGCACTCGCTTCCGGCCAGAGCTGCGTGAAGGTCTTCAGCGCCTGATCCACCAGCTCCATCCGATGCGCCGCGAAAAGCACCCGGCCGCCGGCTGCCTTCGCGTCCATCACCGCCGTCACCGTCTTCCCGGTGCCCGTCGCCTGATACAGCAGCGCGATCGTCTCCTTCCGCTCCCGCATCTCCCGCAGTGCCTGCAGCGCCTCGGTCTGATATTCCCGCAGCTCCAGTCTTCCGCCGTCGATGGCTTTTCCCCGCTGGGACGGCAGATAATCATCGATCTCCCGGAAATGCGGATCGTTCCCGAGAAAAACCCGCAGCTCATCCCTGACCGTATCCTCCTGCTTCTGCATCTGCCGCACCGTCCAGCGGTACACATCCCAGCCCAGATGGATCATGGAGTTCTGCTTCAGCAGGTCATCCCAATACTTCTGCTGCGAGACCACCGCTCTGTCATGCGTGGCGTCATCATCGATCTCGATGGCGACGCGCCGGATGCCGTTTTCCAGCACGAAATCGGCATAGCGGTTGTTCTGGTAAATATCATAAAACGGATACTGGGAATACAAAAACCCCGTCTTCTCCGTCCCGAAGGTCTCGGAGAACAACCTGAGGAACAGATCCTCCCCATAACTGCCGGAATTCGATGTGTATTGCATATCAATAAATTCTTTTCGATTATCAATTGACAGGGACAGCCCCATGAAGAGGCAGTCCCTTTACTCTGCGGGGACTGCCCCTTTATGGGGCTGTCCCCATATATTTAATGTTCCTTCTTTTACGGTAACAGACTAGACTTTCCCCACATGTTTCACGCCCGTTCGATCGCGGATCGATTGATTCCTGTCAGACGTTCGATCTGCCGGATCGTTAACCCTCTGCTTTTCAGCAGCCGGAGCGCGTCATTTCTGGTATTGGCATCATATTGCAGCAGCTCCGTTCCGCTTTTAATTCGCAAAACATCCCGCATGACCGCCTTTGCCCAGTTGTCATCTTTGGTATACCCTTCAAGCTCCGGGCAATCTTCATATTCAGCAGCAATAAACGCTTCATATTCTTCCCTGCTTCCAATCAATTCCTGAAAAACAGATGTTTTGACAAATGAATCCGGATGTCCATAACGGCTGTAACTGCTCCATGGATATTCCTCTGTCCTGCAGATTTTAGAACTCTTCGGGTTATTGAGAACATACCGTAACGCGCGCAGCAGGTAATCTTCGCTTTCTATCGGAATACTGTTGAACCTTCCTTCAAACAGATGTCCGGTCCGCTTATATTTCCAGTTGAAATACCCGGAATAAGCTGAACTCAATCTATTCATTAATTGAGATATTTTCCGTTCCGGATCATATACGATCAGGTGGACATGATTTTCCATCAGACAAAAGGAACAAATTACGACACCGGTTTCCGAACTGTATTTTTTCAATAGCTGAAGATAATATATATAATCGGTGTGCTCTTCAAAAATAATCTGTTTCCCGTTTCCTCTGGTATATACATGCATGTATCCCCATTCACCGTATACCCGGGCGGTCCTTGGCATAAAAGGATTCCTTTCTTTCTGCGTCCAACCTGGGGACAGC
>CACYHU010000197.1 GCA_902774215.1 uncultured Chloroflexota bacterium
ATTTGGTGCAAATTTAAGCACCGAAAGTTTTGATAAAAATGCAGTGTTAATCAGTCTTTCAGCCTTATCTGACATTTTCAATTTCACGGATTCAGGTAATAATCATCCGATTTGATGGTCAGAAGACCATCCTCATAGGAATAGCTGTCATGATTGGCGGATAAGGCTGTTGTCATTATCGTTTCCTGAGAATGAAGCTGTATGGAGGTTGTACTCATGCCAGAAACCGCATTGACACCTGCTGCCGGATCGTTTTTGTTAGACATCATAGCAATGGCAATACCGGCACCCACAAGCATGGCACATATAATGGCAACAAAGGCTGCCATGCGTTTTATACCGTTTCCTTTTCGGGAGGAATCAATCTGTTTTTGTTGATCGTTGTCGTCGTGTTTTGTCACAGAGGGGAATTCATGAATGGTGGGTGGTGTGACTTGTACCGTTGGCGGATAAATAGACCTTTGTTCCGAAGATTCCTCGGAATTCTTTAGCAACAGAGTTTCTTGTTCTTGTGGGGTTAGCATATACAGGGAAACGATTGTTCTGTTTTTTGACATATTATCACACTTTCTATGGCATCATGCGCTACGGCAAAAGCGGTATTTTGTGTTTCACATCATACGGAAGATTTGTCTGAGCATAGTATTTTAGCATAGGCAGGAGCCATTCTTCTGTCTTTTTGACAGAAAAGCCTGCTTTTTCGGCTTTTCCGGTGTCAGGAAGGATACGGCTGAACACTTCTTCAGAAAAAGTGCCCGTTTCCGCAAAATCAATGGCACCTTCAGCGATTTCATCAAGCGTTTGATGGAGAAGGGATGCGGAAAGAATCCCTTTATCCGAAAAGTTCACGGCGCCTGTCAGTTCACTGTTGACAGCCAACGCAAGAAATGCCGCCAGATGACGCACAAAGACAACGGGCGTTTGTATAGAATAGAGTGTTCCTGCTTCTGCGGCTCGCTGTGCGGCTTTGATGGCCGTCAGATATATTTCCCGTTCCTTCACGATACGCGGTACTCTGAACGAAAGGATATTCATACCGTTTTCGGCAGCGTACTGAAAGGCAGCCGCCTCACGGTGCCGATAGAATGCCCGAAGGGAATTTTCTCCTTGAATCGTCTGATAATTCATCGGGTCGAAAGTATCCTCTTTCACAGGAGAAACACTATCATCAGCATAAACAAGTGTGGAGGAAAGCAGAATATACTTGTTACATTTCACTGACTGCATGATGGTCTTCCATTGTTCCGGCGGAAGCATAGCGGTATCATACACATCATCAAAGGATTCCCTGGCCGCTTTGGTGGACGTAAAGCGTCTGACAGAGGTTCCCAAAACGTCAAAGCTGTCATTGATACGGCAAAGTGTGACGGTATGTCCTCGCTTCTGCAATTCTTCCACTAAAACAGTACCGATCGGATCACCGTCAGAAATAACCAATACATTTTTCCCGTAAGAACACGGTGGACATTCTCCGGTTTTATGGCGATACGCCGGCGGACAATCCGCCATGGTTCCGCCGACCTTACGGCTCCAGCAAACATCCGTCCGGATGACGGCGGCAGGTTCACCGGAAATCAGACAGTTATTAGGAAAACGGCTGTTGATATGGGTATTATCGTTGATGATACTCCCCGAACCGATCTCTGCCCCCTTCCCGATACGGCAGCCAACGCCTATGGCCGTATGCTCTCCGATAAAAATATGGCGGCTGCCAACAGCTCCGGTTTTGCTTTCCAGACCGGAAGACAGCTCATAAACGCTGATTTTCTGACAGCTGCTCATACTAATAGCACGGTCAACCATACAGTCCCGACCGATAACCACTTTATTTCCCTGTCCGGCTTCTATGAACAGATCATCTCCGAAGCTACAATGTTCATTGATCGTCACCGAAGTACCAGACGGATCGGCTGCAAGCACTATTCTGCCCGAACCGAAGGTACACCCTCCGGCAATGTGCAGATGACTGATACCGCTTGAACCGAACATCTGCATTTCAAATGGCTTATCAAATCTGCATCCGCTTCCGATTGCCAATCTCCCGTTACTGCCGAGCGTCACAGAAAGGCTTTCAAGCCCTTTCAGATCGCTGCCCAGTATGATGCGGCTATTGGAACCGGAAAATTCTATCCTGCCTATGACACCTCTTTTTCCTTCGATGGCGTTGCCGTACTGATCGCTGTAAGGGCCTTCTGACAGATCATAGTGTTCTATCACGATCGGCAAATGTACTCTTGCTATATAATCTGTTCCTTCTGCATACCCTGCCTCCAGCAGCTTTCTTTCTGTAAAAGGGTCGTTGGGACGCTGAATCAGTACAAGAAAGTATTGCTGATGCTTCCCGGCTATTTCATCGAAAAGGAGAATACTGTTTTCTTTGATCGACTCGAGCTTTGTTGTAATACCAAAAGCGACACGCTTTCCGAAAAACTGTCGGAGTATCTTCTCAAATTTAGGAGAACGAACCCATGTAACCATTTGTCTGCTTCCGCATTTTTCGGAGGCGGTTTTTGCTAAAAGATACAATTCCCTATCCTCACGGGAGATGTTTTTTTCACTATCGATTGCCAGAAGGTCGTAAAAACAGTGATACTTGCAGCCATATACCAACAAATTGAAATCAACCTGACCGAGATGGTCAAAAAAAACATTGCGGTATGATGAAAGGGGATTCTGTTCCCGAAGGGCGGCATTTTTGGCAAGAACATAAGCCAACGGCTGTTGTTTATATTTAGCAATGTGTGGGATAAGACGTTGGAAAAGATGCTCACCCTTTTCATGATTGATCAGCACCGCAGAAGTGCCTTTATAATCATTCATGTCCGGATCCAGCACATCAATGCCCCAAAAGTCTCCCATCGTCAGATCACCCTGACGGGGCAGGGTATTGGAGGTACAAAAGGAACAAGCTGCATTTTTGCTGTCACCGCTGTGATAGGCAATAAAAAACGGGTCAAAATAGTGGTACTGCTCATAAGCGGTTCCATCCTCAAATAAAATACTGGTGCCTGCCCCCCATCCCCAGGGTTCTTTTCGTTTGAAATACAGCTCTTTGACGGGCTTTTTGTGGTGGATGTCCTGCAGATATTTTTCAAGCACTTGATAGGAAGAAACCCCGTGACACATCAGGTCAATGGTGTAGAGGTTTTTATGATTCCTTCCCACAACGGCATAAAGTGCGGCTACCTGACAAGGAACCCCCGTAAACAGAACGGGGGTTCCCTCAGACAGCTTTTCTTGGATTTGCTGATATACATGGCCTGTATGGCTCTGAATATATTTGGAGCCTCTCAACGCAGGCAGTTGGTCTATGGCATCAATCATTACATGGTGAACCTGAAAATTTTCATCAAAAACAGCACCGCAGACAACACCGCCCTGCTCCAGTATCCAAGAGGCAGCAATCGTAAACATACCGCCGGAGGAACTTTTCATTCTGGTTGCCTCATCCGCCATCACCGCATAACAGACAGGCACCGCATGGTTTGGCCGCACAGGATGCAGCTGCGGACACTTCCGGACACACACACCGCACATCATACACTTATCCGTGTCGATCTGTGGTTTCAGAAAGCCTTCTCTGTCTGTCTGCATGGTGATGGCTGACTGGGCACACACTGCCGCACAAGCGGAACAGCCGGTACAATATTTCAGTTTCAGTTCGCTGATAACATTCGATGACAGATCATCATGCAAAGAGGAATTCTGTCGTATCACATTCTGTATTTCCTTATCATCCATCATAAAATCCTCCTGCCGCATCTGTCATCGTTGATTGTCTGATATTACTATACCACAAATATCACTTTACCGTCAAATCAAAGAATTTCTTTTCGCTGACGCCCTGAATATCCTTTACTTTGATGCAAAGCTCATAG
>CACYHU010000198.1 GCA_902774215.1 uncultured Chloroflexota bacterium
TTTGCCAAAGTAACATTTTTTGGATATAATTTCCTTTGTAATATAGAGGATAGAGCACTGCTGGAGAGCAACTCGAGCGCTATATTACCCAAAGTAACATGGCAGAGAACTTCCTGCGTTCTCTGCCAAATTCCTGACCTGGGTAGCACCCCGCCTTACCCATGTCCTGAGCCAAAGTGTTACCTATGTCTTGATTGAACAGGGCCTGCGGCCCCCATACCCCGCTGTATTATCGGGCTCTTTTTTTGACTCACCCGCAAAATGCGGCGGTTACCTCTTTACGACATGCATTGATCAGTGCTTTCTTAACTCTAATAAATCGTTTTTTTCGCACAAGACAGATTTTACCCGCCGCCAATTCAATCAATTTTCCCTTCTTCTGTCATTTGATCGGCGTAAAAAAAATGCCCGCAGCTGCGGACATCTTTATCTGTAAGCTTGATAATTCACATTCGTTTCTATTTCATGAGGTTGCTCATGAAGTAGAGAATATACATACCGCCGAAGTACATAAAGATCGTTATGACAGAATCGACATCCATGATCTTCCCGATTCGTTTGAAGCGGACAATATTGCCGAGCAGTCCCCAGGCGGTCATCAGAACGCCAAGCATCCCGATAACAATAAAGGAGTTGTCAACGGTACCCAGGAAGCGGCCCTTCGTGTAAAAGAGGTCCGCAATACCGATGCCGAACATATTGAACATGTTGGAACCGAAAAGATTACCCAGCGCCATATCGGCGGCACCGATGGAAATAGCAGAAATGGAAGTGACCATTTCCGGCAGGGAAGTGACCAGAGCAACAAGCGTGGAACCGACGAAGCTGGCACCCAGTCCGGTGATCTCAGAGATCTGTTCCGCGGCACGAACCATGAACGGACAAACAAGACCCAGAACAACAGCAGCAGCAGTAAAGCCGATCAAACCGACTTTGAGACTCGGCACATCCGCTAATTCCTCTTCCGTCATTTCAGTTGAAACCGCGCCCTGCTCGCTTTGCTGGATCATGTAAATAGCGAAAACATAAGCCGCCATTATGATTATGGAATCGATACCGACCCAGCCGATATTAAAATTCATCTGGGAAAGGATCGGGTTCGAAACGAGGAAAAACAGCACCAGCGTACACATCAAAACTGCAAAACCTCCGGAAGTCAGATGCCGCCCCTGAGAAGTGCGCAGTATGCGCTGGTCTCGTCCGAGAATATCGAGGATCGCCAGGATGAACATGTTAAATGCACTGGAACCGAAAAAGTTCCCTGCTGAAAGTTCGGGTGACCCGATATTTATAGAGTTAATGGAGGTCAGCAGTTCAGGCAGACTTGTCGCCCCGGCAAGGAGCAGGACACCGATGAACATACCTCCGAGTTTCGTGCGTGCCGCAATAACGTCGCCGTACTTGGCGAGCTGCATCGCTGAAACAACAATTAGTGCTGCTGCAATAACAAAAGTAACCCAGACCCAGCCGCCTGTGGTTGCTGCGATTTGTAATGATTCAAACATGATATTTAGTTTTAGCCTTTATTTATATTACTTGTTGTAATTCTTGTGAATTCCCTTGATCTCGGTCACCGGCCAATAGGTGAAGATCCCGGTATTCGGACCGGACAGATCACCGATCAGTCGTTCAGTCTCCGCGAGACAATTTTTGACAACGCTTTCATCTTCGACCATCGCCATCAATGTTTTACTGGTCTCATCCGAATTGGCAGTGGTGAATGCAAAACGTCCGGGAATACGTTTCCGGACACGATACGCGCCGATGCTTTCGAGGATCGTGACACCGCGAACTCCAACTTTATTCCAGCCGTCAATGATCATATCAAGCTTCTTAGAATCATTAAGAACGAACATTATGATATACATGGCTGTTACATCCTCCTGTCAATTATTTTGCCATGAAACGGAGAAAAATTAAATCCGGTCGTGACATTTTTTTATTAATTCCTATTATAACCCAATAAAAGATTATCAGCTTCCGCATACCGCTCCGGTATTTCCGCGTAAATCATTCAGATATTCATCAATTCATGTAATTTGTCTGATTAATTCGTGATATACCTAACACCTGACCGCAAACATTGAAACCGATTATTTTAAGGTAAAATAGAATTCATGGCTAATAAAACTTACGAAACCTGGCTGGAAATTGATCTCCAGGCCATTGAAAATAATCTGCGGGAGATCCGGAATATATCCGGTCTGCCGGTAGCGGCTGTTTTGAAAGCCGACGCCTATGGTCATGGGGTTCTGCCTGTGTCCCGGGCTGCTGTCAAAGCCGGGGCTGTTTTCCTGGCTGTTGCCCGCTTTACGGAAGCGCGGGAATTACGGAATGTCGGTTTTACCGAACCTATTCTGGTTTTAGGTATGATCCCCCCGGAAAATGTTATAGAAGCTTCGATCCTGAAGGTCAGAGGAATCCTTTTCAACCTCGAACAAATCGCACTTTATGAAAAGATCCTCCGCGGAACCGGACATACACTGAGTGTTCATGTCAAAATCGACAGCGGTATGGGACGTCTTGGTTTTCCCGCTGAGGAAGGCCTTCAACTGCTGCAGGCAGTGAAAGATTCCACTTATCTGGAGGCCGAAGGGCTTTGCACCCACCTTGCCCGCGCAGATGAACCGGGAGCCGATACCACCGACTGGCAGCTGGACCGTTTTGACCGTCTGCTTGCAGAGGCAGAAGCAAACGGACTCCGTCCGCAGCTGGTCCATACAGGCAATTCTGCCGGTGCTTTGTTCCATCCGCGCTGCGGAAAATACGATATGGTCCGCGCAGGTGAAGCAATGTACGGCATGCACCCCTCCCCGGATGCTTTATTGCCGGAGGGCTTCCGTCATGCACTTTCCTGGAAAGCCGGGATCACATCCGTGAAAATGATCCCCGGCGGCAGAGGGATAAGCTACGGGCATCGCTATCATACCCATGGTACGGAACAGCGGGTCGGTGTTATTCCCGTCGGTTATGCGGACGGTTACCGCCGTGTGCAGGGGAATAAAGTCATTGTCCACGGACAAATCGTCCCTGTCATCGGGAATGTCTGCATGGACCAGTGTATGATCGACCTGAATGATATACCGGATGCCATGATCGGCGATGAAGCTGTTTTGATCGGAAGTCAGGGCGAAACTGCGATAACGGTAGAGGAAGTTGCCGCGTCCTGGGGAACCATCAATTATGAAGTGACCTGCGGCATTGCCCACCGTGTGAACCGTTTTTATTCGTAAGGAATTTGTTTTGAATTCCGCTCCCGATTCTTTATACCGCTGGATCCCTTATCCGGCCATGTCACCCGAAGCACTCGGAGAACTGGCTGCATATCCGCGCGTCCTGCAGAAACTTTTATGGATCCGGGGGATCAATACGCGAAGGGAAGCCGAGATTTTTCTGACGCAAAACGGCAGCCTGTATGATCCGCTGGACAAGGAAAAAGGCATGAAAAATATGCTGAAAGCGGTCAGGATGATATGGGACGCTGTTGACCGCAATCAAAAAATTGCGGTGTACGGCGATTATGATGTAGACGGGATCACTGCCAGTACGATCCTGGTGCAGCTGCTGCAGAAAATCGGCGCCGCTGATCCGGTAAGCTATATTCCGGATCGTTTCGAGGAAGGCTACGGGCTGAACAAAGAGGCGCTGAAGTTTCTTTTCGATTCCGGAATCGACCTTGTAATAACCGTTGACTGCGGCATCCGTTCCACAGAAGAAGCTCTTTACGCCCGTGAACTGGGACTCAAAATGATCATTTCCGACCACCACGAGCCGGGGGACGAGATACCTGCGGCAGACGCGGTGATTTGCGCAAAACAGCCCGGAGACCCATATCCTGAAAAAAACCTCGCGTCGCTTATAAAATAGCCGAAGCAGTTCTGGAAGCCCGTCCACAGGTCGGTTTTGAAGCCCGGGATTGGGTAGATATAGCGGCAATAGGAACCGTGGCAGACATCGTTCCCATGAGTGAGGAAAACCGTGCCATTGTTAAAGACGGCCTCAGAAAGCTGAGAAACCAGCCGCGTTATGCGATACAGGCATTGGCTGAAGTAGGAAGGTTCAGGACAGCGGAAATTTCAAACCAGACGATCGGTTTTGGCATTGCCCCGCGTTTGAATGCTCCGGGGCGTCTGGATAAAGCCAGTCTCTCATTCGACCTGATGATGAGCAGCAATCTCTCCGACGCACGCCTTCTGGCCGAGGAAGTGGATCAAAAAAATACCGAGCGGAAAGACCTGACCGCACTGATCCAGAAAAAAGCGGCGGACAGCATTCAGAAAGATAAACTGCCCGCCATTATCTGCTGCCGTGATAAGGATTTCAACATGGGTATCGTCGGATTAGGCGCAGCCCGCCTTTCGGATACCTTTTACCGTCCGACGATCATTGGATCAGAGGGCAAAACCGAAACACGTGCATCCTGCCGTTCCATTGAGGAATTCAGCATGATCGAAGCGCTGGATGAACTCAACGCGTCCTGTCCCGGTCTGCTGAAAAAATACGGCGGACATTGGAAAGCCGCCGGACTGACAGTCGATAATGAGAGATGGGATGAATTCGTTGCCCGCATCAATGAGATTGCCGAACATAAATTAGATTGGATGCAGCTGACCCCGGCTAAAAAATATGATATGGAGCTTACAACTGACTACGCCGATCTGGAGCTTGTGAACCTGCTGGAACAGCTGGAACCTCTGGGGGAAGGAAATCCGGAGCCGTTGTTTGTTTTTCGCAATCTGAAGGTCCAGTGGACCAAGCGGATCGGCAAAGATATGACGCATCTGAAAATTGCTTTTGCGGGAGATGACGGCCGTTTGATCGATGCAGTCGGGTTTGGACTTGCAGAATGGTGTGACTGGCTTAAAACACATGACCGCATCGACGTGCTGTGTAAACTCGAGAAAAACACCTATCATGACGAAACCAAACTGCAGATGCAGGTATTGGATTTCAGATTACCGGGCTGACTTTTCAGCTTTATCCATGGCTGAAAAACAAAGGAACATTTTTTCAGGAAAAAGGCAACCACTGCATTTTACGGGTGAGTCAGAAAAAGAGCCCAAATACAAAGCGGTGGTATGGGGGCCGCAGGCCCCCGGAAATCAGGCGCGGGGAGCGGCTTTCGCAGACACACGAACTTTCGATCCCGCGCCTTGCGAAGCATGTCCTCCGGATTGCAAAGTGAGCTCTTATATTAGATAAAGGATCACCCGGACAGCCCTTTTCCTGAAATCGTCACCGGGATCCCAGCGACCATGAAAATCACTTCACCCGCAAATGCCGCAGCCATCTGATTGGCTCTTCCAAGCAGGTCACGGTATGTTCGGCCCAGTTTATAGGCAGGTACGACACCCATTCCCACTTCATTGGAAACGATCAGCCAATGTGTTTCAGGATGAGCCTGAATCAGATTGAAAAGAGCATTCAGTTCCCTCCCGCATAAAACTTCAAAAGCTTCCGATTCCCCGATGTTCTCATCAAGTGAAAGCAGCACATTGGACGTAAGAACAGAGAGGCAGTCAAATAAAACACAGGAAGCCCCTTTATCCTTCAAGGCACAGGAAAGCTTTTCCGCTGCACTGCCGGGAGCCTCAACTGTCCGCCAGGCAGCCGGTCTGCGCTGCTGATGGCGTTCCACCCGGTCCCGCATCTCGTCATCAAGAACCTCCGCAGTCGCGCAGTAGATCACATCATCACCATATTCCCGTGCACGCTGTTCGGCAAAAGCGGATTTCCCGCTGCGTGCACCTCCGAGGATAAACGTCAGGTTTGAGAGCGTTTGTGTCATAGGCATCCTCTTATCACGTCCATTGAGCTTTGAAAATCCGCTTCATTGAAAAC
>CACYHU010000199.1 GCA_902774215.1 uncultured Chloroflexota bacterium
TACATCCCTGACAGCATTTGCCATATTGACAGCGCTGATTTCACTTTGGGTCTTTTTTCTTTCCCGCTGCCATGAATTTTCTTCGCTTACCGGCTCTCCATTAGGGAGGAAAGAATATGCCGCCCCAAAGAACTTGTGTTTCCATTCAAGATCGGAAGGTCCATGTCTGTTTTTCTCAATTGCCCACCTGACAACAGGATTTCCATCCGGATCTCTGTCATCTTTGTTCATGATCAGAGCGACATCAGGCTCATATGCGGTGATCGCACCGCCGATAATACTTTCCATATGAACTCGTCCGGATCTCAACGCTTCAGCTTCAATAGCCGCAACCCCCAAAACGGGGACAACCCATCCTTCATCCTGACATCGCAGGGACATCGCTTTGAGATAATGAAAAATGTACTCGACACGTTCTTCTGTGCTCAGGTTTCGGTGAAGACCAAGAACAGGAACCCGCTGAAGGTAATCGACGATCAGAAGGATCCGTCTTGATTCCGCATATTGTTTTGCCATTTCGACATAAGCAGCCAATACATCAGGAGTTGTAATCGATCCATCACCCTGGATGATCCAGATATTCCGCTGTATCCTGGCAAGACGGTTCCACGCAATCACCCCGTTAGGAAGACGACTGAGAAGTTTGTTGAATGACTTGTATGAAGTGTCATTCCGGATATTCTTTTCTTCTCTGGCACGAATCGTTTCGATATAAGCTTCCTGCATCTGATCCTGATTAAAACTTTGACCGCCATAGCCATTCACATAGGAGTTTTGAATAAGGAGCCGTTCAAATACATGAGTAACATTGTGTTCGTACTCGACAATCAATACCAGCGTATCGGAAGAGGCAAATGACGCCGCGAATTGAATTACAGCAGCCGTCTTTCCAATGTTTTGAACTCCCGCAAGTATCGCAAGATCACCTGCATGGAGGCCGCCGCCAAGCGCTGAATCTATTCCGGTTAATCCTGTTGGAATAGGTCTGAACATGCCGGCCTGACCCATTGCAAGGTTGCGATCCAATAGTTCAGCTGCTTCTGATAAGTCATATGGGATTCCCGCTCCTACGGGAAGATCGGATTTTCTTTTAGGATGCGGCATATTATCCTCCTGATAAATCGTGCTTCAGGTTAATTGCCGCATTACTGAGTTTATTTATCATCCGCAATGAAGGATTCTCATCCAGGAGACTAAGTGTTTCAATCAATAGATCCATTACTTTGCTTTTGTCTCCGCAAAGTGCGGCTTTTTCTTCTAATGTTTCCAAAAAGGATGATAGTATTCCTGCATCTTTATCTTCCATCGCGGTTTGAGGATCTTTCTTGTCATTATGGTAAAAACAATCACTCAGAAAGGAGCAGGAAGCGCACATATCATTTTTTACAAGTCCGCGGGGAATATACAGATTCTGTTTAACTACGCTCAGATATTCCAGCCCATAATAATTCAGACGTGACAAAAAAGACTTCGCGCTTACTGGATCATATTTCAAATCAGATTCTTTCCATGCTGATGTGCCTGTGTTTGCAGGAAAAATACAGCAGCTGAGCGAATCGATCCGGAATTTTTCACCGCTGTCTCTTACGTAATCAACACCAATCAGAGGCATTCTGATATCCCCTAATATCATCCGTTCACGGCGAATTTGCTCAGCATTAGCATAATGCGAGCTGGGAACAAGCTGTTCAGCGACCAGACAGGGCTTCAGATTTTGGGATTTGGATTTATAAACTCTGCTCCTGCGCCACAAGATGTCAAAGCGGACAGCAATTCTGATATCCTGAAGATCAAGATATGCAGGGACATCGAATTGAATATTCTCTGAAGGAATCTTGCGGAAAGAAAAAAGTCGGATTCCAATCATGTAATCACAGAATGTGTCAGCGAGTGAAACGGGAATATACTCAACGTCTCTGTAGAACGTTCTAACAGTATTCCAGTCAGGGAAACCAAGGAGAAGCTGATATTTATTTATTTCGTCCCTTAGCCTGAAGTACTCAGTATTAAATACGAGTCCGGAATCCCACCAATGGCTCAAATTCAGCAATTCGGCCGAATCCTGGTATTTCTTCTCAATTAAATCTAAATCTCTGCAGCGCATTTCATAAAAATCAATCATTTTTCTGACCTGATGTCTTGGATTTGGGAAACCGCGAACCTTCAGAAGATATTCCCATATGCCTGAAATATGCTGTTCAAGATCAGGCTGATCTCCAGGACCCGTATCCCTGTATCCAGCCTTCAGGGTGTTCAACACCATTGTCCTGAGAAGACTTTCATAGTCAAATACCCGGGAATCCTTTTCTTTAGTCCAGAATACTTTCATGGGACAGAGGCTCATTTTAACGAGCATGTCTAATTCAACAATCGGCTTGCTTTCTTCCATGCTTATTCCGTCTGAGTGCTGATCAAGCAGTCTATATCTGAGATTTTGAGGGGATCTCCAACATCTAATTTATCGAATGCTGCTTCCGGCAATTCCAGAACTGCTGATGCCGGATGTGATGGCGAATAGATATGACAGCCAGGGACAGCAAGTACCTTGTCAACAATTCTGCAGTCGGAAATCCAAAAAACAGAAATCGGATATCTCATTCCAATCATATGGATTGAGTTGATCAATCCGCTGTATTTTTGTCTCCAGGCAGGGATCCTGAGCAGCACCCCCTCAAACAAATTGTTTTCATCAAGGGCAGGCTCTTCTGCACCGAGAAGACCTTTGCCAATTTCCCATGCGGTACGGCAGTCATTTACAAGCGCAAAGTCTATCCCGTTTTTATTGATCAGCAGCCTTCTATTCTTTATCATCGAAACCTCCGGATAGAAGGATACAATGAAGAAACTGCTGGGAAAGCCCCCGTAAAAATATCAATAAGTATTTCTAACTAGAGTATTTCCAAGACAGTTTCTGAATCTGCTTCTAACTAAATAAAAATCCGGGAAAATTCAGTTTCATATTTTCCGGCAGGATTTCAGTTGTCCGCCAGATATTCTGGTACAGCATCAGCCCACCGCAGGTTTCCATTTCAATATCACCATGTTTTGGAAGCCATCCATCTGGAATCTTCTTTGCATCGCTAAGCAGTCCGACACATCCTGTGATTCCGTATTTTCTCATGGTTTCAAGGAGAAACTCTATTTTATCCTTGAGATCAGAGGTTCTTCCTGTCGTGTCATCGAAGAAGAACATTAGAAGGATATCATCATATCCCTTATAAAACTGTTTTGCCGCAGGGATAAATCTCCTATATTTTTCGAGTTTTTCCGCAAGATCTGATTCACGGTTCCTGTTTCTCTCTATCTCAATGAAAATTTTCCATTTTTGGGAACAAAGTGGGCTGGTATATTCAAATGTACATGCGCCATCCGGATGGAGCATCCTAATCATTTTCCTGCCATGGGATAAAGCTGTGAGTTTCAAATTTGATGAAATGGTAGTCATTCCGCTCACTGAATATTCACATCCAAATTCAGATTTCATTGATCTGGCACCGAGTATCAGTGCAGAGGCAAATTCCTTGCAGAGAATCTGATGTTCGGGGCGAATTGTTCCCCACCTCTGTTTATAGAAGCAATGGCTGTCGAAAAAAGAATAGTTGTCATCAAGAGTATCACGGAACAAATCAAAATCCTTCTGCATAAAACTTTCCTGCGGCCATTGACTGTATTTCTTCAGATAGAAAGGAATAGTTGCGTGATATGCTGCAACCAGGTCAAGGCCTTTCCAGGTGAGAAGATAAGTATCATCCATCGGGCCTGATGGAATTATTCTCAGAAATCCGTTATCTTTCAACCTGTCGATATCTCCTTGAAGCATTTTTATTCTGTCATGCTCTGCTTTCAGGTCGTTTCAGAAAAGGATTGCAGGCAATAAAACGGAGCAGATCATAGTCACCCTGTGAGAGCATTGCGCTTTTCAAACAAATATCAGTGCTTCGCAATTTCTGTATTGAAATCTCTCGTTTTTCCGTATCGTTATAAACGGATATTTCACTGGGTGATAAACTCTGGCAGCTATCTTTCTCGGGATCGTACGGTTTATGATTCTCCTTACTCTTGAACCCAGTGCAGATTACTCTGTGCCCTGAAATGTAATCTATGATTTCCACATTTCCATTTTTGGCATCATTCCAGTTCAATTCCGCTTGTATTTTGAGGAAAGCTGTCCGTTCCCAACCCTGGCAAGTGAGAATGATGTCGTGAACATCACTGGCAAACGCCGGCGGATTTCTGAATATAAGCAGGCTTTCAACAGAAATATGTCCCATATCTCCCCAAACACGAATCCACAGGTTTTGTTCT
>CACYHU010000200.1 GCA_902774215.1 uncultured Chloroflexota bacterium
TATGTCTCCGATACCCGTCTGCGTTTTGACTTCAATTCCAACAAAGCTCTGACACAGGAACAGCTGTCTGAGATCGAAGAAATCGTAAACGAAAACATCCTTTCGGATCAAATTGTCTATACGAAAATCGAAAACATTAATGAAGCTTTAGATGAAGGGGTCACAGCACTCTTTAATGAAAAATACGGCGAAGAGGTTCGTGTCGTACGTATCGGAGAAAATGGCGGCATCTCGGCAGAACTCTGCGGAGGTACACACGTCCTAAATACCGGTGAGATCGGACTGTTCGTGATCGTTTCAGAAGGCTCCGTTGCCACAGGTATCCGCCGCATTGAAGCTATCACCGGCCGTGAAGCCAGTGCCCGGGTAAGAAAGGCTGCCAGCAGTATGCGGCAGATGGCATCTATCCTGAGTGTACCGGTCGAAGAAGTTGTACAAAAAGCAGAACAGAACCAGGCTGCCATCCAAAAAGCAGTCAAAGATATCGCGGATATCCGCGCAAAACTCGCCATGACGAAATTCGATGATCTGAAACGGCAGTCCGTCCAAATCGAAGATACCAGTGTCCTTGCGGTTCAGGTCCCGGACGCAACTCCCGAAACACTGCGTGAAATGGCTGACAGATTCAAAAGTGAGAATCCAAATGCTGTGGGCGTATTCAGCACAGTTCAGAACGGACAGGCAGTTTTTATCGTCAATGTTTCTGATGAATTGGTAAAACGCGGGATCAAGGCGGGGGATATCGCCAAACAAATTTCCGCAATAGCAGGCGGATCCGGCGGCGGCCGTCCCAATATGGCACAAGCCGGCGGTAAGATACCGGAGAAGATCCCGGAATCATTGAGCCTTGCTGTAAAACTGATCCGTGAAAAAATCGGAAAACATTAATCGGCAGATCATTTCTCTGAATTCAACAACAGCTTCTTGATATGAAGCTGTTGTTTTTTTACAGAATTTGGAGCTGTTCAGTATCACTGTGCAGCACAGAAGACTGCCCCTTTATGCGGGCTTCCTCGCATCATAGAACCAGTCACATGTTATCCGTTCTGAATTGATATCAGAATTATTACAAATAAAATACAGCAGCAGGATCTGCCGCGACATTTTTCACTACAATATGAACTCACTTTGCATTCCGGAGAACATGCTTTGCAAGGCGCGGGATCGAAAGTTCGTGTGTTTGCTAAAGCCACAGCCCGCGCCTGATTTCCGGGAGCCTGCGGCCCCC
The DNA here is from genome assembly GCA_902774215.1 of uncultured Chloroflexota bacterium. Classification (GTDB taxonomy): domain Bacteria; phylum Chloroflexota; class Anaerolineae; order Anaerolineales; family Anaerolineaceae; genus Flexilinea. The sequence continues at coordinate 1,229 of CACYHU010000200.1, forward strand.
ATACCCCCGCTGTGTTATCGGGCTCCTTTTTTGACTCACACGCTAAATGCGATGGTTACCTTTTTAATTAGCCCTGTATGATAGAGCGGCGGTAAGCATCGCGCAGGGCAACCGCTTTAGCAGCTCCAAGTGCAGTGCAAATTGTTGGTTCATCCACCATATAAGCCGGGATTCCGAGCATTTTTGTCAGATATTTGTCGATCCCACGCAGCAAGGCTGTTCCGCCGCAAAGTGCCACACCTCTGTCAATAATATCAGAAATCAGTTCAGGTGGTGTTTTTTCCAGGACCTTCCTTGTGGTTTCAGCGATATCCCTGAGCGGTTCCTGCAAAGCCTCCACGATATCTTCCGTCGTTACAGCTACAGGTTTCGGGAGCCCTGTCACCTGGTCCTGCCCCTGTATCTCCATTGTCTGCGATTGCTCCACCTGTACAGCCGAACCGATACGTGTTTTAATCTGTTCCGCTGTCGGCTGTCCGATAATGACGCCGTATTTTTTACGCACATAGGATTGGATCGCTTCATCCAGTTTTATCCCGGCGGTTTGTGTTGTACCGGAAGTCACAACACCGTTCATCGCAATGACCGCAGCCTGAGTCAATCCGCCTCCAAGACAGATGACCATATTTCCGGAGGGAGCAGCGATCGGAAGATCGATACCGATGGCCGCAGCCAAAGGCTGTTCCATCAGCATGACTTCACGGCTGTTAGTGCCGAGGCCAACCTCACGTACCGCCCGTCTTTCCACAGATGTAATACCGCAGGGGATCGTAATAAGGATCCGGGGCCGGAAAATCATCATGGAACCGCAGACTTTCTGAACAGCAAATTTCACAAGGTTTTCCGTAATTTCATATTCAGCAATTACACCGTTTCGCAGCGGATAAACAACATCAATAGACTCAGGAACCCGGCCTACCATATCCCTTGCAGCCTGTCCCCATTCAACCATTTTCAATTCTTCAACAATAATTGCTGCAACCGTAGGTTCCTGCAAAAGCAGTTGCCTTCCTTCTGCAATTACGGTATTAAGTGTTCCTAAATCGATACCAATATCACGTGAAAAAAGAGGCATAATTCATCCCCGTATGTACAGCTTCTATAATAATGAGGTAAATCGGGAAACACCTGTGCGTTTCCCGATCCATTTTTTCGCGCAAAATCAAATCAAAATAATTTTCATTATTCAGATTTTGAAAACGTGTTTTTTATACTTGATATATACATGAAATATGCCAAATGACAATCCGTTTTAATTAATCTCTGCTGAAAATATCGCGGGTGTATACTTTATCCTTCACGTCATCAAGAATGCTGTCATATCGGTTTGCGATAATAGCGTCTGATTTTCTTTTGAATCTCTCAATATCATTAATGACCAGACTCCCAAAGAAGCGGCTGCCGTCTTCCAGTGTCGGCTCATAGACTATAACTTCCGCCCCTTTAGCCTTTATCCGTTTCATCACACCCTGCATGGCAGACTGACGGAAATTATCTGAATTCGATTTCATGGTCAGCCGGTATACACCGATCGTCAGGGAATCACCTTCAGTACCGCGCTGCCGTTCATCGATACTGAAATCACTGAACCCCGCCATTTGTAAAACACGGCTTGATATGAAATCTTTCCTTGTCCGGTTACATTCAACGATTGCGCTGATCAGGTCTTGTGGTACAAAACGGTAATTTGCCAGCAGCTGTTTCGTATCTTTTGGAAGGCAGTATCCGCCATACCCGAATGAGGGATTATTATAAAAATCCCCAATTCGCGGATCGAGGCACACGCCTTTTATGATATTGCCTGTATTCAAATCTTTTATTTCAGCATAAGTATCCAGTTCATTGAAAAAGCCGACCCGCATCGCCAGATAGGTGTTTGCAAAAAGCTTCACTGCTTCGGCTTCTGTCGTACTCATGTACAGAACAGTTACATCAGGTTTTTCGGAACCTTCACGGAGCAATTCTCCGAATTCATGGGCAGCCTCTTCGCTTGCCTTATCACAGCCGACAATGATCCGGGAGGGATACAGATTATCATATAATGCTTTGGATTCCCTCAAAAACTCAGGGCTGAAAATCAGTCGATCCGTTCCGAACTTCTCTCGAACTGAGGCAGTATAACCAACCGGAATCGTAGATTTGATAACCATCATCGGTTTTTTCTCTTGTCCGTCAGTCGATTCAAGAACTGCTGAAATCACGGCTTCAACAGCGCTGGTATCAAAAAAGTTCCTCTCTACATCATAGTTAGTAGGCGCAGCAATAATAACAAAATCAGCATCTTTATACGCTGATTTACCATCCAATGTGGCACGCAGATTAAGCTTTCGTTTGCCTGATTTTGCTTCAGCAAGATATTTTTCAATATAATCATCACCGATTGGGGAAACAAATCTGTTTAGTTTATCCACCTTTTCAGGAATAATATCAACCGCAACAACTTCATTTTTTTGCGCAAGCAGTACAGCCAGAGAAAGGCCTACATAACCGGTTCCTGCGACCGCGATTTTCTTATTCATGTTTATCTCCTGTAAAAATGCCGATAAT
>CACYHU010000201.1 GCA_902774215.1 uncultured Chloroflexota bacterium
ACTTCGAATGATGAGACTTTTGATAAAGATGTATTTGCAAAATATCTGAACGCGCTTAAAAATTTGTATGTTATTGAAGAACTTCCGGCATGGAATCCAAATTTGAGAAGCAAGACAACTATCAGAACTAAGGAAACCAGACATTTCACTGACCCGTCAATCGGTGCTGCGGCTCTTGGTCTTACTCCGGCAGGTCTCTTTAAAGATATAACGACCTTCGGTCTATTATTTGAATCACTGGTTATCCATGATCTCAGGGTATATGCTGACACAATTGGAGCTCATGTTTATAAATACCGTGATTCGAAAAAGCGGGAAGCCGATGCGGTGATTCAGTTCAATGATGGTTCCTGGGCATTGATCGAAGTGAAACTTGGCGGGGAAGATGATATTATTCAGGCAGGGAAAAATCTGATAAATATCGCAAACGATATAGACAGAGAAAAGACAGGAAAACCGGCATTTTTGATGGTCATAACAAAGAACAAAGTAGCATATCAGATGGAAAATGGCGTTTATGCTGTTCCGTTATGCTGTCTGAAAAATTAGATTGCACCTTGGGATTGACCTTAGAATTCATTGGTTTAACTGTAAAAAACCTGGGATTGGATTTGGGATGAGAAACAAATCCGACAGGAGCAGGCAAAATGAAAGTAAAACTCACTGATATTATTAACGCGGTCGAAATGACGAATGAATCCTCAGAATCTTTTCTGGATATGGAAACCGGAGAAATCGTATGGATCGACGATTGGGCAATGGATCGGGAAGAAGCGGAAGAAATCAGCGAGAGGCTCGAAGAACACGGATTCTGTCGGCTGCCAACAGAATATGACATCCATGAATACAGCATTATGGAGGAATTTATCGACACATTGTCCGGATCTGCATACAACAGACTGTCCCGTGCAATACGGGGACGCGGAGCATTCCGTCGTTTTAAAGACGATATCATAGAAATGGATATTGAACAAGATTGTTATGATTTTCTGGCTGCCGCATATAAACGTATCGCGATTGAGTGGTGTGAAGAAAATGATATCGAATATGAGGAATAAACAGTAATTTCCTATGAATCTGGCGAAATTTTTGAAATATGTTGATGATGCGGTTTCAGAAATGACCGGAGAACAGATCACCGCTTTTGTTCATGAAATTGCCCGGACACTTCCGGAGAGACAGCGCAATCATTTTATCGAAACACTGAAGTCTGTCAAGAAAAACAAAAATGCAGCCGGAGATAAACCGGATTCTTCCATGGACGCACTTGAGCTGCTGCGGAGAGATATTGCTCAGGTTACCAAATTCCTGAATGCGGTTAATGATGGCGATCTCAGGCTGGACAGTGAAATTGACTACCAATATAATAATGGCTGGGGCTGGGATGTGGATTATAAATTTCTCTTTTCTGATCCGGAGGACATTCAGCCGATAATTAATGAGGCGATCGAGCTGCTTCACAGATGCATTGATCTGGAAGCTTATCCCGAAGGAGCTGAACTTGCCGGGATTCTTTTTCGACTCACTGTGGAGGTAGAAGGCGATTACGAAGATTATGACGGAACTCCACTACAAATCGATGATCTTTTCAATGAAGACCTTCTCGACGGGACCTATGACGATTTTGTCCATGAAGCACTTTATCTGATCTATACCGGAAACAGTTTGCCAGAAAGGCCTGCTTTTTTATACAATTGTATTTCCGGGCTTCAGTACGTTGACACAAAGCTCGAAAACATCTTGCTGGCAAACCGCCGAAATTATTACAGTGAATGTGCAGCCTTCATTGCCGCATATGGCGAAGTTCTGGAATCACAGGGTGTTCCGCACGGAAAGACCGGAACAATGGAAAGCTATCGCGCGAAATATCCACGGAGAAGCAGCTTTATCAGTGCATTGCGATCTTATGGGATGTAAAGAAAAATTGAATTCAGTGGAAAAATATTTTCCGTTCAGCCTATTAACCTTATTGTTCTCAAATGAAGGTTATTATAGAATTATAAAGGGGAAGAATTTGAGCTGTTGAAGAAATTTGCTGATTTTCGCTTCACTTCTGAATTAGACGAAACTGATATGCCGTGTTTTTGATCATGTCCGATATGTTCATCTCAGCTCTCCTTTCGTTGGTTTCGTATGACGGGGGACTGGCCCCGAAGGGACCTGCACCCCTTTTCATGAGCGCCGGGAGATCGGTCCGCTTGCGAGTCTGTACCCCTTTTCCACGGCTTCGTACAGCGCGGGTGTCATTGTTAACCACAGGATACATCAAAATATTAAAAAAGAAAACCGCCAATATTGGCGGTTGATAAATGTTCGATTTTGTGGTAATGGCGTTTTTTTATACGGGTGTGGCGGAGAATCTCCGGCGGAGGTTGTTAAACAAAAAATGGGATACATATACTGCATCCCATTTCAAATGATCTTATTCAAAGATCATTCAATCGTAATCGTCTTCTTTTCAGGAAGTTTCGGCAGATCCTTCTTTACAATATTCAAATTCAGTACGCCGTCCTTAAAGCTTGCTTTAATGTCTTCTTCAGTAAGCTGTTCGCCAACATAAAAGCTTCGCTGCATGGCACCGGCATAACGTTCCTGGCGGATAACTTTCCCTTTTTTATTTGTATCACTTTTATCGAGTCCTTTTGCCGCACTTACGATCAGATATCCTTCTTTGAGTTCAAGACTGATCTCATCCTTACTGAAGCCGGGCAGATCTATGTCAACTTCATAATGATCATCATGTTCATGGACATCGGTTTTCATCAGCCGGTCAGCATGTTTTCCGTATAGTTTTCGTTCACTCCGGTCGTAATCACGGCTTCCAGGGAATCCGTGAAATTCCGGAAATGCGAACCATTCATCAAATAAATTTTCACCAAATAAACCTGGCAGCAACATAATTTTCCTCCAATTACTCAAAACTGTATTTTGCCGCTGAGCAAGGGGATGGAGGGTTCAAATTCGGGAGCCTGACTCCTTCGATTCTCTCTGTTCCTTTGTTCATTCTTTATGTTTCTAATAATAGTCTGTTTATGTCAGAGCAAGAACAGATTTTTGTTTGTTTTTTGTCAAAAAATAGAGTATTATGTTAATGTAGGTTTATTTCTTTTCCCCCCCCATATTGTTTTGGCAGCTTCCTGATTTGATCTGCCGTGTTTTTGATCAAGTCCGATATGTTTATCTCAGCTCTCCTCTTTTTTTAGTCTTCCTGCGGGTACAGCCCTGCGGGTTAAGTCCCCGGGAGGGGATAAAGTCATTTGGGAGCCTTCTGGCGGAGGAGGCGGCAGGCGAGGTGGAAGAGACGCTTGTCGAGCTTCCAGACCAGGAGCATGAGCTTCTTTTTCCGTTTCAGCTGAGGGGGAATGCCGGGGATGGAATCCGCCACAGCTTCGGCCTGCCGAAAGAGGGGATCGCCACCCGGTTCCGCACGTGCCAGCAGGGTGAGTGATTTCGACCATACTTCAGGCTGATAAAGTGTCTCAGCGCATCCGCGGGACTTCAGGTAATCCGCACGCTCAAGCGATGCCAGAAATAGATCCCTGGCGTTTTGGGCTGAATGAATATGCGAAATACTGTCTTTCCGGTGCACATGATAATAGAGGACATCCGGCAGCATCAGGATGCGCTCTGCCGCAAAAATGAGCTTATGGGTCGTGGCAATATCCTCAAAGACCCTGCCCTCCGGATAGCGGATGGCACCGAACAGCTCCCGCCGGTAAAGTTTGTTCCAGACTGCAACCCCACCATATCTCACCGCCGTCTCCGCATCAACGATCCCGCTGATAGCTGATCCCTTACCACGTGCAACTGATCCCCGACCCCTGACCACTGACGACTTAAATATCACCAGATCCGCTTCTTCCCGCAGCGCGGCCTGATAGGGCGTTTCACAAAAATCCGGCGTCACATAGTCGTCGGGATCCACAAACATCAGCCAGTCTCCCCGGGCTTTTTCGATGCCGAGATTCCTGGCGGCGGACAGGCCATGATTGGCGGTACGGTGAACGAGAAAGCGGTCATCCGCACCGGCATAAGCTGCCGCGAACTCAGCGCTTCGGTCGGTCGAGCCGTCATCGATCAGGATAAATTCCACATCCGGGAAAGTCTGCGCCACCAGACTGTCAAGGCACTTCGGCAGGTACGCCTCCACGTTGTATATCGGTACGATGACGGAGATCATGATCTATTCACGGACAACCGTATGCACTGACGAATGGCTGCGGTGATGGTGCTGATGGTCCCGGCCCAGGGCGGCGGGGATAAAGAACAGGCAGACGGTGAACATGTTGGAAAGGTGCCAGTAATCAAAGGGGGTACCGGCAAGCTCAAACAGACCATAGACCAGCCAGCCGGCCATCAGCGGGATCAGGTAATGATGGCGGTAGCGGCCTCTTTTCATCAGAACCACAAAGGACAGGACATAAAAGACGGCCATCAGCAGCCCGCCCATGATCAGGATATACAGATACATATTATGCGTACTGTAATTCAGGCTTGCCCGCTCGATCATCACCCGCTCGATCTGTGTTCCCAGACCATGGCCCATCAGCGGGTTGGATTCCAGATAATACTCCCAGGCGGTACGCCACATGACTTCGCGTCCCACACCGCGTTCCGGCGCGATAACAGATGTCAGCAGGCTGCGTGCCGGCGGAAGAAGCCAGAGGAGAGCGAAGACGATCGCCGCATCCAGCAGGATCATCAGCAGTGTCTTTGTCCCGATGTGTTTCCTGTAGGAGATGATCCCGCCCAACAGCGTCACAGCGGTGAGAACGATGGCGCCGCGGGATTTGCTCATCACGAGGAAAACGGCAAAGAAGGCGGCCGGGACAAGCCAGTATTTTTTCCCGGAAAGGAGGACCGCCAGCAGGCACAGGATCACAAGTAGGGCGTTATAAGCGCCGAAGCGGTTCTTCTGACCGAACCAGGATTCCATCCCTTCGCCTTTTCCGAAAAGCTTCGTGAGATCCGGATATTTTACCAGTCCGTACAGGCAGGAGATGACGCCGAAAACGCAGAAGCAGCCGATAAGGACGCAGACCGACTTCCGGGAAAGGTGGGTTTCAAGTGGAATGACAAAAAGGGTGATGTACAGCAGGGCGTAACGGTAAACAGCGCGCAGCTCCGTAAATCCGCGGTTCTGCAGATTCCACAGGTAGATCTGCGGAAGGATTATCAGGACCATCAGGGCCAGCAGCGGAAGCCAGCCCCGGAAACGGGATTTTTTCCGGATCAGCAGCAGCGCCAGCCCTGCCACGGCAGTCAGCGCCATTATTCCGTCCATTATGTTCTCAAGCAGGGGAACGTCCAGCTTCAGCGGCACCGCCAGATGGGTGATGACCGCCGGCAATACGACAATTAAAAAGGCATAGGGGAGCAGCAGGTATCTGGCCTTCATTATATTCCTTTCTGCTATTTGCAATCCGGAGGGCATGCTTCGCAAGGCGCGGGATCGAAAGTTCGTGTGTCTGCGAAAGCCACAGCCCGCGCCTGATTTCCGGGGGCCTGCGGCCCCCATACCCCCGCTGTGTTGTTACTTTTTCTGTTGTAAGAGCTTACTTTGCAATCCGGAGGGCATGCTTCGCAAGGCGCGGGATCGAAAGTTCGTTTGTCTGCAAAAGCCGCTGCCCGCGCCTGATTTCCGGGGGCCTGCGGCCCCCATACCCCCGCTCTGTTTCAGGGCTCTTTTTCTGACCCATCCGCAAAATGCGGTGGTTTTTTTTTGCTGTATGAGCTTACTTTGCAATCCGGAGGGCTTGCTTCGCAAGGCGCGGGATCGAAAGTTCGTGTGTCTGCGAAAGCCACAGCCCGCGCCTGATTTCCGGGGGCCTGCGGCCCCCATACCCCCGCTGTGTTTGCGGTGGTTACTTTTTCAAACGATTAACAGCCGAAATCCCTCCGGATTCCGGCTTTTTTCGTTTTACTATTCCCTATATCCTATATCCTATCCCCTGTATCCTATCCCCTATATCCTATATCCTCATCCGGATAATGGAGCAGGACCCCGACCTGATCTTTCAGATAATCCTGGTAATCCAGCCGCTGGTAATATTCCACGTACCACTCGCCGGGTCTTGGAACATCCCTCGGGTCGATGAACTGCCGGAAGGGCCAGGTGACCGGTTCGCCTCCGACGTACTTCATCGTGACCTTGTGGTTTTCGTAGTCGAATTTG
>CACYHU010000202.1 GCA_902774215.1 uncultured Chloroflexota bacterium
GCAAAGGAAAGAATAGCGGGGCTCATCTGTCCGAACGCGGCGCTGAATGCCATGTAGGCGGTGACGGTCATCTGCGCCCTGCCGGCATAATAACAGATCGAGTGATATTGTCTGCGACCGTGTCGTAAAAGGTGACGGTATTCTGATCGACCATCGTGACGGAGCTGCGCAAAATCCCGGAGGGAATATTCTGAATCGGAATACCGTCGAACCGGATCTCTCCGCTCCGGGGCGGATACAGGCCGGTGATCAGTTTTGCCACGGTGGACTTTCCAGACCCGCTCGCCCCGACCAGCGCTATCCATTTCCCTGGTTCCAGATGGAGCGAGAGATCTTCGATCAGGGGATGTTCCAGCGGTGAATAACCGAAGCTGACATGTTCCAGATCAAGTTTTCCTCTGAGCTTTTCCGGCATGTTTTCGGGTACTCTTTCCGGTGCCTTGTCTGTATCTTCCGGGTAATTCATCACATCCTCGATGCGTGCCATATCAGTCTGGATTTCCTGGACCGTCTGTCCCAGGCTGATGAGCCGGGTTACCGGATCCATAAACGCTGAGAGCAATCCGGTGAATGACAGCAGATACCCGGGTGTGAATTCACCCCGGATGATCAGCAGGACACCGAGCACGAGGACGATGATATCCGCGATCCGGGTCAGCGCTTCGGGTATCAGACCCAGATACAGGTTAATGCGCATCATTTTCACATTGCCGTTGCTGACAAGGGCCTGATACCCGCTCCATTTTGTGAAAAAGCCGTTTTCTGCTCCGTTGGCTTTGATCGTCTCGATCATTTCGATCCCGCCCATGGTCGCGGCGTATAATTTTCCGCTGTCTGAATTCAGCGTCCGGGTCATATTGATCCGTTTTTCCGAAATATAATGCGCAGTTATAGCGTTCAGGACTACGGTAATGACCCCGACCGCGGTCAGCAGGACGCTGTATTTCAGCATCACGGCGACATAAAAGACCAGCATCACGGCGTTGATGAGAACCGGTGCCAGCTGCCCGATCAGTGTATAAACGATCGTTTCATTATCATTCTGCCGCATCTGAATATCGCCGACAGAACGCTGCTCATAAAAACCGACCGGCAGGTGCAGGAGATGACGAAAAAAGCGGGAGGATGAAACTACAGCGGATTTTCCCCTGATCTTCGCGAGAACTACCGCTTTGATTACGGATGCCGTCCCTGAGACCACAGCAAGCAGCAGCATGATCTGGATGACCGGCATCAGCCAATGCGGCATTCTTTCCGTTACAGCGTCCTTCCTCAGGACGCTGTCCAGGAAAACCGTGCCCACTGATGTATAAATGACCGCGGCAAGAGAGGCTATCGCGGCAGCCAGCATCACGAACAGGACAGATTTTCCCATTCCCTTCAGACGTGAGGAAACATAAGCCAGCGGATCCGGTTTTTCCCCGCCCGGCTCGAAAGCGTCGGTTTTCCGGAATACCAGCGCGATACCGGTATATCCCTCTTCAAACTCCTCAACGGAAATGGTGAGCTCTCCCCGGGCGGGGTCGTTCAGCCGGACTTTATTTCCTTTGAAACCGGCAACAACGAGAAAATGGTTGAAATTCCAGAAGACGATGCAGGGAAGCTGGCCTTTCTCCTTCAGACCGTTGATGCTGAGCTTCATTCCCTTTGCTTCCAGCCCGTAGAAACGCGCGGCTTTCAGGATATTGGTCATTTTAGCTCCGTCCCGGCTCACGCTGCAGTCAACGCGGAGCTGCTCCAATGGGACCCATTTGCCGTAATAGGCAAGGATCATGGCAAGACTGGCTGCGCCGCATTCGACGTTTTCCATCTGCATGATCTGGGGGACTTTTGCGATCCTGTGTTTCATTTACCGGTTTCCTGAAAGTTCAGAAGATCGTTTCAATCGGCCGCATTTTCCGGGTGATAATGACAGCGAGCGTGAGTTTGAGCATATCATCAGGGATATTCTCTTCCAGTTCGGAGGTGAAGTAGACCGGATAAGCCCATGCGTCTTTCATCAGGGTATTCGCCATGTATTCGCTTCCCAGTAATTCGATCGCCTGTAATTTTGAGATCGGAGCCGGACCGATTTCGGATACTTTCCATGCGACCCCGCTGATATAGGTTTTATCGCCGATCTCAATCCACATAAAGTCATCGGGCGGGATCAGGCTGATCATATGGCCGTTCGATTTCGTGCACATGGCCGATACCGTGGTGAACACCGAACCGAAAAATGCCCAGACCAGCAGCCCGATCAGAAGAGCCGCGCAGGCCCCCAGGATGAGCCACATGCCAGGATTGGTGATCCGCAGGTATTTTTCCATATCATCCGGTGAGCGGAGTTTTTTCATCGCTTTTTTTGAAAAGATCGAATCGTTCATGGCAGGATCCTTTTTTTCTTTTGTTTCTCTCAATCATTATAATTATAATCAGTTGTATCATGATCTGTTTCGGGTAAAATAGGAAAAGAAAAATCATTGGCCAGTGTGCAGAAAATGAGAAATGAAACGACCGCCGCAAAAGCCGGTGAGCTGTAAAGGAGCTTTGTCAGGAAAATGTATTACATTTTAGATCCGAAATTCGTCATCAAAAAATGGCGGGGAACGCCTGCCTGTTATTTGTACAGAGGCGAGACCAAACGTCATTTTCTGGAAAGTGAGACTTACGAGCTGTTAACAAAGTGCGACGGAAACACTGATATAGAACCCTGCTTCCGAACAGATCTGCTGGAAGTCAGCGGCATGATCCATCCCTGTGAAAAGGGCTCTGTCACCCTGCTGCCGGATCAGATCAAAGAATACCCGAATTATTATTTCCGGAATGTTGACTGGAACCTGCTGGATCTGTGCAATTATAACTGCCTTCACTGCTTCCATGCCGCTGATAACGACATGCCGCGGGATTCCTTCTCTTATGAAGAGGCGATGCGCTTTCTGGATGATCTGGTCACATGCGGCGTTCCGGGCGTCCGCCTGACCGGCGGGGAACCCACGCTGTACCCGTATTTTCGGGAAGTCCTGCAGGGGATCAAAGACCGGGAAATTCACCTTAAGACGCTGATCACCAACGGTTCTCGGCTGGATGAAGAACTCGTTTCCTTTATCAAAGGGCTGCACCCGGATGCCGAGATCAGGATCTCCTTTGATGGCATCGGATACCATGACTGGCTTCGTCAGCATCCGGGGGCGGAAGAACAGACGAAGAAAGCGATCAGGATCTGTAAAGACGCCGGACTGTATGTCATGATCAATATGAATGTCAATCGGAAGAACAGGGCTGTTATCTTTGACAGTGTAAAGATGCTTGCCGGTATGGATGTGGACTTTATCCGTATCATCAGGACCACAGAGGCCCCCCGCTGGATGCTGAACGCAGGAAATGATACACTGACCAAAGATGAATATTATGACTTTTCCGTGAAATTCGCGGAAGAATATAAAAATACTACCGGTCTCCCGCCCGTCACCATCTGGCAGAGCCTGTTTCTGGACGCAGAACACAGGAGTTTTAACTGTTTTCCCGTGAAGATTTCTCCCTGTAACTTTCGGGAAGATGCCCCGATCTGTTCGGCAATATTTGATAAACCATCGGTCCTTGCGAACGGGGAAATCAATCCATGCACATCCTTAGCCGGGTTATTCGCGCAGAGGGGGATCCATATGGAAAATGTGAAAACGGACGGCCTTCAAAAAGTGCTGACCGAAGGACGCTTTATATCCGCGATAACAAAGACCGTCGGGGACTCCGGAGGCGGTATGCTTTCTGCGGACGAATATAAATGTGCCTTCTTCTTCGGCGGCTGGTACGAAAGATACTGCCGTGTCATGGGAGACTGGAAGAACCTGAATCCACTTAATCTGGATGCAGATAGCAGCGGCGGTCAGTGATCCGGCGTATTCTGAGCAGAAGATCACGAACCTGCCGCAGATCTCTTTGATCGAAGATAAGTGCCTGACAGGGTCAGTTCTGCATCCCTTCTGTTCATATTTCCGGATCGGTGAAAAGATCAACAAAGCGGAATGTACGGCAATCCACGAGCCCGCGGTTGGTAAGACGCAATTCCGGGACACAGGCCAGCGGGATGTATGCCATTGTCATATAGGGCGAATCAATCACACAGCCCATTTTCCTGCAGGCATCGTTCAGCTTTTTGAGCTGATCTGCCATCTGCTCCGCGGGCAGATCATTCATCAGCCCCGCGATCGGCAGCCGGACCAGAGCTTTGACCTGCCCGTCAGCC
>CACYHU010000203.1 GCA_902774215.1 uncultured Chloroflexota bacterium
ATTGGCTACGGCGGATCTACCGGTAACTCCACCGGCCCTCACCTTCATTTCGAGGTCCGGTACGGCGGCGGTTACGTCAACCCCTGGCAGTTTTTGTAAAAAAGAAGATAAAGAAAAGAGGTGCTGCGATTCCAGATCAAAGCAGCCTCTTTTTTTATCAGCAATAATTCAGAGCAGTTGATTTTGAAAGACATCTAAAGATATGAAAAAAATCTTTCTTCCCATCTTGACTGCGATTTCCATGCTGTTTGTGTGTTTCATCATATTTACCGTAAGTGATGAAATTTTTTCAAAAAAAGATCTGCTTATCACAGGTGCTGCAGTACTTATTTCAGGTTTTACAGGAATTTGTGCCTCAGGAATTATTTCCCCTGATACCAAAAAAATAGATTTTCTTTATGCGGGAATAATTGCATTTTTTCTTTGTTTTTCCATAGAAAAATATCAGCCTTTGAATTTTTATTTTCCGGAAAACCATCTGCTTAACATAGAAGCAGCTCAGGATTCAGAAGTCCGGCTTACCTGGGTATACTGGGCTCAATCTGTAACCGGACGGCAAAGCGAACAGGCACAGTGGGACTTGTGGAAAGATATCAGTTATGATTCTTTGAACTTTTCTGGTGATTGGATCAAAACTGAAAACAATATGGTATGCCGGGGCAATTGCAGCATCCGAATTCCCGGGAAGATCCATATGCATCGAATGGTTTTTTGTTTTGAATCTGATTCTCCGGCGATTATTCAGGACAATGGAAAACAATATGATGTTTTTCCCGGGCAGGTTCTGCGAATATTTGTTTCCGGCAAATCATTAACAGTTTTTTGTCTTGCCGCACTGTGGCTGAGCCTGACCGGAATATTCATCTGTGTATTTGTACTGATAAATGCTTTGCGTGACCATCTGAAAATTACATCAACACCGGTATGGGTTTTTTATTTGCTTTCTTTTCTCATTCCAACGCTGATCCTTTTTTTTATATGTTACCTGCTGAAAATATGTCCGTTCGGTGAAAAAACGTTCCTGCTCAGTGACATGCAGGCGCAGTATGTTGATTTTCTGGTTCATTTCCGGGAACTGCTGCGATCCGGCAGGAATATTTTTTATTCATTCAGCAAATCTTTGGGAGATGACTACCTTTCACTGTTTGCCTATTACCTTTCCAATCCTCTGGATTGGCTTTTGGCTCTTTTTCCGGATGACCGCATACCGGAAGGGATAAGCCTGATCGTTCTGCTGCGGTTCAGCCTGTGCGGCTTGACTTCAGCGGTATATTTCCGGAATTTGTATCAAGGCGGAAATAAAACACTGGTTTTTTCAACATCATACGCGCTGATGTCGCTGAATATCGTTTTTGCTGAACATACGCAGCTTCGGAATGGGGCTATCATTCTTCCGCTTGTGCTTTTGGGTATTGATCGTCTGATTGAGAATAGAAATAAGCTGTTGTATGTTATTTCTCTTGGAACGGCCATGTTTTTGAACTACTATTCAGCGTTTCAGATCTGTTATTTTGCTGTACCGTATTTTATTTTCAGACTTGTTTCTTCCGGCAGGAATATTAAAAAGGCATCAATAATACATTTTATTCTCTGTTCCCTGTTTGCCGCAGGGATTTGCGGCGCATTTCTTCTGCCGGTTGCCCTGCAGCTGCGCGGCGGGATGAAAACTTTTGATCTGTCGGTTTTCACATTTGACCGCAATATGCATTTATCTGAACTGCTTGGAAAGCTTTTTTCGTGCGCTTATGACAAGGATCAGATGCTGACTTCGGGTTTTCCCAATTTGTTCTGCGGGCTGCTTTCCGTTATCAGTATTCCACTGTTTTTTCTGAATCAGAAGATACAAAGAAAGGAAAAAACCGCCGTTGGCGCACTGCTGTTATTTTGTGCAGCAACCATGATGATCAATGCGCTGAACCTCATCGCGCATGGATTTAATGAACCGGTCTGGTGGCCGTATCGCTACAGCTTCATTGTCAGTTTCTTCCTGTTAGTTCCTGCTGCCGAATGTTATTTCAAAAAAGACGGTAATAAAGGCTGGCATATCATTGCTGCGGTGCTGATTCTCATTATTTTACTGATTTATCTGTATAAGTGCGATTATTCATGGCTTGGTTCAGAGGCTGTATTGATAAATATCCTCTTCTGTATGGCGATCGGAGCTGTATTATTTTTTACAAAGAAACTTCATGTTGACAAAAACCCTATAATATTACTGGTGTGTTTTGATCTGTTTATAAACGGATGGGTAATTCTCGGTGAAAAGACTTCTTATCTGCGGTCGGAAACAGGAAGTGATTTCACATCGTTTTACGTACAGAATAAAGAACTGATAAACCGTATCCATGCGTATGACAATGGCCTTTATCGAATGGAAAAAGGCTATTCCCGCGATGCCAATGATTCTTTTCTTCTCGGATATAACGGTGTGAGTCATTTTTCTTCTACACTGAAATATAAAACAATGCGGTTCCTTCCGACAGCAGGTTACCGGTTTTATCCGACGCGTTTTCTGTATGGTGAAGGTTCAACTGTGGCTATGGACAGTCTGCTTGGCATTCGTTATCTGACTGTCATCGGAGATTATACAGAAAAACCCTATCAGCCTGTTTTTTCATATGACGGGAAAACGGTATTCTTCAATCCTTACAGTCTTCCTTTCGGTTTTATTGCTTCAAATGCTGATAAAACAGACTGCGATATATACAGTGTTCCGGCAGGTTTTGAACCTCAGAACATGATATTGGATAAATTGGCAGGAAAGAAAACTGAAGTCTTTACAGCTGCAGATGTATATCAATATAATATCCGGGATAACGAGATATCCTGGAAACTCCGGACAAAAAAGGATGGTAGCCTCTATGCATTCTTCAATTCAGAAGAAGAGGTTCCTGTTTCTCTGTTGATCGATGAAGAAAAAGTCCGCGGTTATTTTGATGGTTTTGGGCATCCGATCATAAAACTGGGTGATTTTCCGGCGGATACACCTGTTGAAGTTGTGATGAGAGCAGACGACAGTGAGCAGGTGATTTCATTGACCGACGCACAGTTTTATCAGGAAGATATGGAGTCGTTGGCGAACACCATGCATCTGCTGCAGAGCGATCCGCTCATTGTGGATCATTTTGACAACAACCATATTGATGGAAAAATTCAGGCAGAAAAGGATGGACAGGTGTTTTTCTCGATCCCATATGATGCCGGGTGGACGCTTTATATTGATAATAATAAGACAAAAATTTTCCCTGCCTTTGATACCTTTATGACTGCTGATATTTCACAGGGTACCCATGATATCCGTTTGGAATATAAACCGCAGGGTCTTACTGCTGGGATTATTATTTCCGTTTTTTCTTTGGCTGTTTTTATATTTTATTGTTATTCAGATCGCCGAAAGGTCAAATAAATACTGCAAAAAGGAGCTGTCGCAAATTATAATTTTGAAAAGCCATCGGGAGGGAGTGCTTCGCAGGGACGCGGAATAAGCGTCAGCCGGGAGCGAAAGTGCTCCCAGCGTCCCGGTTAATTCAGTCGGGGGACACGCGCTGAGCAAGCTCACGCGTGTCCCCCGACACCCCTGTATAAGCAGCTGAATCACTCCGTTGAAGATAC
>CACYHU010000204.1 GCA_902774215.1 uncultured Chloroflexota bacterium
TTAATGCAGGTCCAGCTGTCCTCCTGAGCTGATACAGCCGGAAAACAGGAGAATAAAAGGATGAGTACGGAAATCAATAAGAACTGTTTTTTCATAACGGAACCTCTTGTATACTTGTGATCCAATAATTATAAGATACCACCGCCCGCCGGGCGGTTACTTCACGGAAAAGTGCCCGAACGCGAGTGAGGCGATGGGTGAATAAAGGCCGGGGGCTTGGCATGACTGCGGGTGCCTCTGGGGACAGTTCCTTCCGACACTATGCAGTGTCTTCACGAACCGTCCCCTCCGGCTCCGTCATGGTATTGGAAAGCGGGTTATCCCGCTGTCATTTGGTTTTCTTCAACAAAGACATATTTCCAGGTCGTAGTCAAAGGATGGCGGTCTCCTATATGTAAGAGACTTTCAATTTCGAGAATGTCACCGGATTCTCCTTCCGGAAATATCATGCAGACCTGTCCGGATTCATTCATGCGGGTATAAGCCGGGTAACCATCACCCGAAGAAAAAGAGGTCTTGTTTTCATTCGTTCCGTCATAATTCACATTCGTCCAGGGATTCCCGCATGCATTTTGGGCATAATCCCAGCTTGCTATATAATTATGGCAATACCCCATAGAGAGGCTGCTGTATGTGCTGAAGTTACCATTCCCTTCCAGACTGCCGGGATCGACCCAGCAGTGCAGGTCCATAGTCAGTTTCTCTCCGGGATATCCAGTTTCCGGCGGATCGGAAACCACGCCATATGCGGTAAAGTGGTAATAATCCTTATCACTCGTACCCCCGCTTATCACATCGTATGTATACCGGACCCCTCCGTTGATCACATCATAACCGTAGTGGTTTTTTGTATTGGCTGTAATATTTTCATCTTCCATTTTATATGGGGTGGTTTCCGTCAGTTTCCAGTATCCGCGAACCGGTGTTTCTTCCGGAACCGTATCCGTGTTATCTGTAACTGTCAGACCATTATTATCCTGATCAGCTTCGTTATCGATATACTGAAGCTTATAGTACCAATATATATCGCCGGATCCACAATGGAAGGAAATATGCATTTCGTCGCCAACCTCTCTTGCGGAACTGTCTGCCACGGTGCCGCTTACAGTAAGATGTTTATCCTTATTTCCCGCAGCGTAAGGCAAATTTTCATCATTCAGAGAAAGCCCCCAATCCCCGTTTTCGTCCCTTAGATAATCATTGAATTGGGTTCCGCGAATATATATATTGCCAAGATTTTCGATCCTGCCAACCATCTCCATGCTCAGGTCTCCGCCGGCTTTGATAGCGGCAGGAGGCTCATCACATCCGTAAGATACATCGGCATGGGTATAATCTTCGCCATAATCAAATCGATGCTTGTAAAGCATCCATTCTTTTCCGTCCTTCTGACCTTCGTAGGAATAAATATAGGTGTCCGGGTAGCTAATACTTTGTGCTACATTAACTTCCTTTCTGTCCAGGACCCAGACATATCCGGAAATCGGCTCTTCACCATGAGCCGGTGTTTCTGTCGGATCTGTAATATTCAGTACATGATTATTTTGATCCCAGTCAACTTTATGACCGGTGATCTCGGCAACGGTTTCGATCGGCAGCAAGACATGATCATTGATGATGACCGGTCCGAAAGAATTGTTATTGATAACTGTGCTGCTGAATGTTTCATTGTTGACGACGATCTTGATCTCCTCTGCAGGCATGATAATGACCTGATTCGTGGTGGAATCAAAGCTGATATCCATACCCGTGATCTGTGTCACGGCCGGAGCCGGAATATAGACGGTTTTATTCAGCACGATCGGCCAGGTCGGCATGCCCTTTTCATCCAGCATGACAAGACTTTTGTTGTTCAGGATGACCTCGATCCCCGGATCCGGGACCGCGCACTGATCCTGCGTACCATCAGTCTGTCCCTTGTTCGTGTTGAAGTCAAACAGGCGGTGCCCGTAGAATTCGATCATCCCGCAGTTTTCGGACGCGGCATTATAGCTCCAGCTGTCCTCGTCGGAAAGCCGGAACGTATAGGTATACCCCGGCATCAGGATGATATTGACCGCTGCATCCCAGTAGACATTCTCCGTGCCGTAAGCGCTGCGTCCGACAGCAGGCCAGGAAGAGAGCAGCGCATCACCGAGATAGATGCTGACGGTCCCGGGCTCCGCGCCTTCTCCGTTGTTCCAGTGATAGGTCGTGATCCGCTCCAGCTGGATCGGTTCCTCCTCTTCCATGACCAGATTCAAATACTTCGGGGTGCCGTTTTTCACCGGATCAGTGTTCATGTTGGACCACAGGAATTCATCCTCCGTGATGGCAGATGCGATCCCGCAGATACTGACAAGCAGCGTCAGCACGATCAGAAATAAGGTTTGTCTTTTCATTGCCAACTTACTCCTTTGTGAATAGATAAAAAAACGCTCCCGGAAGCTTACCCCGCGGGAAGCGTGCATGCTGCGTTATCCATTATCCCGTCTGCCTGTCAAAGTCTATGCGAATTATCCATCCTGGTAAACCCTTTCTGCAGATCAATTACAATTCTCTCAGTAATACAGAAGGAACCCGTTTTCCCTTCATAAAATGTTGATCCGACGTGAAGGGCATCTTGTTCCGGACAGCAGCCGATAATTGATCATCAGCATATGAATAAGCATAATTAATTATAATATGAAAAACAATAAAAACGAACCTTACTTCGCCCGGATGAAATCTTCGATCTCCTGATACGATGCCTTGCTTTCGGCGGCAGTGGGATCAAGCTCATCCATACCGGGATCTGCCTCAAGAAAAGAAGTCTCAGATGATAATTTTACCAGAGTTCACCGGTTCCATGTATACCCTGCGGATTCAGGCAAGCTTTGAAAACGCAGGTCCCGCTGACTCAGCCCGCACCGGGAGACCGGAAGCGGGCGCGGATTATGCCGGGACGGGTGGAATAGTGATGTTTGTAACAGGGACAGGGTGATATTTTTGTTTTATAATTTGTATGTGTGCACTGAAATAATCAGTGTGACGGGATGGCTGTATGACGCTGGAAAACAAACTGAATATTACCGACTCAACACTACCTGTTCAGGAAGAAGAGAAACTCAGCAAAACTGCCGCGGTTTATCTTTATGACAGCGGTTTGCTGGACTCCCTGACTCCGGGTACTTTTGAATCGCTCACAGTGATCCATCGGGAATTGTTTGGAAAGATCTATGATTTCGCCGGAAAGATCCGGTCTGTAAATCTTGCAAAGGGAAATTTCCGGTTTGCATCGGTCATGTATCTGGAATCAGCTCTCGAAAAAATTGAACAGATGCCGCAAAGAACTTTCGATGAAATTGTTGAAAAGTATGTGGAAATGAATGCTGCACACCCGTTTCGGGAAGGGAACGGGCGGGCAGCGCGGATATGGCTGGATTTGATCCTCAAAAAAGAGTTGGCTCAGGTCATCGATTGGAGCAAAATTGATAAGGATGACTATCTTTTCGCAATGGAACGCAGTCCTGTGAGAGATACGGAAATCAGGCTTTTACTGAAAAATGCACTGACCGGGAATATCAATGACCGGGAGCTTTTTATGAAAGGGATCGATCACAGCTACGCTTATGAAGGGTATTCAGCATATTCGGCAGGCGATTTATCAAAGTAAAATGAGGGTATCTGTTCAGAACTTACCGGGGAACTTACCGGGGACGGTTCCTGACGCAGGAGGGAACTGTCCTCTCGATTTCGCAGGAAAAGTGCTTTTTGGTATTAGGTTCTGAACAGTTAACTTTTTCTCTTTTTTTCAATGAATATGATCGGCCAGCGGCCGATTTTTTATATGTTCCAAAGATGGAATTTCTTTCTGCTTGACGCTTTGTAAGTCCCGTCTGTTCAGATATTTTTGCCAATGATATTTTTGGATTTTCTTTAATCAATTCAAGCACCGCATTTCTGCGATTTTCTTCACCTTTTTCTTCACCCGGGTGAAGGATCAGTATGATGATAGTCAGCGTTAAGTCAGCGCAAGTCAGCGAAAAATCAGCGCAAAGTCAGCGCAAGTCAGCGTTAGTACGTGTTGAAATCGATCAGGAGTTGTTGCCATTATCTGTCCGGGATCGGGGACCGCAGCACGGTTCCGGGCTTTTTGTGCGGGGTTGGCTGCGCAAAAATGCCGGGCACCGTGTGCTTTGAATCTTCGTCTGCGTTCCGTTATTTGCCAGTTTTCATAGCGCTGATGGCTGAGTCAGCCGAACCTGTTCTCCTGTCCCGCTTCCGGGACAGGGAAAACAGGTCCCGTTGACTCAGACCGCACCGGGAAACCGGAAGCAGGCGTGGATTATGTCGGGACGGGTGGAATAGTGATGTTTGTAACAGGGACAGGGTGATATTTTTGTTTTATAATTTGTATGTGTGCACTGAAATAATTTCCTGACTTCCGAAGTTAAGAAGAAAAACTAGTGCTAAACCATAGATCAGAACCTATGGTTTAGCATTAATTTTATATCCGATTCTGTTGATTAAATCCGGGGCAGTGATTACAAACCGTCTGACTCAGAAAATTGCAGCCTTCGCAGCCCCGCTTATGCAGCGGTTTCTGTGCTTTGATCCGTATTCGGTCCCCGATAGAGGAGACAGAGCATGGTCAGGTCATCTGCCTGCTCCGCTCCGTTTGCAAAGCTTTGAACGCTCTGCTTCATGGCTGCGATGATCTCGTCCGGTCCCGTCAGTCCTGGCTGATTCAGGGCTTCAACCATCCTGAAGTCTTCATAAAAAGTCTGATTATCGTCAGCGGCTTCAGTGATGCCATCCGTATAAACGAAGATGGTATCTCCCGGATTTAATTTGATTTCGTAATCCGTATACTTCGAACGTTTTCTGCCGCCGAGGACAAAACCGTGCGGATCCTGATAAAGGCGGAAAACTCCATCCTTTCCGCGGATCGCCGGTTCCTCATGCCCGGCATTGCAGGCTGAGATCACTCCTGTCCGCAGATCGAGAATGCCCAGCCATACCGTGACGAACATATGGGTGTGGTTGTTCCTGCAGAGCTGCAGGTTCACGTCCGTCAGGATCTCGGCAGGCGTTCCGCCGGAAGAAGCCCGGACGCTGATCTTGTTTTTGGCAGACATCATGAACAGCGCCGCGGGAATACCCTTGCCGGAAACGTCCGCGATCACGAGAGCAAGACGGTTTTCGTCCAGATAGAAAAAGTCATAGAAATCACCGCCGACCCACTTGGCGGGATCCATGGA
>CACYHU010000205.1 GCA_902774215.1 uncultured Chloroflexota bacterium
CGGTCTTGTTCTCTGTATATTGATCATCGCGGCTGTTGTTATCCTTATTGTATCCGGAAATAATAAAAAGATTGCTGAAATGAATGCGGCATCTACCCAATCTGCATTGAATGCAGCAGAAACCCAGAACGCAGTCATGGCTATGATTGAGGAGCAGCGTCAGCAGACGCAGGAAGCCGAGATGGCGATACAGCAGCAAACCCAGTCGGCTTTGGAGGCTGCAGTCATCGCTGCAGCAGCTGCGGCTGAGATTCAACCTACTCAGGATCTTATTATGGTTCAGCCTCTTACTGATGTGATTCCGACGGCTTTTGCTCAAGCTCAGGGACGATTTTACAGTCAGTCTCCTGCTGATGGTACGACACTGATTGCCGGACAGGCTTTCAAAGTCACCTGGACATGGGGGAATACCGGAACTACCGATTGGGCTGAGGATTTTAAATTAGTATTCACGGGAGGCACCAACTTTACTTCAGGGGCGATCACTGAGAAATATACAAATTCCATCATATATCCAAACGGTCATGGCGATTACTCATTGGATTGCATTGCGCCAACGGTACAATGTACTGGCATGTCGAGGACAGTAATGGCGAAACCATTCCGGTAACCGAAAATATGTCTATCAGTATTAATGTCGTAGGCGGAGAATTAACGCCTACGCCGGCACCGGAAGGACAGACGGATCCAATGATTTATATAGCACCAAGTGAGACACCTTCATATTAGACAGTATTTTTGTGATCGCATAATATGAATAAAATCAGAAAGAAGGCGCTTCGGCGCCTTCAATTTGAAAAAAGAGCCCAATCGCAGGCAGTAAGGAGAAAGAACTATGCCGATGAAAGAAAGAACAGGACGTAATCGAGTCAGTAAGGCTAATCAGGTCACAGGAAAAATTCCCGGAAATCAGGTTCCTTCAGGCAGAAGCCGAGTCAGCAAGGCTGACCAGGTGGCAAGGAAGGTGGATTCAGCTTCCAGATCAACTCCGTCAGCTTCAGTGCGTGTGCGTCCATCCAGCAAAGTGGATGAGATCAGCAGAAAAATTCCATCTAATCCGGCTCCGTCACCATCAAGACCGGCTGATCGTATTCCACAGCAGCCAAGTGCCCGTGTGCCTCAGCAGCCAGGTGTTCGTGTGCCGGTTCAGCCAGGTTCCAGTGAGCCTCGTTGGCCGAGACCCCGTGTGCCCTATATTCCTCAAATCAGAAGAAACTCCGGCTGCTGCCTTTTACCTTTTGCACTGATCGTTATGGGTGTTATCGGGGCTTTGACCGCAATTTTTTAGACTGAAGATTAAGGATAGGTCATGGAAAGAATAGCCATAATCGGCTGCGGGATCAGCGGCATGACGCTGGCGAAGAGACTGAGTGAAGCGGGGATTGCTGCAGAAATATTCGAAAAAGAAAGCAAGCCAGGCGGTATAGCCCGCGGATTTAAAGCTGAAGGCTGGAAAGATTCAGTTGAATTTTTTTATCATCACTGGTTTCAGAAAGATGATGATCTGCTTGGGCTGATCGATGAGCTGGGGCTGAAAGACTGTGTAAAGTTCCGTACTCCCAAGACAGTGATGTTTCACAAGGGAAAGTTTTACCGCTTTGATACCATACCAGCAGCTCTTGTGTATCCCGGGCTTGGTTATGGCATTCATAAAATCCGGTTTGGTTTAGCCGGTGTGTTCCTGCGCCTGACGAAAAACTGGCAGGAACTGGAAAAAGTGACCGCTAAAGAGTGGATGACAAAATATGCCGGTGAGTTTGCCTATAAAACCATGTGGGAACCGATGATGGTCGGAAAATTCGGGACGGAATATGCTGATCAGGTCAATATGGCGTGGCTGTGGGCGCGGATCTATTCCCGTTCCACATCACTCGGGACTTTTGACGGCGGAATGCAGGATCTTTTTGATAATTTTGCAGAGCATCTGCAGAAGCAGGGTACAGCGATCCGATTTAATACCGCGGTGAAAAGCATCTGTAAGAACCCTGACAGCAAATTTGAAGTAATTACGGCTGACGGTAAATACAGTAATTTTGACAAGGTGATCGTCACCACTTCACCACAGTCAATGCTGGGACTCAGTGATCAGCTTCCCGACAGTTACAGGCAACAGCTTGAGGCCCTGAAGCACCTTGGCGCGGTCGTTCTTTGTGTCCGGCTGAAGAAACCACTTTCTCCACAGGGGTATTATTGGTATAATCTGCCAAAAAACGAGGGATTTCCCTTCCTTGCCCTGGTTGAGCACACCAATTTTATACCGAAAGAGCGGTATAACAATGAAACCATCGTCTATGCGGGTGATTACCTGCCTCACGGACATGAATATTTCAAACTCGGTGAGCAGGAATTGCTTGAAAAATTGATTCCCGGATTCCGGAAGATCAATCCGGATTTTTCTGAGGACTGGATCATTGATGTCAGAAAATTCGCAGCAGATTATGCGCAGCCTGTTCCCTTTGTGAACCATTCCCGCGCGATCCCTGATATGAAAACTCCTCTGGAGGGACTGTATTTTATTTCAATGAGTCAGATCTATCCCTGGGATCGTGGAATGAATTTTGCGGTTCGCTGGGCAAATGATCTTGCCGGGAATATTATTCAATCGTAATTAACGCATTTATGAGGCTGGCTGTTTTTTCCGATATCCATGGAAACATGACTTTTTTCGAGGCTTTTCTGCGGGATGCGGAAGCGAAAAAAGCAGACCGCCTCATTTTTCTTGGCGATGCGGTCTCTTATTATCCCTATGGCTGTGAAGTGATCCGGAAGCTGCGTGAAGTCGGTGCTCTCTGCATAGAGGGGAACCATGATTCCATGCTGCGGGGTGAATTTCCCATACCGGAAAATCATGAACCGGTTTATCAGTTACGCCCTGTGATAGCGGAGATAAAACCGGAAGAACTGAGTTTTATTAAGAGCTGGCCGGAAATCTTTCATGAGACGATAGATGGAAAGCGGCTGACCTTTGTACACGGGAATCCGCTGAACCATCTGAAGGGCTACAGTTATGCAGACAGTGAACTGGCTCTTTATGATGATCCGGCAGAAGACATCGTCTTTGTGGGCCATACCCATCGGCCCTGGATCCGGCAGAATCAGCATACCCTGATGGTAAATGTCGGGTCTGTCGGACTGCCGCGGGATGAAGGAGGCGGCAGCAGACCGGCGTGGGCTCTGTATGATACAAAAGGCGGACAGCCGGAGATACACAGAGTCAGCGCAGATATTTCACCGCTTCTTGCGCTCCGGGGTAAAGTTCATGAAAGTGTCCTTGAGGCACTGAACAGATAGACGCCTCTGTTTGATATTTTCGTATCTGTTCAGGATCGCGCAGCACAGGTGACAGGTCCTTCGTACGGGCTTCGCTGCAGCAAAGTGCCGGTTCCTTTGTGCTCCGTTTCAAAAAGCCGCATTTTCATTCAGGATTTTTGATCCTGTAGTATGTCGCTCCGTATTCATCAGTGACCCAGTCATACTTTTCTTCCAGCAGTTCCTGAACTTCGGTGATGATCCCTTCGTATCCGCTCAGATAAATGATCCAAAAAGGCGGATTTTCCGTCATATCATGCAGAAATTCGTCTTTCATAGCCGGATCAACGGGGAAATGGGCAAAATGATATGCGGCAAAACGTGAACAGGGGATCAGACCGCTGTTCAGGTAAACTTCCGGAGAGACATACAGCCCCATAG
>CACYHU010000206.1 GCA_902774215.1 uncultured Chloroflexota bacterium
CTTTTACGGAATCCCATGCGGATCGATCACTATTCAACAGGTTTTCCCATATCGTCGGATTGTAATATCCCATTACTGCTCCTTTTTCATGTTCTTGGCTGCGTTGGAATAGATCTCTCCCTGCAAAGCCTTGGCTTTCAGAATTTCTTCTTCCACAGCTTTGGCATACTTCGGACTGGAAACACTGTTCTTCAGTTCTTCCATTGCCTTCTCAATCATCCCATAGGCCTTTGCTGCTTTTGACAGGTCGTATTTGGCGGAAGCATTGCGGATGCTTTCCATGTCAGCTTTGAATTTTCGGATCACTGCCTTTTCTGATTTACTTGACAGTGTAACGATTTCTGATACTGCCTGGCGCTGTTCCGGTTCTACCCAAAGAATGTTTGCTCCAACGCTGAGCGATTCGTTATACTGATCAATATCAGTCCAATCAAGATCACGATTATCCGTCCACGTCAGAAGATATTCAGCGATGACCGCTCTGGCCCAAACTTCCCGTCTCCTGGGGCTTGGACGGATGCCGTTTTCCAACAGTTTCTTCGTGATGGATGACATCGTCCGGTAAATCTCATCCGGCATTTGCTTTGCCTTGAAGTCGATGTATCCCTGAATCAGCAGGATTTCTTCCGGATCCAGACGGGTGGCAATATTGGCGTGTCCGCCTTTTGCTTTGAACATGTCAAAGATATCGGATTCATCCTCCGAATAATCCAGCTCCAACCGATATCCAAATCTGTCCCATGTAGCAGAATTCGCATTGGCATTCACCAGTTCATTTGAGGCTGAAATCACGCCTAAAAGCGGAACGTTGATGCGTCTGTGCGCCAGGGAAATCGTGTGTTCCTCTATGATCTCCAGACAGTTGTTTTGTATGGTCGCACTTCCTTTATAAAATTCATCGAGCAAGGCATATGAACAGGTGGCGATCCCGGCCCATTCACGTTCATACAGTCCCTGGTTGATTTTCTCGACGCTCAAAGGGCCGTACAGATCACTCATGCTCATATCGGGTGTGAAATTCTTTTTGAAGAAATGTTTTTCCCCGCCAAAGGAATCTCCAATCAGACCAGCCAGTGTCGACTTTGCCGCGCCAGGTTTGGACAGTAAGAATACGTTGTCACCTGAGAGCAGTCCTAGCAAAGCAACATGGACCGCTTCCTGCATGCCGATGAGGTTACGGTTCAATTCCGCCTCAAGGTTCACGAACTTACTGATAACAGACAGAACATCCAGCTGTGTTCCCGCAGAAGGAACGTTATACAGCCCGACCCGCTTCCGTGCGTAGAATTCGGAAGGTTCAGTGTTCATTGAATCGACAGTGGCCAGCTGCTGGCCGTTTACCAAAATACTTTTCATGATAATCTCCTGTAATAAAAAAGAGCACCCGGAATGGATGCTCTGAATGAAAGTTGAGTGGTTACTAAAGGCACCACTTTTGACGAGATGAATAAGGCAAGTTGATGCCTTCCGACAAGATATTTGATTTTTTTGAGTTTTTCCTCCTATATTGATTCTGTAAGAGGTAAACGATCTTAAATATGTTTCTCTTAAGGGTAGAGATCAAAAGAAGTTTTTACGAATGCGCTCTCTTGGAGCAGGCTACAGAGAAGAGGATCTGGAGAAAGTCTTTTCCGGGGAAAGTGTATTTACACCTGATCCGAAGCAACAGCGTACTGACGAAAATGTTTATGTTAAACCTGAGCCAAAGGTGGATATGCTTCTTGATATCCAAGCTATGATAGCCAAGGGAAAAGGACCAGGCTATGAACGCTGGGCTAAGGTTCATAACATCAAGCAGATGGCACAGACACTTTTGCAGATGGCACAGACACTTTTGTTTCTTGAAGAACATGGTCTCAGAGATTATGATGAACTCTCAGAAAAAGCCAAGGCTGCCTCCGAGAGATTTGGAGAAATTACTGAGAAGCAGAAGGCTCTTGAGGCAAGGCTTGTTGAGATAGCTGCGCTGAAAAAGCATATCATAAACTATTCCAAGACTAAGGACACTTATGCCGAATATCGCAAGAGCGGTTATAGCAAAAAGTTCTTTGAAGAGCACAGGGAGGCTATCACTCTTTGTAAAGCTGCTAAGGAAGCTTTCTCCAAGATCGAGGGTAAACTTCCTAAGATCAAAGAACTGAATCAGGAATACAGCGAAGTCCTTCAGGAAAAGAAAAAGACCTATGCCGAGTACCGGCAGGCGAAGCAAGATATGAAAGATATACAGATGGCAAAATACAATGTTGATCTGTTCCTCAATTTTGAGGAGCAGAAAGAGCAGGCTGAAAAGCAAAAGACAACTGAACAGATTCGTTAAGAACAGGGGCGGTTTCACTCTATACTAGAGTGAGGCTGCCCCTCTTTTTGCGTTTATGGAAATATTCTTCCAGCGTCAACTTTGTTGATGAGTAGCTCCGAGTGATAACGAGGTTCAGGGGGATTGGGGGAATGACCACCAACAAGCAAAAACGCGCCGAGGACCCTCGGCGCCCTGCTTGCGAAAATGAAAAAACTTAGTTGCTAAAGGTCAATTTGTCACTAAAAGAAATTGTCAGAAATTAACAAGAACGTGTGAATTTTTATTTTAAACGATGTACCACTATGTTATAATGATACCAACTGTTGTTATTGATTTCGTTAGGATTTATGCGGATAGGAGCGATGCATGGCAGTTTCATACAAGAAAATGTTTAAGCTAATGATTGACCACGACATGAAGAGGAAGGATCTCAAGGAAAAGACCGGCCTTAGTTACGGCACTATTGCAAAACTTGAAAAAGGCGAAAATGTGCAGATGGAAGTATTGGAAAAAATCTGTAAGGAGTTCAAGTGTCAGCTTAGCGATATTGCGGAAATTGTGTTCGACGAGTGAGTCCGTTTTTTAGGACAAGCAGGACTTGATTTAAAGAAAGGTAACGATTCTGTTATTGATATAGCGTTTAAGTATGGTTTTCATTCACATTCTGCTTTTTCAAGAGCATTCAAGGAATACCACGGAATCACACCTTCTCAAGCAAAACAAAAAAATGCAAAGCTCAATGAATATTACCCAATGAATTATCTTGATATGAGATATATTGGAGGGAAAAGAATTATGGCAGAATTAAAGAAGATTGTTTATAAGGAATTTGAGGAACGTCTAATGGTCGGAGTTCATAATAACACTTCATTTTTTGAGGCTGGGAACGCATGGAAATCTTATTTTGAAAGTGATAAGATTGACTATTTAAAAAGTTTATCTGAATTTACTTATTGTGAGGATATTGATGAAAATGATGGCATAGGAATGATGTTTAATTTTCAAGATACAAATACTTTTGAATTAATATTAGGAGATTTTATGAGGGTAAATACACCGGTTCCCCATGATCTGTACCAAAAACATATTCCAAGCGGAACGGTTGCTTGTATCCAAATTGAGGGAAATAACATCGCAGAAATTGTTGACTCAGCCTTCTTGTTAATTACAGAAGCCATTGAAAAAACTGATCAAGAAATTGATTTTGAACAGTTTTATTGGTGTGAGATATATACAAAAGAACGATATTCCCTTCCATTAAGTCGTGGTGAAAAAGTAGTTATCGATTATATTTTGCCAGTAAAATTAAAAAAAGACGAATGATGTGACCCCAAAAAGTTAGACTTTTTTAGCGTAGCAGTTTTATGGCTGCTACGCTGTTTTTATGCAGCCAAGAGGTTAAGCCTGTATTGGACAGGACTCATCCATCCTAGTTTCTCTTTGATTCTTTGTTCGTTGTAATACTTTATATATCTTTCTATTTCAGATTTCAATTCTTCGTACAGTTGTACATGCTCGGGACATTGTTTTTCGATGAAAACGCTGAAAACCAGGCAATATAAACAGGCATGATTACTCCCCGTTAGCTTGCGGTTCAGTAAAAATGCTATTCAGTTGTAAAGAAACAATTTTTTATCGTTATTATTATTGGCTAGTTTTCAATCTGATTTAGGGACCAATTTTGCTTTTTCATGCATTTTTTTGATCGATCAGCTATTTACAGGATGGTTTCTTGGAAATACTCTAGTTAGAAATACTTATTGATATATTTAATTGCCTGAAATAATCCCAAAACCTCTTTTTTCATTGAGATACATCAACTCGGAAAGCAGATAAAGTCCTCCGCTGTTAAACAACCGCTCATATTCACATAAATCTGTGAAACGTGTAATCAGCCTGTTTCGCTGAAAATGGGACAGGACAGTCCGGGCTGGTATCTTGAAATCCTTGAATTTAAGTTTCCTGATATCGTGAAGAGAATACATAAGGTAATACAT
The DNA here is from genome assembly GCA_902774215.1 of uncultured Chloroflexota bacterium. GTDB lineage: Bacteria > Chloroflexota > Anaerolineae > Anaerolineales > Anaerolineaceae > Flexilinea. Next base: position 4,297 of record CACYHU010000206.1, read on the forward strand.
ATTTTCCGCAGTCGGAAGCCATATTTTCAATCTATCGCAGGGAGATGTCATCGCAGCAAGTAGTCTGATCGCGTTCTCTGGATTGAAGAACTCATATGCAGTATCGATATAAAAGTTTCTGAATGTTTTTTCTGAATTCTCGTAATCCATTTTTGAATCCCCAAATCTGAATATTGGAAAATTCGGACTTAATAAGAGCCCTTTTTTTCCATTCATTCCAAGAAGATTGTTAATGCTCAGCTCCTCAGGAAAAGACGCCATTAACATTACAGCATCCTTGATGGATAAATATTGTTTCTCACCATATAAATAACTCCTGTATTGGGAAACTGGCAAATGAGCCGCTGAACAAAATTGAAGAACGCTTAATTTGTGACGGTTTCTGAATTTTTCTATTTTTTTTGCAAACATGGACTTCACCAAAAACAGAATAGTGTAGTTTTTTTGAAGTGATGATACAAAACATAAAAATGTGCTTTTGCTATCGAAAATTACTCGTAAAATTGTTGGAGCTCATATATAAAAATAATTACTACTAATCCCCTTTTCACTATCATTTCAGGATCTCACTTTTTGATTACAAGTCCACTTCTGGTAAGAAGCCTCTGTATCAGTAAATTTCTGGTATTGGGACTTAACTCTCCTAATTCTCAGAAATTACCGTTTTCAGCATTATCACTCTTATGACTATTATCAAAATTCGATATCATTTCGAAATATTATTTTTGATTATCAGTAATTTCAAAAAAAACTGTATCTTCCCCTCCTCAGAAATTCTCAAGTGGTTACTAAAGGCACCACTCGGTCTTGTCCCCAGTGGTTACTAAAGGCACCACTCGGTCTTGACACCCAAGTGGTTACTAAAGGCACCACTCGGTCTTGTCTCAAGTGGTTACTAAAGGCACCACTCGGTCTTGTTCCCCAGTGGTTACTAAAGGCACCACTTGGTCTTGACACCCAAGTGGTTACTAAAGGCACCACTCGGTCTTGCCCCCATTGGTTACTAAAGGCACCACTCGGTCTTGATACTCCTGTGGTTACTAAAGGCACCACTTTACCATTGGCCTAATTCAATATCGAATGATGCAGACAGCGAAAGCATGAAAACATTTTCAGATGCTTTTTGTATATATATGTTTGGAGAACAAAAAATGGAAACAGACCAGACAGTATATGAATATCTATCGTCGAATCTTTCCGGAAAGCCAAAAGATGTGATA
>CACYHU010000207.1:0-2267 GCA_902774215.1 uncultured Chloroflexota bacterium
GTGCCGGTGGTATATTTAATATGAGCGGCGGTACGATCACTGAGCATCCTTATGGTGTGTATCAATATGACAATAGCGGCAGTACGGTCAGCATCAGCGAAACAGCATCCATTGCCGGCAATACCAGGGCGGGCGTCTATGTAAAGGGAACTGTCAACATGTCCGGCGGAACGGTCTCGGGAAGTCCGACGGGTGTTGAGGTCAGCCAGGGTACATTCACCATGTCCGACGGGAGTATTGAGCAAAATAATGGCTATGGTGCAGTTTTAAACAGTAACGGAACATTTGAAATGAGCGGCGGCTCGATAACCGGAAATACGGCAGGTCTTTCACTCAATTCAGGAAACTGCAATTTGTCCGGAAGTCCTGTGATCACCGGCAACGGTATCAGTGGCAGCGCAGAAAATATTTTATTTAATGCTGAATCTCAGAAAATCAATATAATCGGTCCGCTTACCGGAAATGCAAAAATCGGTGTTCTTCTCGATACCCGCATATCAAAACCCTTTGTCTTTACATCCGGATTGAAAGAGAAAGGGGATGCGTCTCACTTCAGCAGTGATGATAAAAATTACATAATCGGATTGACCGCTGAAGGGGAGGCGGTGATCGGGGAACGTGTTAAAGCAGAATTCGATACCGGGCATATCGGTACACCTCCTGACGCGCAGACAACAGCGCAGGGCGCTTTGTTAAAAAAGCCAGATTTTTCTGCCGATGGCTATACGCTGCTGGGATGGTACCCGCAGCTTTCATCAGATGTGCCATGGGACTTTGACAGAGACACGATGACGGCCGTTCCGGTCACCCTTTACGCAAAATTCGAAAGACAGGAGCCTGATGTATCCTTCAATGCCGATGGCGCTGATAGCGGCACGCTTACAAACCACCGGTTTGAAAGCGGGTGACAGCCTGTGGGTCAGGCACGCGGAAGTGATTAATCCCCATGTGCCTGAGAGTGCTGTAAAGAAGATCACCATTGCGCAGGCGGCGGTTCCAGCCGGGCTGCGTGCGGAACAGTGCACAACAGAAGCCAATAACGGCGGGAAGATCAGCGGACTGGACAGCAATATCCGCTATGAATACCGGCCCGCGGCAGAGAGCGTTTATACGGATGTTCACGCCGGCGAAGCCGAAATCAGCGGTCTGGCAGCCGGGGATTACAGGATCCGGGTGAAAGCGGCGGGAGCCGTGCTGGCTTCCGCGGATCTTGAACTGACCGTGCCGGAATATACCGCGCCGGAACCGGTCACCCCGGTGCATCATATGGACTTTTACCGTATCGGTGATCTGCACTGGCTGCATGATGTCAAACTGCCGGAAACGGGTTTCTCTGCTTCGCATGTGACAGCCCTTCCCGCCCGCCCGCAGGGATTGTCCTACGGAACGACCGGACTGACGCTGCAGATCCCGGAGCTGGGTGTTTCGGGATCCATCGTCACCGTTCCGAATGTGGATAACGAATATCCTGTCGAATGGCTTGGCAGCTCCATCGGTTTGCTGGAGCAGAGCAGCCTGCCGGGCAGGGGTATCTCGGTGCTGGCGGGACATAACCATCTGAATACCACTGAGACAGGACCTTTTCTCTTCCTTGATTCGCTGGAGGATGGTGCCCGTGTGATGGTTACCGATGCCCGGAACAATATGCGGACATATCAGGTCTATGGCAATTACAAGATCGCATCGGACGGATTTGCGGAGATAGCAGAAGAAGTACGGGCGAATGCGCTGGTACTCATCACCTGTGAAGATGAATCTGTTGAAGGCGGCTATCTCAACCGCCGCGTGATCCTCGCAGAACCGCTGTAAAAATGCAGCCCTGACGGGGGACGGTTACGCGGGCACGGGCGGAAACCGATCCTCTCAAGCGCCAACCGGCCCGCGGAACTGTCCCCCTGGTAAAGCCGCCGCGCCGGGGACCTGATCTGCTTGCGGGCCTGGACCCCTTTTCATGAGCGCCGTGGGCTCCGCTGTGAAACCGGCCGTCCTCCGCCGGTACAGGCTCAATGCCCAATGCGGAATACGGAATCATCTGACCCGCGAGGGTCTGCGGGACGTATGCAAGCTGTCCCGTCAGGGACAGTTGTGTACGTCTCGGCAATAAGAAGCCTGTGCCAAGCTAATGCTGAATGTGGAATTCGGAATTGCCACCCGGTATCGACCCTGCAACCGGGAACTGTTTTTTTTACCCTTGATCAGGTGATGGTATTGTGGGGACGTACACATCTGACCCGGGTTTGGGTCAGATGCATACGTCCCCCTGACCC
>CACYHU010000207.1:2300-5405 GCA_902774215.1 uncultured Chloroflexota bacterium
CGGTTCGGAACCCGCTCCGAGAGGTACAGGCTTCGCCTGTTTCAGATGCGGAGCGGGAGCTTCGCCCCCGCCGCCGCTGCGCGCGCGGGATAACCGTCCGGATCCTCGATCCTTGATCCTCCCTTTTTCCTGTTATAATTGTACCCGTATAAAAATTTATTCCGTTTCCGGACCGCTGCCGGCGTCTGACGCCTGAAACCAAAGGAGAACTGATAAATATGTCGAAACATCTGTCCCTCACGAAAAAACTTCCCCGCACCCTTTTCTGCCTGCTGCTGCCGGCACTGCTGTTCCTCTTCACCCTGCAGGGCACCGTCTTTGCTGATGAAGACGGAACCTGTGGCGATGACTGTACCTGGAGCTTTACCTCCTCAACCGGGACCCTGACCATCACCGGCAGCGGGCCGATGGATGATTATAGCTTTCCCTACTATGTGACCCCCTGGTATAATCAAAGAGATTCGATCAAGAACGCGGTCATAAATGGTGTGACGAGCATCGGCAATTGGGCTTTTTATCAATGCTCTGCGCTGGGATCCGTCACTATCGGCTCCTCCGTGACGAAGATCGGGAATGTCGCATTTTTCTCGTGCTACAGCCTGAATCCTGTCATAATCGAAGAAAACAGCCAGCTGGACACGATCGGTAATTACGCCTTCCATAATTGCCATGCCTTGGCGGATTTCCATATTCCCGCGGGTGTAACGTCCATCGGCAGAAGTCTCTTTGAAAATTGCCTTAAACTGGAATCGATCACCGTGGATCCGAAAAATCCGGATTACAAAGCAGTTGACGGTGTCCTTTTCAGTAAAGACGGGGAAAACCAAACCCTTATCAGATATCCGGAGGGTAAAAACGGCAGCAGCTACAGCATTCCGGCAGGGGTAACGACTATCGGCTATGCTGCCTTTATAGGCTGCAAAGGCCTGACATCGATAGACATTCCGGCAGGTGTGACGACCATCGACGAAAATGCCTTTCGAGATTGCAGCGGCCTGACAGAGGTGATCATTCCGGCAGGTGTAACGACTATCGGTATTGCTGCCTTTCAAAGCTGCAGCGGCCTGACAGAGGTAATCATTCCGGCAGGTGTGACGACCATCGACGAAGATGCCTTTCGAGATTGCAGCGGCCTGAAATCGGTAACAGTCCTGACTGAGACTCCACCAGAGTTGTTTGCCCTTTATGCGTTTCAATCTATCCCTGACGGCTGTAAATTTTTCCTCCGGAACGAAAAATACTGGAATAATATGTATGATTGGGATGATATTGTATCGAAATATGATTCGAAAGTCATCTCCACGATCACTGTCAATTCTGTTGATCCTGTCATCACCTTCAGCGCAGAACCGGAAAAACACACGCACTATGGCGTTGATTATTATGAACAGGACAGCACTGTTACCCTGAATGTTCCGGCGGGATATGCTGTCGATGCGAGCTGGAACGGCACATCCATCGATCCGGTCAGTGATGTATATTCTTTCACAATGCCCGCGAGAGACGTGACCCTCAGCGTTTCTTCTTATAAAATCATCACCTATACGCTCGCGTATGAGCTGAACGGCGGAACCCTGCCACATGGGAAAAGCAACCCCGATACTTATACGGTCGAAAGTGAGAGCTTCACCCTGGTCAACCCGGTCCGCGAAGGCCACGAATTCCTCGGCTGGACGGGCACGGGACTGAGCGATGCCACGCCGGCTGTCACCGTATCCCGGGGCAGCACCGGGAACCTGACGCTCTATGCCCAATGGAAGGAAATTCCGGCCAAACCGCTCAGTGACCCGAGCATCCGCATGACCCTGATCCCCGAATCCTATGAATATGACGGGACACTGAAAACCGTCACCTATCAATTGTTTGACGAGGAGACAGGGGAAGCCCTGGTGGAGGGCGTCGATTTTGAACTGGACCCGGCCAGGTCCGTCACCGCCGCGGTCGAACCGGGGACCTACACGGTCACCGTCACCGCGGACAACAAGGCTGAGTCCTCGGGCACCGCGGCAAAATCCGTCAGCGGCAGCCGCTATTCCGGGACCCGCTCCGCCTCCTGGGAGATCGTGGAACGGAGGGGCATGAGTTTCTTCCGCCTCTTCCCGGATGAGATGGTCCTGCCGAACACGGGCTTCTCATCCCGGTACCGGACGGCGCTCTCTGTCCGCCCCGAAGGGATCGTATATCAGGACCTGCCGCTGAGCCTCCAGATCCCCCGCTTCGGCGTGGAAGCGGCGCTGACCGTAATGCCGCGGCAGGGAGACACCTGGGCGGCGGAATGGCTGGGAGTAAAGGCAGGCGTCCTGGAAGGCAGCCCCCTGCCGGGCGAAGGCGTGAGCCTGATCGCCAGCCACAACACCCTGAACGAAAGAGAGTACGGCCCCTTCGCCCGCCTCTCCGAACTGGAACCGCAGGACAGGATCTTCATCCGCACCGCAGAGGGCAACATCCAACGCTATCAGGTAAGCACCAACCAACTGATCGATCCGGCCGATTTCAAGACCCTCGAAGCCATAGCAGGAAGAGACCCCAACACCCTCCTCCTCATCACCTGCGAAACCGAACTCCCCGAAGGCGGCTACGCAAACAGAAGAGTAATCTCCGCCACCCCGGCAGAGAAATAAGAATTCAGACTGATATGTACCCAATTTTCTGGACAATTTTTGAATAATTTAACTATAACACAGAAAAATTCAAGGATGCCTCTCTAAAAGCTACAGGGGGCATCCACTTATTTTTCTTTTGGATCCGTTTGTTGTTATAGTAGTCAATATATTCATCAACAGCTTTTGAGAATTCTTCAAATGTTTGATATAGATTCTCAAATCCATAAAACATTTCATTTTTCATTCTGCCAAAGAAAGTTTCCATAATGCAATTATCATAACAGTTGCCTTTTCGTGACATGGATTGAATAATGGTAAGCGTCAAATAGGGGACGTGAATCAATTTTTCTGTGAATAACAATCGGAAGGAGCGTTTTCAGGGAGGAGTTTATCGATATCAGGTGTACTTTTCAAATTCAGGTATGGCGCTCTTTTCAGGAGCCAGGTAAGATAAAGGAATGGATCGAGTGCGTTTTCTTTTGCGGTTTCGATCATGGAATAA
>CACYHU010000208.1 GCA_902774215.1 uncultured Chloroflexota bacterium
TCACAGAAAAGCCATTCTCAGCGGCCTGTCTGTAAAACCGGACGGGATGATCGGTGATGCGCTGACTTTTTATCAGATCCTGTATTATCTTAACCGTTACCCGGAAATTGCCTGCAGGACGATCAGTTATACATCTGAAATTTCCAGAGAAAAATTCTTTGCCCGATATTGTTCCTATCTCCCGATATTCGGAGTTCCGGAAGCCAGTTTCATGCCTTATCTGTCACAATATTGGGAAGAGCATGTCGTCGATGGGGCTCTGATCGAATCAAGCGAACTTCATCTTGCGATGATCACATGGAACATACAATGAACGTACCGATTCTTTCCTACAGCAGCGGACAAATCATCGCACAGCGCCGGAAAAGCACAAAAGCGCTTGTGAATGACATTTCCTTTTCGTTGGAAGAAGGGGAGAGCCTCGCGCTGATAGGGGAAACAGGATCAGGAAAGACCATGACCGCACTTTCCATCATGGGATTGCTGCCTCAAAATGTTGTACAGAAGAACGGAATCGTCTATATTCCTCAGAACGGAATGGATTATCTGAATCCCTCCCGAAAGGTAAAAGACCAGCTTTCTGATAATCTTGAAAAACTTGGCATATCCGGTAAGAACCGGGAAACAGCCGCGGCTGAAAAACTTTGTCTTTCCGGGCTGAATCCCCCGGAAAATTTTATGGACAAATATCCCTTTCAGCTTTCCGGCGGTGAAGCTCAGCGTGTGACAATTGCGATTTCCGCCTGTTCAAATGCGAAACTGCTGATCGCGGACGAACCGACGAACGGATTGGATCCGGAAACAAAAAACCGCTTTTTACAGCATATTCACCTTCTTTTCCCAAAAGCAGCCCGCATGCTGATCACACATGATATTACCGCTGCGGAAATGTGCAGCAGGGTGTTGGTTCTCTGCGGAGGAAAGTTTATCGAAAGCGGCTCTTCCGCGATCGTTTTTGACAGACCGAAGCATCCTTATACCAAAGCCCTGAAAGGAGCCTTGGTGGAAAACGGCATGCACCAAACACCGGTTTTGCGGGAGGGCAGCTCTGATTGTCCCTTTTATAACCGGTGCCAATATGCAGAACAGAAATGCCGCGCGGAGATCCCATTGAAAACAGACGGCAATTCCCAATGGCGGTGTGTGCTATGATCGAAGGGAAAGGAATATGCAAATCTTTTGGAAACAGAGTCATTCTTTCCGATGCGTCTTTCCTGATCCCGGAAGGACAAATCGTCGGACTCAGCGGAAAAAGCGGGATCGGAAAAACGACCCTTGCCCGGATCATGTGCGGGATCATTTCCCCGGACAGCGGAAATATTTATCGAAACGGAGCAGCTCTCTGGGTGAACAATACATACAAGCGCACGGAAGGGCTGACGATCCAGATGGTCAGCCAGCATCCGTTCTCATCTTTGGATCCGAGACAAAAACTGATCAGTGGATTTCGTGAGATTATCCATTATCATCATTTTGCCTCATATGGAAAAGAAACCGACAATTTGATCGAAAACACAGCCCGTGAGGTTGGACTCACCATGGAAATCCTCCAGCAGTTCCCTCATCAAATTTCCGGAGGTGAAGCACAGCGGACTGTGATTGCCCGCTGCCTGTTGTTCAAACCGGAGCTGCTGATTCTGGATGAAGCGACTTCCATGCTTGATGTTTCCACCCAGGCCAACATCATTGGGCTGGTAAAACGGATTCAGACCGCGCAGGGACGCTCAATACTGCTGATCAGTCACGCAGATGACCTTGTGAAAGCAACATGCGATCGGATTTACGAGATCGATCATACAAAATTCAGGTTACTCCCTTCGGATTCGGAGGAACAAAAGGAGATCTAATGAATAAAAAACTTTTTGTATCATTGTTTTTGGTCCTTTGCCTTTTTGCCGGCACCGGGATCGTCACGGCAGCGGAGATCCCGCAGATCACCATTGGGACAACCGCAGCGATCGAATCAGCCGTCATCGGAGAATATAACTACGAAATGCTCCTTTCCGGTACGACACATATTCCCCTGGTCCGTCAGGATACAAACGGTGTGTTCCATCCGCAGGTGGCTGACTGGGCGACAAACGACGGCATCACCTGGACATATACGATCCTTGATGGTATGAAATGGCAGGATGGGACGGATGTGACCGCTGAAGATATTCTCTTCACCCTGGAATATGAAGATCAGAACGGCAGCGCAAACCTGATCGATCAGACCGCTGAAGACGGGAAAGTTACGAAGGCAAAATATGCCGGGTATGAACTTTCCGAAGATAAACGCAGTATCTCCCTGACGCTTGCTTCCGCAAATGTCCGGGAACTGGGAAATATGAACAGTTTCCGGCTGCTGCCGAAACATGTATATGCAGGAAAAGATTCCCTCAGCGAAGAAGAACTGCGTTTCGGATATGGTCCTTACGTTTTTGAATCGTTCAACAAAGATGCCGGAACGATCAGTTTTGTTCCCAATGAATACTATCCTGAACCGGTCCATGCAGACCGCCTTCTTTATCGGCTGTTTGATAATCCGGATACCATGTATATGGCGCTGGAATCCGGTGATATTGACATGGTCTGGATCTATTCCACGGGGATCGCGGCATCTTACCAGGACGTTCTTGCTGCTTCCGAAAATATCCGTCTGATCAGTGTGGACGCCAGCAACAATCCCGCTGTTCTGGCATTCAATAACGCAAAAGGACCTTTCAGTGATAAAAATGTTCGTTTGGCTGTAACCTATGCGCTGAATTATGAGATTTTCCGTGATTACGTCGGGAGCAAATTCGCAAACATTCCGAATGGCGGGTTTGTTCCAGCGGCCACCATTGGCTATAAAGAAACAGAAATGCTCGGGCAGGACATCGAAAAGGCTGAAACGCTTCTTCAGGCCGCAGGATTTACCCGCAGTGAGGCAGGTCAGTTTGTCAGCAGTGACGGCGAAGCGCTTCACTTTACTCTTACCTTCCGCGCCGACCGTGATAACCAGCTAAGCTGTGCGGAAATCATCAAAACACAGCTGGAAGCCTTCGGGATCGGTGTTGAACTGGAAGGTCTGGACGCGGACAGCTACAATGCCAAAACCAGTAATAAGTTTTCTGAAAACAACATCACCATGGAAGCCGCGTTGTTTGGTTATACTTCCGCCGGAATGGGAATGGGCAATGGTCTCGGAACGATCTATGTAGACGG
>CACYHU010000209.1 GCA_902774215.1 uncultured Chloroflexota bacterium
CTGGAAAAAGGCATTAATATAAGGCATAAAACAAGAAGTTGTATTGCATTCGTTTTTTGCAAGTTGATGAATTTTGCCTGTGGGAATTCCGATGTGGTATAGCCATTCTTCACAGATTTCCGCTCCGGTGCAATCCCGCATGGCTTTTTTCACAAAGTTGCCCGGCTTATTTGTATTGAGGGAATATAGCCAGATCAGCACAGTGTTTTTGTCCTGTGTTTTGAATTGTGGCTGGCGGTTGATCGTCCAGGAAAGGTACCAATTCTCCGTACTGTCTTTTACGGTCACGATACCGCCTGTGGTTACTTTCCCTTCACGGGGATCTCTCTTGCAAATCTTCATGACATGCTGAATGATTTCTTCGTTTTCGGTCGCAACGGTCGCACTCATCCAGTTCGTTGCCTCAAAATCGCTGCAAAAGACAGACGGATTTCCGAATTCTCCATTTCCGGCCTGATGTGCAATATTTTTCCACAGGTCCCAGGATTCTCCTGCTCCGTTTTTGATTTCTGACAAATCCGGGGCATGTTCCTGATCTCCATAACAGGATGTATCGGTACAACAGCCATTTGTGATAAAAACCAGGTCATCTTCGATCAGGTCAATTGATTTCTGTTCCCCATCTTTGACATAAATGATCTGCCGGGCTGTGTGTTTATCGCCGAATGTGTCTATAATAACATTTTTCACGTCGATCCCATATTCGATTTTTACACCATGTGATTTGAGATATTCTGTCAGTGGCAGTATCATGCTTTCATATTGGTTGTATTTTGTAAACCGTAATGCGCTGAAATCCGGCAGGCCGTCAATATGATGCACATATCGGCAAAGATACCGTTTCATTTCCAAAGCACTTGACCATCGCTGGAAAGCAAACATTGTCTGCCAGTAAAGCCAAAAATTTGTATTCCAGAAAGACGCTGGGAGTACATCGGAAATCCTTTCCCCTTCAAGCTCCTTTTCAGGTGTGATGAACAGCTTTGAAATCGCCAGTGCGGATTCCTTATCCAGCTCAAATTTTCTATCGGTATGAGCATCTTCACCGCAGTTTACCGTTGCCCGGCATAATGAATAATTCGGGTCATGTTTGTTCAGCCAGTAATATTCATCCAGAACGGAAATCTCCGGTGTTTCGATGGAAGGAACATCCCGGAACATGTCCCACATACATTCAAAGTGGTTGTCCATTTCACGCCCGCCACGCATGAAGAATCCTTTGGTTATATCTTTTCTTCCGTCACAGCTGCCGCCGGCAAGATCAAGTTTTTCGAGCAGATGAATATGTTCACCTTTCATTTGGCCATCCCGGACCAGGTAAAACGCAGCTGAAAGACCTGCCAGTCCGGTTCCGATAATATATGCTGATTTATTGTCAACATCCTTTGGCTTTTCAGGATGAGCAAATGACTCGTAAGTACCTGCTGAGTAATACATTTTTCCTCCATAGCAATTTGTTATGATTAAGAATGATCTTTGCAGAACGAATTCTTATATGTCAGAGTATAGAGGTTTTCAGCAGAATTCCAATAGACAGCCAAAGCCTTCTGATTATTTTTTTATCAGATGTATAAATGTTGTATATTTTTTTATCAAAAGGGAAAATTTGATAAAAACTAAATGCTGAAGCGGTGCAGCGCATCCGTAAAAGCATTCTGGATAACCAGCGCAAGTTTTTCGACAATGATCTCCGGCTCTTCTTGCATGCCGTCTTTGATCCAATCCAGCATCAGTCCTACAAAAACATAAGAATAAACACGGGCAATGAATACCTTATCTTCATCACGTACACTCATTTGACCGGAGACTTCTTCGATAACACCCATAAGGAGATTATCGGTAAGCGGTTTCAGGTATTTTTCAACCTGTGCCCTATCCACACATTGATAGACATTTATTATGAATGGCTTGTTTTCCCGTACCGCGTAAAAAATCTGTAGAAATCCCTGCTGCCAGGTATCATAAGTCTTATTCTGCTCAAGTGCCCTTTTTGCGTCTTCCAGACATGACCATTCTATCAGATCATAAATATCCTTGAAGTGATAATAAAAAGTCATACGATTAACGCCGCAATCATCGGTTATATCACTTACGGTAATTTTTGTCAGCGGCTTTTGAAGCAGAAGATTCTTTAGAGATTGCTCGAGAGCTCTTTTTGTGATTTGAGACATATTTCCACCGTTTTCTATTTTATCATAGGGATAGCGAAACACGGAACCTGATTATGCAGTAAATCCCAGTTCTCTGCGGCATGAATCATTATAGGAGATCGATCTGTATTTGAACACGACATGCATTAAAGCGAATAGCCTCTCAGATTGAGAGGCTTATTTTGTAAAAAACAAGGCACTTTTTAAACTGCCACCACGGCTTCCGGGTCGGGCGCCGATCCCGTTAGCTGGACTCGAACCAGCAGATATTAGTTTGACAGACTAACTTTTCAATATGGATTGCTGTGTGTGCCTTTACAATATCCTTCACGGATATTCCTATCCGCTAGCGCATAAAGAATTATATCGTATGTTTGCTGATGACTGTCAGGCATGGCAGTATGGCCCTGTATATCCAAAAGTTTGTGATAAATTCTCAGACCTTGAAATAGATGGAAGTATCTACCTTGATGAAATAAAAAATGACGCACTTGATCTGGAAGAATATGAAATCCTATACAGCCATTTTGGAAACTGATGCAGGCGATATCCATATTGATTTGTTTCCGGATACTGCTCCGAATGCCGTA
>CACYHU010000210.1 GCA_902774215.1 uncultured Chloroflexota bacterium
TTTTGTATATATATGTTTGGAGAACAAAAAATGGAAACAGACCAGACAGTATATGAATATCTATCGTCGAATCTTTCCGGAAAGCCAAAAGATGTGATAGACAGGTTTACACACCGTATCGCAGTTTTTTCCGACTTTCCTGAAATGATGAACATTGGGGAAATCTATCTGAAATCAAAACTTTGGGACTATCTCGATGAAGCCATCGAAGCCGGCATCACTACTCTTTATACCGGTCTCACTTATGGAGCAGATTCGGCTGCTGCCGAGTATTTTGTTGAACGCAAACAAAACAATAACTGTATCAGGATTGTTCATATCCAGCAGTCATCTCATTGGATTTCTGAAGTTGATCCTGCTTTACGGGGATTTGTTTCCTATACGTTCATGAAAAGTACGGATTACTCAAAGGTAATCAGCGGGCGTTCTTACGAAGAAGCCAGAATAAACAGAGATCATTTCATCATCGACCAATGCCTTCATATCATTTTTATTACCGATCTTTCTGACGATTCAGAAGATTCATACGCGTGGCAGATGCTCGATTACGCCACTCGATCCCACCCGAATTCTATTTCACATCAGATCCACATCATCAGCTATTCCGATGCGCAAAAACAGCAAATAGCAGAAATCACCGGTGAACCGATACAGGCTTCACTGTTTTAGTAATTTATAAGGAGAACATAATGGAAGATTTTTATAAAGTTTGGCTTCAGCATAACCCGCAGACCAGGTTAAGCGCGGATGAAGAAAAGGTGCTTGGAGAGAAAATACAGTCAGGAAAAGCACTTGCAGCGAAAAAGAAAAACTGCTGTCTTTCCCAGGAGGAGCAGCTTATTTGTTCGGAAGGTGAAAAGGCTCTGAAAAGACTGATCCTCTGCAATATTCCGCTGGGAATCTATTTCGCTAACAAATACGCATCAAAATATCCCGATATCGGTCTTTCTCTGGATGACATTTCACAGGAAGCCTTGATGGGTGTTATGAAAGCCGCGGAACGCTATGATCCTAAAGCTGATTGTAAATTCTCAACTTACGCAGCATTTTGGATCGGACAAACCATTCGTCGAGCCATCGAAGATAAGAGCGATGCCATCCGCAAACCCGCGTCCGCTCATTCCCGTGCCAGACTGGTCCACAAGATCGAAGCTGAAACAGACGGCACGCTTACTTCTGCAGCAATTGCTGAAATGACAGGGCTGTCCGAGGAAGAAGTTGTTTTTATCCGCGAGCTCGACCAGCAAAAAATCATGTCCATGGACGCGAGCTTCTTTGATGAAGATGATGACGACCAGTCTTACCATGAAACGATCGCTTCATCAACGAACATCGAAGAAGAAGCGAATGTGAATATTCAGCATGAAATGCTTGCGGGACTGATCAGGATGATCCCGGATTCTGATACGCGGGACATTATGCTGATGCATCTCGGGATGTACGGCAGCGGAGCCGTTTATTCCAACAAAAGCATTGCCCTGATCAAACACAGGAAGGAATCTGAGATTATTGCCATCATCAACAGCACTGAACATGAGCTCTGCCGGTGGCAGGCAATCCATAATAAAATGAGCGGAAACAAGTAGACGCTTTCTTTTTACCATCCTGCCAAGCCTGTGGATATATATTTACCATTCCGCAGGCTTTTTTATGTCAAACCGGTTTCAAACTGTTTTCCCATAATTATTATTGGAAATAAATTTTGAAAAGACAGCAGAAAGGATAAATGGCGCATGTTTGGATTATTTGATGACAAGAAGAATAAACACAGCTGGTTTGACTGGAACGATATGGATAAGCAGCCTGGATGGGGATCATACGATGGGAACCAAGATGCTGATTTTTTCGCAAAAGAACCTGAAAGAGACCATTTTCAGGATTGGCTTGATCTGAACTGGGCTTATGGAGACCCTGATTTCGATCCGCTCAAGCCGCTCTGAATTATTCTTCTCCGTGTTTTGTATATTTTCCTTCACCGGTCCGGAGCTTCCCTGCTTCGGACCGAGTCCAATAAAGTAAGGAATAAAGTATATGAAACACAGAAAACCATTATTAATCCTGCTGATCACGGTATTGGCTTTGCAGATACTGATTCCGGCATCTGCTGAGTACACGGGGCCGAACAGCGGGGCCAGACGGTATTCATATGAGGTCGAGGTTCCGGGCACATGTTCTGAGGAATACAGCTGCTGTACCTGGTGGAGCGATGAACCCTGCGGTTCCAATCCATGGGATATCGGATGCTGTATGTCCTACGGCACCTGTTCCCGGGAGTATGACTGTACAAAAACCGAAACAGTCTCCGCCAACCATCCTGACGCGACCATTACTACAAGTCCTGCCTGTACTACGGGATTCGGGGCGAATAACTGGTGCAGGGGAGAAGTAACGGTAAACCTTACCGGGAAAGACGAATGGAAGGGGATCAGCGGATTCGAATCAAGTGACGGGCATCATCTGTCAAAGGGAGGCGGACATACCGAAACCGGATCTGTCAGCTTCAGCGGAGAGCAGAACCGGTCTGTTGATTTCTGGGCTCTTTCCACACTGGGAGATACCAGCACGAAAAAATCCGAAAACATCCGGATCGATCAGACATCTCCGGAAAGCGTGGGCGTCAGAGTTGAGGGAACAAAAGGTCCGGGAAATGCCTACAGGGGAAATGTGACCTTCGTCGGTACGGCTTCCGACAGCATGGCCGGCGTGAAATCCATTTTTGTAGACCTCAAGCTTGGAGAG
>CACYHU010000211.1 GCA_902774215.1 uncultured Chloroflexota bacterium
TACCCTGAATTATTCACGCTTAGTATTATTGCTTTCTTCTGTCCTTTCCGCTGGTAATATAGTATTGATTCTTGCTCTCATACATCTTTCGATCTGCTTCCTGTATGACAGCATCTAAATCGGAGTAATTCTGGCTTGATTCGGCTCCGCAGGAAATTGAAACGCAATCTATGTACTGTCCCTTTCTGTTTGCTGTTATCTCTTCCAGTCGTTGAATGCATCGTTCCGCTTCCTCCAGACTTCCGTTCATAATCACACAGAACTCGTCCCCACCGATACGATACACGCTGTCTGTCATACTGAATACCTGCTGCAGACATTCAGCTGCGCTGATGATGAGCTCGTCACCGGCTTCATGGCCTATCGTATCATTTGCTGTCTTAAGTCCGTTGATGTCTGCCATGACAATGCACAGATCCTTCGGTAAATCATCCCCAAGACTCTGCAGATGCTCTTCGTATGCGCGTCTGTTCTTCAGACCGGTCATCGGGTCATAATATGCGTATCTCATCTGTATATCGGCCAGTTTCTCGACGGAACGTGCATAGACGTACCTTTCAAATCTGGAAGTATCTACAAAGTGCCCAATCAGTATCCCGACTGTTGAAAAGATGATCAGATTCATAAAAGTCCATGAGTAGGTTTCAGGACTCATTACCTGTGATCCGATGATTGCGAACACTATGGCATTGATTACGAAAAGGATCACCGTTGGCAGTGTTTTGCTGATGTACATCACCGGAACAATCAGAACGGCAGCAAAGATAACGATTGTCCTCGCATCCTGATAGCATGCGATCCCGATTCCAGCACCGAGAAGAGCAACCTCTGTCATGACTGCTGTCAATGGAACCAATTTGAGATTTTTTCCAGAAAACAGAACGGTTATCATCAGGGCTGCCAAGCAGACGATCAAAGCTCCGGCATAGGCTTTGCGGCATAGAAAAAAGTCGTTCTTATACATCGACATTATCAAATCAAAGATCCAGTAGATCGACTCGGCACTCGCCCAGATGATCACGAATTTCCTGTTATCCTTCGTGATCTGATCCCTTATGATTGCTTTGTCTTCATCCGGTACATCTGCCAGAGAGTATTCTGTAGGTCTTGAACGTAAAAGCATAGCGTGGTCATTCCTTTCTGAAGTACAATGGCTATCGTATACCACACTACAGCGGGAGGTGTGCCCAGCCTTTGCCTCCCACAAGATTTTAGAGTGAGCCAGTATTCCTCCAATATATGATTGTACTATATCACAAGATTTTTCATAAAACAATCACACGAAGGGGAGAAAGCAGGATGGAACGGAAAACATTATGCAAACCTCGGGCTGTTGGCCTCTCTTCAGTACATGAAAAACGGGCTTCGGATTACCCCAGTTTCGTGTAATTATTCCATTTTGCCTGATATATTACCCGGGGGGCGTTGCAGAGCTGCCCCAAAAAGGGTGGGGTAAAATGGTTGACATAATATGGAGAAAGATCAAACCAGATTATTAGAAAACCCCGGCTGCAAAGCGGCGAAGTGTAACAGCTTCACTGCGATGCAGCCGGGGTTTTGTACATATGAAGAATTGAAAGACTACATATCATCGACGAAATCTTTGGGATCGTGGGAATATAGAAGATTACTGGACGTTAGATACATCTTACAAAGACTAACAATCAGGCGTGCTACTGCGTTTTCTGGTCGTATGGCCTATCGCCGTAAAGCCCCAGAAACAGGGCCTCTACGGCCTATACCCATCCAAATTATCATGAAAAGTACAGATTATTTTACCCCAGTTTTATGTAAAAGTTCTTGAAAGTCTGTAATTTTACCCCGGGGTAAAAAATACCGGATTTTTCATGGGGGTGGGGTAAAACGGTTGACATAATATTGCGGCAAGCCCGGCAGTTTGATCAGGGTGATCAGGTTATAATGCCGGCGCTTTACATAGCTCAAGGTATTCCCGGATGAAACCGTCTTTTTGAGGATCTCTGCGATAGATCGCAAAGACGGCGATATCCGAATCGGGGATACTGACGGACTCAAAATCATATTCCGCCTTGATCTCATCCGAGATCGGCATGCTGATCAGAAACCCGTCTGTCTTCCGCAGAAGCCGATATCTGACCGCACTGGGCTCCAGGGAAATGCTGCTCTGGAGCTCAATTCCGTATTTGGTGAGCAGATGCGGGGCATACATCTCGGAACTGGAGGTGTGGATGCTGGTAAAGCAGGGGTACCTGCCCAGAAGGTCGAGCGCAATGCCTCCGCCCTGAAGAATGGGATGCCCTCTCCGGCAGGTCATCTCCAGCCTGCTTTTTCCGATCAGCGCCGTTTCCAGGTGCTGTCTGACCGCGCTGCGGACATTCGATTCGTACAGGTTCTCCCTGCAGATGACGACGGCGGCGTCCCCGCTGCCGCGTTCAATCATCCTGATGGCTTCTTCCGTATCGCCGACGACCTGAAAGCTGAAATCTACGGCATTTGTTCCGGAACAGTATTTTTCACAGATCCTCTCAAAAGCCAGTTCGGAAAAATCAAAACGGAGGGAGAGCACATGGAAGTCTATCCGCTTTACGGGTTGCCGGATCTGGGAAATTGCCTGCAGCGAACGATTGATTGCCCCCGCGTATTCTAGAAACTCACAGCCTTCCTCGGTCAGCAGCATGCCAGTTCTGGTACGTCGGAAAAGCGGGTATCCCAGTTCCGCTTCCAGCGCCTTCAGCATACTGCTTGCGGTCGGCTGTGAAAGATACAGCGAAGCGGCGGCTTTATTTATGGATTTTTCGCGAGCGATGGCCAGCACCAGACGAATCTGTTCTGTTTTCATGAATGCAGTCCTCCCAGTGATTTGTTATCGGATAATCAAATAAAAGAATCAGAAAATCCTATAACATATCGGATTATTTTATAAGTATACTATAGACAGCGGAAAACGACAAGTCAAAGCTGTTTCGGACTTCAAAGAGAATGAGGGAGGATACACAATGGATTATTACAGACAAAAAAGGGTAGAACGCCTGCAGAAGTACATCGGCGAGCAGGGCCTGGACGCCATGCTGATTACGTCCAAGGATGCCGTGTTTTATCTTTCGGGCGCATCATATGACCCGGTGGAAAGGCCGTTCATCATTATTCTCAGGCCGGAAGGAGTGCCCAGTCTTGTGGTGCCGAGACTGGAATACGAACACATGATGAAGGTCGAGGGCTTCGGCGAGATTCACTGGTATTTTGAATATCCCTCGATTGACGGGCAGAACTGGTACGACTATGTCAACAAAGACATCGGCAAGGGAGCTGTCATCGGCATCGAGCCCTCGATGCCCTCGGTATACCGCGAGTGCCTCAAGGCAAAGAAAACCGTAATCGTGGACTATATTGATACCATGCGGCTGGTCAAGGACGCGTCCGAGATTAACGCAATCCGCCTTGCCTGCAAATGGACAGATTACGGCATGAAGATGCTGCATGAAGGCCTGTACAGGGGCGAGAGCGTAATTGAGGCGACGATGCACGCCCGCAATATCCAGACCGGGGTCGTCAAAACAACGGACTTTAACTATATGACCTCGAGTTTTCTGACCGCGGCTTGGCCTGCGCCCAAGAGCGCTCAGCCCCACAGTCTGCCGGATCTTGGAAGCCGGATGGGGGACGGACCGATTGTCCTGATGAGCTTTAACAGGGTCAACGGATATGCGTCGGAAAACGAGAGAACGGTCTTCCTGGGCGAGCCCTCCGACCGGGATCGCAGGCTGTTCGACCAGATGATGAAGGCGAGAGAAATTGCCCTGTCCATGGTGAAACCCGGCACAAGGTGTGCGGACATTGATCTGGCGACACAGGATTACTTCAAGTCGCTGGGATATGAAGATGCCATCCGCCACCGTACCGGACACGGCATCGGCCTCGGCAACCACGAGGCGCCGTTCCTGAGCGCGGGCGGCGACCATGTACTGGAAGAGAACATGGTGATCAGCATTGAGCCGGCGCTGTATTTTGACGACATCGGCGGCTTCCGCCATTCGGATACGGTGCTTGTCACGAAGACCGGCTATGAGATCATGACCCATTATCCGGTGGATCTGGACAGCCTGACCGTAAAAGAGAATCGACGTTTCAAGAAGGCAAAGGGTGCCATTATCCGGAAGTTCATCAACATCAAATAGTATCAGAGAAGCCAAAAAGTAATGCGAGGCGGCAGACTGGGCCTGTGGTCATCAAATAGTATCAGAGAAGCCAAAAAGTAATGCGAGGCGGCAGACTGGGCCTGTGGTCACATATTTCAGTCGGTCTGCCGGAAAATCGCATGGTAAGAGCGCTCAATGAGACAGGCGTCCTCGATACACCATATAAGAGCGTTGGTAAACAGAAGCGGTAAGTCAGGCAATAACCCGGCTTACCGCAGTACTGAGAAATTATGATAAGAAGACGGTGAGGGGTAAATCAGAATGTTGAAAATAACCTTTTTTGGAACGACAACGCTGCTGTTTGATGACGGCAGAGATCAGATCTTCTTTGACGCGCATTTTACCAGACCGTCCATTGAA
>CACYHU010000212.1 GCA_902774215.1 uncultured Chloroflexota bacterium
TCATTTTGGGATGTATTTTTTCAGGTATAATTAAATCACTATAGGGATTACTCGCAAAATTTGTATATTTTAGCAGGGAACAACTCCCGTCATTCCCGCACAAGGTAACTTTTTCAAAAAGTTACCTTTTTTGGTTAAAAACTACACATTTTCAAGCAAAAATGAGCAAAATTTCAGTATAATCAACGAAATTTTGCTCATTTTTTGTTAAAAATCACCTTATTGTAAAATGTTACTTTATGGGTAATTAATGCTCCTTCGTACCCGCTATCTCGGACTTGACAGCAATACGTCATAATTCCGCTTTTCCTTAATCTTTAAAGCATTTTCTCTATATGATCGATTTGGACAAAGATCAGCCGGAATAGAAAATAATCTTGACAGAGATCCATGTTGATGATATATTTGCAACAGTGTTGCAGATGAAGGAAATTATGGCAAATCGTGTTGAAGGTGTATCGGAAAAATTGATGTCCTGTGCGTTGGAGGAATTCCTGTCCAACGGTTATACAGGAGCATCTCTCCGTACAATTTCAGAAAATGCCGGGACAACACCCCGCTCTGTTTATACAAGGTACGGAGATAAAGAAGGTCTGTTTGCGGAACTCGTTGAACAGAGTGCATCTGAAATCAAGGAAATGTTTGAATCGTACAACAGCGGTTATCACCTGAGATCTGTAGAGGAACAAAAAAGACTGTTTCACGACGAATCCTTTGATCAGGAATACGATGGCTATATACAGACGATTCTTGACTATATATATGATCATTGGAATGAATTCAGATTACTGATCTGCTGCAGCGAAGGCACAAGATTCGCATATTTTCTCGATGAAGTTGTTGATATCATCGAGAAATATACCCTTCTGTATATTGAGAACACCGGAAATGATGTGATCACTTCCGGACGTGCGAAACCGCAGCTTATCCATCTTTTGTGCAGTTCTTTTGTTCATGGGTTCTTTGAAATCGTGCGTCACGATATGGAAAAAGCTGATGCGGCACAATACATACAACAGCTGCAGCGTTTTTTTACCTGCGGGTGGGATGATTTATTCAATCCTGAAAACTAATTTTTTTTACGCATAGGTTAGTATTTACTAATTAAATTACTCTGCGGCAGCAGAGAGAAAAAAGGAGAAAAAAATGAAAAAATTGAAAGTTTTATTTGCAACGATCGTGATGGTTTTTGCGCTGTGTATTGGTGTACAGGCACAGGAAACCCTATCAGATACCATGGGAAACATGGTCGGCCAGACAGAAGAAGCTTCTGTTTTGGAAATCGGGACGCTGGATGAACTGCTTTCTTTCGCGGAATCTGTTCTTGATGGCTCCATGGGCGGCTATGCCGGATGGAATATTATCCTGACCGCTGACATTGACTGCAGCGGTGTGGATTGGAAACCGATCGGAACCATGGACGTGAACGACATGAGCAATTATGCCTGTATGTTCCAGGGATCCTTAGACGGGCAGGGACATACGATTTCCAATGTGACTTACACAACCGATCAGCCTGTTGTGGGTGCTGGAATTTTCGGGATGAGTCTTGGCGTGGTCGCGAACCTGAACGTTGAAAATGTTCAGATCCATTGTACGGATATTTATTCCATGGCCATTGGCGGTGTTGTCGGGTATAACATGGGGTTAATCCATGATGTGAATCTTTCAGGTGAAAATGAAATCGCAGGTGTTAATGCCATCGGCGGCATTGCCGGCGGTTCCATGGGATCTGTTTACAACTGCAATGTGGAAGGGACTACGATCAGGGTCCTCGGAGACAATGACTTTTCTTCCGAACGCATTATTCAGGAAGATATTGCGGAATGCGGAGGCCTAGTCGTCGGCGGAAGCTTTGGCGGAGTCATGGATAACTTTCACGCGAAGGGTACGATCATAGCGGAAGGAAACGAACCGGTCGGCCTTGGCGGTATCAGAGGGTGCCTGGAAATGATGGATTCAGTGACCAACTGCACCGCGGATGTGGAGATCATTTCCGAAAAAGGAGGACACGCTATTGGCGGTCTGTGCGGATACAGCGGCACACATTCGGTCGGTGATATTGCTCTCGAAACAGAAGGTATTATTGCCGGTGAATATCCTGGCATTATTGACAACTGCCATGTCAAAGTGAAGATGAATGTTCCCGGGGCTACTCACGTTGGAGGTCTGGTCGGAACCGGTTTGTATTATTACGGTAAGGAAACTGCCTACAAGATCAGCAACTGTTCAGTTGAGGCTGAAATCATCGGGGCCGTTACGCCGGGCGCAGTTGCCGGACGTGCAGTAAACAGCATTATCGAAAGCTGTGAAACCAATGTGACACTCGACGGTGAACTGCTGACAGCTGAAATTGGTGAAACCGCAGTGATGTACGAAAGCGGAGATCAGGCCGAAGAATAAACCGTCTTTGACTGGAACTCAATTCAGGGACTGTCCATTTATAAGACAGTCCCTGATTGCTTTTTGTCAGGGATAATTGAATAAGAATTCCGGATGCCGGATACAATACAGGAAACCGAAAATCATTTCCTGTAATGTGAACTGCAGACCGTCAATATTTGGAATAAATTCCTTGTTTTGGTCGGTGTAAATCAAAAGAAAATGTAACTATGGGATAAACGATAAATCAAAAGAAAAAGTAACCAAAGCATTGGTAAAAATAGAGATGTTTCCATCTCTAT
>CACYHU010000213.1 GCA_902774215.1 uncultured Chloroflexota bacterium
TCGGCTTCAGGTTCGATGATCTGATCTGCCGTGTTTTTGATCATGTCCGATATGTTCATCTCAGCTCTCCTCCTTTGTTTAGTCTTCCGGCGGGTCCAGGCCCCTTTCCCACGGCTTCGTGCAGCTGTGCAGCTGACGGTACTTTGTGGGGACGGGCCCCTGCGGGGACCGTCCCCGGGTGTCATTGATAAACAAAGGATACACCGCAAATTCAGAAAAGAAAACCGCCAATATTGGCGGTTGACAAATGTTCGAATTTGTGGTATTGGTGTTTTTTTATACGGGGACGCTGGGAGACTGGTCCCGCAGGGGCCAGTTTCCCTTATCACGAACCCCGGGAGCGCCGGTGCTGCCGCCCGGGAAGCTGTGCTCGGGAGGCGGGGACAGACCCCTGCGGGATCTGTCCCCGGGAGGATCTGTCCCCGGGGGCGCCGGGGGTTAAAACCTGAACAAATCAATAAACTTGCGGAAAAAGCCGCGTTTCGCCTTTTTCTTAAATCTCTTTTCCGTGAGCTTCCTCTGCCGTTTTTCGTATTCCTTCACGATCTCCTTGCTCAGGGGTTTGGCATTTTTGCCGTTGGCGTAGATATCATGGAAAGATTCAGCGAATAATTCGGCCGATGAATAGGTACCGTATTTTGATGTAAGACCGTTTTCATAAAATTTACTTGCCTTCGGATCGATCTGGCCTTTCAGGACACCGGAATTATTCTTAAGTTTTTTGTTTTTGTCATAGTATTTGATTTCTTTCTTCTGGTCTTCTGTCAGGACATCCGTATTCCTGATCACCGTTTTGAGGATAGAATCCTCATGGATATAGTTATTTTCCTCATCAAGTCTGTCGCCAACATCATCACTGTCCGGAAGAAGCGAAACCGCCGCATGTCCCATCTCGTGGGTACCGACGGTATCCATACTCCACGTGTTATATTTCCTGTTATTCCGTGAAATTTTAATGTCTCTGTCACGAATCTTTTCTGCAGCTTCCCCTTTGCTGTCATAAGAGGCATCATAAGAAAAGTCGATTTTGTAAATTCCGCCGGCAGCGCCTTTTGTTGACATCAAAGCGGTGCTTTGCGGATCTGTGACTTTCATGTCTCCGATGTTGCTCCGCAGCTCAGGGTAGTCATAAACGACCCGGGCCATATGTTTCAGTTTATTTTTGAAAAGGTTTACGTCCGGATCCATCCCGTATTCATCGATATAACTTCCTTCCGTATTCCCGGTATATGCGGCAAAGACGCTGTAGGCTGTCTCCACATCCGGGGCTTTGTCGATCCTGTTCTGTATCGCTGCAAGCTCCGGGTTGTTATTGGGATTGAAGACTTTTTTGCTGGTTTTGTCTTCAGGCATTTCGGTGTCATAAGCGCGTTTGTGTTCAGCAGGCGCGTGCTGGTATCTGGGCGGCTGACTGATGAGCTCTGTCTTGATGGCAACATCTTCCAGACCGAAGGGACCCATCCGTTTGGAAATCAGATTGATATACTGCTCATATTCATAAGCGACATCCTTGGCGATATCTTTGCTGGAAAGATTTTTCTGCATGATCGTGCTCAGGACGCCTTTTGAGCTGTAATCCTTTCCGGAAGCCACTGCCAGAAATTCAATGCCTTTGGACTTCGTGTACGGAAAGTTTTTCCCTGCGCCTTTTTTGATCGTTTCCTTTAGTGTCTTTTCGATACGGTTGTAGACTTTTTTCCCCATATCCGTACTGAAGATCTGTGTCAGCATTTGCTGAACATCTGATTCCTTCAGGGCATAATTGGGCTTGATCTCCGCGTCATCCTCATTCTCCCCTTTGACCGGAAGCAGCTGCACCGCGCCCATAGGCATGGACTCAGAGACGTTCCCGTGTACCGCACCCTGCTGAACCGTGTGGACCAGCTCGTGGGCGGCGACTTTCGGGTCAAAGCCGCCTTTGCCGAAGTAGATATCGCTGCCCTGTGCCCAGGCACGTGCGCCCATGGCCTTGCTTCTGCTCATACTGAGTGAGTCGCTGTGGAACTGCACATTGGAAAAATCCGCACCCAGGCGGCTGCCCATTTCTTCCCGCAGCGCGTCCGGCGTAGCGGAAGTCACGCCCTGAGAAAGCTTATCCGCTTCGTTCTCCGCCTGCTGATCTTCCATGATGCGCATGACGAGAGAGTTGGGCAATGTCTGCCTTTCCGGTTTTTTCAATCGAACAGTCTGAGCTTTATCTTTCTGTTTGAGTTTCTTTCTGTCAAATGTGGTGCCCATATTGTGCCTTGTTTCCTGAGACCGACCTTGTTAACCATACTTACTGATAAGTATCTGTTCAGAACTTGCCGGGGACGGTTCCTGACGGAGGAGGGAACTGTCCTCTCGCTTTCGCAGGAAAAGTGCTTTTTGGTATCAGGTTCTTAACAGTTACCTATTATTATAAAATAAAATCAGTATCGCATCCGTTTTTTATTCAATTAAGTTCGGGAGACGGGGACAGTCCAATGCGGAATGCGGAAGCTGAGCTCGGGTGACGGGGACAGACCCCTTCGGGATCTGTCCCCGGAGGGTTTGTCCCTGGGGGAAGGGAATTAAACAAAAAAAGACCGGGATGTCCGGTCTTTTGATTCCACTTGCACAAAACTGCTTCGCTTTCGGAGAAAAACTCCGGGAGAAGCGAATTAACGTTTTGTAT
>CACYHU010000214.1 GCA_902774215.1 uncultured Chloroflexota bacterium
CGGCTTCCGAACCAGCTGAACAGAGCATTCTTGTTCCTGCTTGTTTCGGATATCGCAACAATCGTTACAGATTTTCTCGCGACATGCGCGGACAATGCCTATCACTCCCTGCCGTTATGGCTGGTTTCAGTTTTGAACCTTCTCTTCTTTTTGGCGTATATACTCCGGAGTTTTCTGTTCCTCCGGTTTACAGCTGTACTGGTTAAGCTGGACAGGGTTGGATTTACATGGCCCAAAGCACTTTCGTATTTTATTTTGCTGGTGTGCGAAGCCATCGTGGTCACCAGTCCCCTGACCGGTGCCGTCTATACCGTTGATGCAATGGGATATCACCGGGGGCCGCTGTATGTGATCCTGGCCCTGAGTTCATTTGCCTTTCTGCTTCTGGGGATCAGCCTGTTATTCCGTTTTCGGAAAAGCATCCGGAAAAGCGCGCTGATCAGCGCCATGGCATATCATGCGATCCTGATTGCCGGCAATGTTTTGCGGATATTGTTCCCGCAATATCTGGTCATGAACGTATTCTGCCTGCTGGCGATTCTTGTCATTTATCTTGCTTTTGAAAACCCGGATCTGTATATCACCGACCGGGGGCCCGCATTCAACACCAGAGCGTTTACCGACTGGCTTGATGATCCTCAGCATCGGAAAGACAGCCGGATTCTCGGGTTCGCGATCCGGAACTATAATGATGAACGGAGCATGTATGGCGGCATCCAGATGGATGAGGGGCTGGGGCTCATTATTGCCTGGTTGAAAAAACAGTTTCCGGATCTCCTTTTGTTCTACCTGCGGGGCGGCAATTTTTGTGTCGCGGGCGCGGAAGACACGGAATGGGAACAGGTCCGCAAGAAGATTCTGGAACGTTTTCAGGCCCCCTGGCAGGCAGAGAGTGTTGATCTGAATCTTAGCGCAACCTGCGTGGAGATCAGGCTGGCTGACCGGACCGATTCCCCGGACAGAATTGTGAATACATTGATCTATGCGCTGGATCAGGCCAGGGATAGCGCGGATATCGAACAGACGCTGATGTCGGAGGAGACATTAAGACAGATTGACAGGCAGATTGAAATCAAACGGTATCTGGACACGGCGCTTGAGCACAATACGGTTGAAGTATTCCTGCAGCCGATTGTGGACAGTCATACGCAGCAGATTGTTGCCGCCGAGGCGCTGGCCCGGCTCAGAAATGATCGTGGGGAGCTGATTCCGCCCGTCATAAGGGATTGCGACGTCCTTGGGATGGGGCTTCGATGGATTAATGTAAACCTGTCCCCGATCCAGTGCATGCACAGCAATCTGCCGGACCTGTTTTCTTCGATTCTCACGGAATACGGGGTCTCTGCCAATCAGATTCATCTTGAGATCACTGAAGAATCAATGATCAATTATTCGAAGCAGGAGAAGCAGATCGAAAGCCTCCGGCAGTTTGGTTTTCAGCTTGCGCTGGATGATTACGGATCCGGTTTTTCCAATCTCCATCAGGTAAAAAAGATTGCGTTTTCAAATATCAAGCTTGATATGAAAATTGTATGGGATTATATTCACGACAGGGATGCCCTTCTTCCTTCGCTGGTTCATGCATTCAGGCAGATGGGCTTCAGCATTACAGCCGAGGGCATCGAAACGCAGGAAATGGCCGAAGCAATGGCGGAAATCGGCTGCGATTATCTCCAGGGATATGTTTTCTCAAAACCGCTGCCTGTTGATAATTTTACAAAAATATTACAGCCTGCGGCACTTCGGGCGTGGCCGGCGGATCGCTGCTGCTGATTCCAACGGCCTCTTCCAGGGGAACAGAGGGACGGAACGGAGGGACGACCCTCAATGGCATACGGAACGGAGGGACGACCCTCAATGGCATCTAGACAATTAACTTAACAGGCATGCCAGAAGTATAGGAAAATCAACGCTTCTGGCTTTTATAGTGTTTAGAAAAACGTAACAATTTGTATATTGACATACGCCGCAAAATATGCGGCTTTTTTTGATCGCGTTATGATTCCACCCTACGGATGGGCGCGATTAAAAAAGCCCTTGTAGCGAGAAATGTGGCAACTGCCACTGATTACTACAAGGAGGCATACCTTGATGGACAAATCATTCTGTTAGTCAACACTTATAACCGAGTTGCTTCAAAAACAAGAAAAAGTCAGGATGATCGAAGTTGCTCGCCTTCTGAACAAACCAACAGGGACAGTTAAATTTGCCTGAAGATGGCGTCCCTGCTGCTTCTGCGATGCCTTTCATTCTGTAGATGGAAAACATAAATCTGGTTTACGGACAAAACCTTAAAATATGCAATGAACATTCATTGATTAAATGGATATATCTCTGATTTTATGTGCAGAATACACAGGGCACACACGGATATCATCGTATGATCCATAGTTCTCCAACGAAACTCGGATTCCAAAGGGTGACAGCGTGTGTGATGATAGATAGCTCCAGAGACTCTGCATGCTTCCTTTTCCGGATGCTTTCACTTCAATAGGCAGAATGTTTCCTCCAGCCTGAATAACATAATCAACCTCAGCATTGGCTCCTGATCTGTACCAATAGTACAGGTCAGATTCCGTATGAGAATCAGATGACTTGATCAGCTCCAGTCCTACTTCCATTTCTACGATGTTTCCACGATTCATTTCATCGAAGATTTGGGAGGCCATAAGTGATGCCGCATCCAGACCGCAGTGTGTCAGATATACGCCCGTATCAAACAGAATCAATTTCTTATTTGTTCCCTTTCCTGTAGAGCCCAGCGGGATTACATCACAGGAAGAAGCCTTCACTGGGTGAATTAGACCAGCCCGATGAAGCAGGTCAATGCTTTCATCAAAAATATAGGCGCTGACCCCCTCAACTGCTGATGAGGATTTGACCTGCGAGCAAACATGATGGGCTGCAAAGTCAAACACCCTTTTCAAAACGTCCGGAGGCACAGGACTGTCATATTTCTGAAAGTCATCCATGAAATTCATCACTATATCGCGATGGACCTTCTGGCTTTCCAATATGCTTCCCGTATCCAGAAATGCTGACACAGCTTCAGGCATTCCACCAATCACAAGAAAACTCTTATATATCTCGATCAAACGCTCGTGTGTGGAAGGCGGCATTTCGTTTTCTCGGCTTAGATAATCACAGAGCATCTCATTCCCCGTACCGCGCAGAAATTCACTGAACGACAACGGGTACAGAAACATGCTGCGAACGCGTCCTACCGGGAAATTCAGTTTGTCCTTGCGTCGTTTGCCATTGAGCAGGATTTCCAGAAGAGATCCCGCCGCGATCACATGTAGTTCAGGCATCTGTTCATAGAAATAGCGGAGGGCTGTAATCACTCTTGGACATGTCTGGATTTCATCCAGAAACAGTAACGTCTTGCCGGGAAGTATTCGTTTGCCTGCTTCCAGTTCCAGAGCAGTCAGAATCCTATGCACATCAAAGTCCCGATCAAAGATGCCCTGGAGCCGCTCATTTTCTTCGAAGTTGATCTCCACATAGTTTTCAAACTGATCGGCGAAATGACGCACTGCCGATGTCTTGCCGCATTGGCGAACACCACGAAGAAGAAGAGGCTTTCGATTCCATGCAGTTTTCCAGACAATCAGGGCTTTATCTATGTCGCGTTGAATGTACAAGAGCACCCCTCCATTTCAAATTTGCCAACCGTATTTTATGCCATTATTTCAAAAAAAGCAATCATAAAATATGGCTATGTTTTGAAATTGCCAATCGAAAAGACTGGAGCTGTGTAACACAATAATTCCGTAGAAATATGCAATGAATCCTAAAAGTTCGGCAAACTGGAAAACCCTCTCAGCTACGAAAACGGAATAACTTTGCAAATCAAGGGCAAATTGAGGAATATTCGGGGGAGTGTTGTACGCTGATTGGCGGGACAGAGATGAAGGCATAGAAATGGTAAAATTCAATAAAAAGGTTGACAAGTGACCTTTCGTTCACTATAATTAGTGACCGAAGGGTCACTTGATCTGATGCGGAGGTTACCATGGCAAAAGACACGAAAGAAAGAATCTTAATGACAGCGCTGGATATGTTCTCAAAAAAAGGATATGAGGGTACCAACATCCGGGAATTGGCTGCGTCTCTTGGGCTGGTCAAGTCCGGCATCTACAAACACTATGAGAGCAAGGAAGCCATCTGGAATGCCCTGTTGGACAGGATGATTGCCTATTACAGGGAACACTTCGGCTCCGCCGAGCATCTGCCCCCTGTGCCGGATTCCCTGGAAGATTTTATCTCCATGACCATGCGGATGGTGAATCTCACGATCCACGACGAACAGATCGTGAGGACGCGGAAGGTGCTCACGCTCGAGCACTTTTTGACTGGGCTGACGGAGATGTTCGGGCGCATCTTATCCCGCATGATGGAGAAAGGACTGATCCGCCGGGACGATCCGGAGATGCTGGCCTTTGCCTATGCCACACCGATTTCCGCGCTCATTCATCTGTGTGACCGGGAGCCGGAGAAAACAGAGGATGCGATCAGAAAGATCGAAGCATTCAGCCGGCACTTTATTGCGACCTATGGGGTGAAGTAACATTGTTTGATCTGGACAAATACCTGGCTGATCTGATTCTGAACTGCCAGTCGGCCTTCGGAGAGCGTCTGCTATACATGGGACTGCAGGGAAGCTGGCTGCGCGGTGAAGCGCATGAAAACAGCGATATCGATATTATGGTGATCCTGGACGGCTTCTCCGTGCGGGATATGGATATATACCGTGGGATCCTGAAAGAGATCGGTTTCTACGAAAAATCCTGCGGTTTCATTTGCGGGAAAGACGAAATGAAATGCTGGAATCCTCTGGAGGTATGCCAACTGTGCCAGACGACGAAAGACCTGGTCGGCGTTTTGATTGATTATCTTCCGCCCGCGACGCGG
>CACYHU010000215.1 GCA_902774215.1 uncultured Chloroflexota bacterium
CATCGCGGAATTCACCTTCCGTAAAGACCAATGACTAAATCTTATAAGATGGATGTTCAGATTTCAATTCAATTTTGTTTCAATAATGTTAGAACATCTCATAGATCCTATAAAATGACTGCTTTCGAAGCGAGTCTACCCTAACATCTCCACACAGAGGAACATTCTCATAGAGGTTACCCCTTTCTCTATTGAGTAAAACTTCAAGACGATATTTGTATGGTTTTGGGAAAAGGCCGCATATCAACTCCTTTTCAGATGCTGATATGCAGTAAATAATGCATGAGAGGTTCAACGGAAAATATGGTTTTTGTCTAACAATTTTCCCAAAAATTTGAAAAGAAAAATGCAGAAAAATCTGATTTACGATGAAAAACAAGGCTTTTCAAAGGTTTTTAGACGATTATTTTATAAGCAAAAAATCTTTGCTAATTTGAAACATTATTTTAACTTCATACGTTTACAAATAAAGTTAATAAAGTTAAAATAACAGTATCAGGAGAAAAAGCTGATGGAAGACAGAGAAATAAAACAGATTGAAGAACAGATCCGCAGCCTTCCGAAAGGGAGTATCACTGTAAAGCATATTCATGGACGTGAATATGAATACTGGCAATATCGGGAAAACGGGAAGCAGATTTCAAAACGGGTTAAAGGTGAAGAACTTGAAACTCTTCGGGCTCAGATCAATGAGAGAAAAAGGCTGGAACTGTTTCTGGATAGTTTGAGAAATAGTGATACAATGCAGGATACTTTATCTGTAGTTTCAGAGAATAGTCCTCAAGGATTGATCAGAACAGGCGATGATCTTATCCGTTTTACAGAACCTGTCAGAAAATTTCATAAACGGGAATTATTTCCAGAGCTTTCTGACTACATCTATGGACCGGATAATGACAGGGTATTCATCATGTATGGGCTTAGACGTACAGGAAAAACAACAATGATCCGACAACTGATCCTAGATATGTCTCCCGAAATGAAAAAAAGAACTGCTTTTATACAGATAAGCCCGAATGAAACGCTGGCTATGCTCAACAAAGATCTGAAAATTCTGGAAAAACAAGGGTATCGCTACATTTTTATCGATGAA
This sequence comes from uncultured Chloroflexota bacterium, assembly GCA_902774215.1. Lineage (GTDB taxonomy): Bacteria > Chloroflexota > Anaerolineae > Anaerolineales > Anaerolineaceae > Flexilinea. Next base: position 1,094 of record CACYHU010000215.1, read on the forward strand.
GTTACTATGCTCAGCGACTTTATTGAAGGTGCCGCACTTTTTTCAGATATTTATGCTGCCAGCGGGATAAAAATTGTTTTGTCAGGAACAGATTCTCTCGGTTTTCTGTTCGCAGAAGATGAACAGCTTTATGATAGATGCTTTTTGCTGCACACAACATTTATTCCGTACCGTGAATTTGAAAATGTCCTTGGGATCAAGGGGATTGATCAGTATATCCGTTACGGTGGAACGATGAGTCTTGGCGGTGTAGAATATAACAAAAGTCAAATGTCTTTTGCTTCCGAAAAAAGGACAAACGAATATATTGACAGCGCCATTGCCAGAAATATTCAGCATTCCCTCAAAAATTACCAGCATGAAGGGCACTTCCGGGCACTCTATGATTTGTACGAGAAGGATGAGCTTACCAGTGCGATAAACAGGGTTGTTGAGGATATGAATCATCAATTTACGATAGAAGTTCTGACAAATACATTCAAGTCCCATGATTTAGGCGTATCAAAAACAAATCTGCGTAAAGACAGAGAAAATCCGACAGATATACTGGATGAGATTGATATGACAGCAGTAACAGAACGCCTGAAGATATTGTTGGAAATTCGAAATAAAGAAGAGCAAACAGTTTCTATCAGTCCTGAACATGTGCGCGAGATTCGGGAATATCTTGAGATGCTGGATTTGATCCGTTATATTGATGTCAAAATCGCAGGAGGAAGTGGATCTGCAAGGAAAAGGACTGTCTTTACTCAGCCAGGTCTGCGTTATGCACAGGCAGAAGCACTCATCACATCGCTCATGCAGGATGAGGCGTTTCGTGATCTTGGCATCAGAGAACGAATGCGCATCACTGATAGAATACTTTCAGAAATTCGCGGCAGAATGATGGAGGATATTATTCTGTTGGAAACAAGTATTTCCGAACCTGAAAATCAGGTATTTGTTTTGCAGTTCGCTACTGGTGAATTTGACATGGTGACCTTCGATTCTAAAAACATCAGATGCAATTTATATGAGATAAAACACAGTACCGAAATTGCTCAATATCAATATCGGCATCTTGTTGATTCGAAAAAACTCGAGCAAACCGAAAAACAGTATGGGAAAATTTGTGAACGTGCTGTTATTTATAATGGAGAAAATAGTAACCAGGATGGCATAAAATATCTGAATGCGGAAGAATATTTGCTTCACATGAGATGATGTGAGCTGTAAAAATGAAAACAAAACCTGTTTCAACGAATCATAAAAAGTTTAGAATAATTGCATAAACGGAAGCATCAAGATAGGGTACTACGCAGTCAGAGATGATTACCCCCGTCATTCCCGCTAGTTGTGGGGCTGTCGCAAATAAAAGCTCCAATAATTTATAGAAAAAGGGAGTCTGCCCCAAATACGGGGCAGTCTTCTGGTTTAATTGACAGATGAGAATATGTATGGGATAATTAACCTTAAAGAAAAGTAAGGAAAGAAATCATATAAA
>CACYHU010000216.1 GCA_902774215.1 uncultured Chloroflexota bacterium
AATTCAGGCAAAATGGTATACAAATCAGTTTCCCCGGAAACGTGACAGCATTGACGGATTCGCCGTTGCCGAGGAGCCGTTGGATGTTATGAAATACATGTAACGATTCAGGAAACCCTGTGAGCAAAACTCACAGGGGGATTTTATCTGGCGGAGAAGCCGGGATTTGAAATAGGCTAGGACGTTTTTTACCTTATGCCAAAAATGGCTATAACATCTTATTTTTCAACGATCACAGGGTTTTTGGTGTTCATAGCAAACTGTATCAAAACATCCCTATTGGAACGCTTTTGGCGAACGCGTTGGCGAACTATTGGCGAATAAAATCGAACCTTTTGAGCCATGATTTCCAAGGCATACAGGCCAACTCGAAAAATGCTGTTGGATAATATACCCATCTCTTTAGAAGGAAATCGACAAAATGGATATGCTGAGTTTCCTGCGCCTGCGGGTATGGGACGCGCAGTGGGAAGCGGAGAAAAAGAAACCTCGGCAGCGCTTCATTGATGAAGTCTGGCCGGGGGTGAAGCCGTAGCATCCCAACTTCCGGTTTTCCAGGACATCAAGATATCTGATAACGATCAGTCTTGTCTGCAAAGCCCCTGAACAGGTATATTCCGCATATCGCATTGAAGCCGACAGCGGCAAAGACGCTGAATCGCTCCATGATGCCGAAATACTGCGGGGGGACTGCCTTCTGGCCGACAGCACCGACCATCATCATAAGGAGGGCGATAGCTGCCCAGATCCCGATGCCCCGGATGCCGCCCTTTTTCAATCCGGCAATGATCAGGCAAACCAGCGAAACGATCGAAAGAAGCACGACGGCTGCTGTTACTATCATATGCATAATCTCCTGGAAGGATGCGATTTCCTTTCCGCTGTCCGCCAGCGGGAACATCGTATAACCTGCATTGGAAATCCAGTTCATGATTGTGAACAGGTGCATTCCGATCCGGAACAGTTTTGTGGAAATCTTCTTTTCGGAGATGTATACGGAAACGCAGGTTGCGCAGACCACGCTGCAGATGTTGTACAGGGCCGCGATCTGGTTCCAGAGCATCCGGGACGGCGCGCTTTCCGCGGACAGGTCGCTGACGGCCTGCTCCATCCAGTTGTATCCGGGAAAGGCGGAGGGAGATATGACAACCGCCAGCGTATAGGAAATGAATGCGATAACACCGGTTAATCCGAGCCAGTTAATGAGCTTTCTGTTCATGAATGTCGCCTCCGTTCTGTTCGCTGAACCATTGGATAAATGCTGTCAGTTCTTTTGTATAAGGAGTTTCCCCGTCGCCGAATCGTGCTGTCTTTCCGGCAGTAATCATATCCATCCTGTAATCAATCAGAGAATGGACCGTAAGAGCAAAGGTCATCGCTGCTGTATCAATACCTCTGTTTTTCATCTTCCCATGCACCGCCAGCGCATAGAACAAATTTCGTGTCGATCGGATCATGTGCTCTGTTTCTTCCAGCATAATCTCCGCTGCCAGAGGATTGATGGATCTTTCAGAATAAAGCACCCTGAAAAAGCGCATCATATTCTGATCGGTGATCATGCCCAGATATGCAGTCAGGGACTCTGAGAGGATCTGTTCCAGGCCCTTTGACGAAAAATCTTCAGGATCAGCGAACCCGGAAGAACGATTCTGCATCGCTTTTTCCCTGAGAAAGCAGTACATCGCTTTGACAATCTCATCCTTTGATTTGAAATGATTATACAAAGACGGGGCTTTGATCCCGATCTTTTCAGCTATTTGCGCCATGGAAATGGATTTCAATCCATTCTCAGATGCCAATTCCAACGTTGCCAGAATGATTTCTTCCTTTCGCTCCATCAGCACGCCCTCCTTCGAGAACTTTTTTACGTTAGCTATTATACTAACGACCATTAGTTTTGTAAAGAAAAAAACTGCCGATCCTTGCAGATCAGCAGAACGCCTGGAACTATCAACTTCCGGTTTTGCTTTTCATTATCCGAGCGACATTCTCATAGTAACAGTGCCTTTATCGTTAGATACTTCCTGAAAGCCCATGCGTTGGTACAAACCATAGCTTTCTGCATCGGTCAAGCATTGTGTTGATCAGAAGCCGGGCGTAGCCTTTTCCTCTGTATTCAGGCTTAATATACAGTCTTTTTGCTTCACATGTATGTCCGTTAATGTTCCTGAACGCGACTGTTGCAATCGGCTTTCCGTTCTCATATCCGATCAGAAGCGCACCGCCTTTATAATACTCATCAATTTCTGTCAGTTCCTTGTCCAGGGAAACAAAACATTTCTCCGCGCCTTTGATCGCAGAGTATTCCCGGATCAATGCCCTGGCAATATCGTAATTGTCACAGTCCCGTATTTCAAATGACGTACTCCGGTAAAACGGACATCTTTCCCGTAAGCATTGTTGATTGAGCGCTGAAAAGCTGCAGACTATGTCTGAATCTTCCAGTTGTATCCGATATTTCTCTTTCACATAGGGAATCACCGTTTTCATGGCTAGGAAAGCATCCCGCTTGCAGCATCTCGGACCGCCAACATCAGCGATTCTTGCCAACGCCTCAGATGTATATCGCATATGCCAGTCCCAGGAACCGTCCGTAGATAACGGTCCTGTGCCGTCAATAATGGCAAGTGCGGCTCCAATCGAAGTCACCGCACCGCAAACTCCCCAGAGCCCGCATGCAGCACCGGGCATTCTGCCCCCTTCCTGCATGAGTTTATCAAGAGCTTCATCGAGATTGATCCTGCCCCCGGCATTATAAAAAGCAGTCAATACACACGCGCCATCCAGTACATGATGTTCCGGGCCGTGTATGTTCACGAAATCATTGGCGGCCACATGGAAAAAAATTTCAAAAGGATTGATGGACTTTTCCTTTTTGCAGGCCTCAATAATACTGACTCTTTTATCGCTCATATAAGTGCTCTGCCTCCGGTTCTTCACAATTTCTTCTGCATCCACAGAAGGTCGTACCAACGGTTGAATTTCTTTCCGATCTCTTTCATCCGGGCCACCTGGGTATATCCCATTTTCAGATGAAACTGCCTGCTGTCATGAGTAAGATACTGATCAGCTTCATCGCAATATGCTACTCCGGCCAGAAGGTTTATGATTCCCCGGTTGAGCAGCCGTTCCTCCAATTCTGCATAAAGCAAGGATCCTGCTCCCAGCCTGTGATAATCCTTATCCACATAAATCGAGGTTGCCGCAGTCCAGGCATATGCTTCACGCGGACTGTATGCTCCCGCATACGCATAGCCAATGATCTGACCATTTTTCTCACAGACCAGCCAGGGATACTTCTCCTTTGTTTTCCGGATGCGTTCTGTAAAATCATGAACAGACGGCACTGTATACTCAAAGGAAACCGCCGTATTCAGCACATAATGGGAATAGATTTCAACCAGCCTTTCAGCGTCTTCCGGCAGAGCGTCCCGTATAATTAATCCATTATCCATTCTTATTGCCTTCCTCTGATGATTTCTGCCAGAACGTCCATCGCGTTTTCAACAAACTGCGGACAGCGTTCTTTGAAGAGATTGTTTTCCCGGGCATATTTGATGCCCTCGGCGGTGGAAGGATCGCATCCGAGGATCCTGCTGCACAGGCAGGATCCACAGGCTGCCGCAAAGCCCTGCATCATCAGATCGTTGACTTCATTGGCCGTTTGCCTGCTTGCTGTGTCTGATAAATCATACTGTCCGTACAGGGAACCAAGAACCATCAGCGCCCCGGAGCAGGCTCCGCATACTTCGCCTTTGCGCATGCCGCTTCCGAAGCAGGCACCAAGTTTCAATGCCTGTTTTTCCGTCAGCCCGCACAGATCCGCATAGGAGGCCAGGACAGCTTGGGAACAGTGGAAACCCCTTCTGAAATACTCCAAAGCCTTTTCTTTGCGCGTCATGATCCTTGCCCCCGCTCTGTTTTTCTGCAGGCTTCGTTGTAGATTCTCAAAGAATCCAGGACCTGTTCACGCTTGTCTGATTCAATATTGGCGAACACGGCAGCAAACTTTGCGGTCATATCGTTTTCGATCTTATCGAATCGGGCTTTTCCGCTTTCGGTAAGGGACAGAACGACACAACGGCGGTCTTCTTTGGAAGGTTCCCGGTTCACATATCCTTTCTGAACGAGCTCCTCCACGCCTCTGCTGATGCCGCTTTTATCCAGGCCGACATTTTTCGCAAGTTCCTTGATGCAGATTCCGGGGTTCCTGCCGATTTCAACAACCAAAAAGCACTGTGATTCATTGATACCGCACTGGCAGCAATCAGACTGATTCAGAACAGCCAGATGGTATTCCAGTTCTCTGGTATATTCACGAAAAAGCATAATACAATCCATACTCCTGTCCTCCTTATGGAAACAAGATATCTATTTTTGTTGCATTTGTCAACTATTTTGTTTTGCAACTATATTTCATGATATGAAAAGATAACTT
>CACYHU010000217.1 GCA_902774215.1 uncultured Chloroflexota bacterium
ATCCGGCGGATATTTTTCCGCCACATTGGAATCAAGGACCTGACGGATAATACGGGACGCGGAACGTTCCAGATCTTCACGGGTCAGCATATGGCGCCGCAAAGCCCGCCGGACAGAACGCCTGTATTTCCATCCGCCGGGCATGATGAGATCATTGCCTGCCGGGAAAGTCAGTCCGTCTTCTGCTTTCCCGTCATTGGTTGAAGACCAGTCAGTCATCACGATCCCGTCAAACCCCCATTCATTGCGCAGAATATCAGTCAGCAATTCATAATTATTCGGCGCATAGGTCCCGTTCACTTTATTATATGAAGACATCACTGCCCTCGGATGTGCTTCCCGCACGCAGATCTCAAAACCCTTCAGATAAATCTCCCTCAAAGCTCTTTCGCTCAGGATAGAGTCGGAAAAATTACGGTTATCTTCCGCGTTATTGCACGCCAAATGCTTAACAGTGGCATAAGTTCCCGGCATGGATTGCACACCGGAAACCACAGCCGCCGCAATTTTTCCGGTCAGGAGAGGGTCCTCACTGTAATATTCAAAATTCCGCCCGCACAACGGGTTCCGGTGAATATTCAGCGCGGGAGCCAGCCAATAAGTCACATTATATTCATTCATCTCCACGGCAACAGCCCTTCCGACACGCTTGCAAAGCTCCGGATTCCAGGTCTGCGCAAGGCTGGTTTCTACCGGAAAGGCTGTACAGAACTGATAGCCGATCTTTTCCTTAAGCGGATTTGCCATGATCAGCTTTTTACACCAGTTCGGCAGATATTTCATGAAGCTCATCAGGTAATCAGCTGAACGCACCAGACCCCATTTATAAGCGACCCGGCGCATCAGGCGCAGTCCGGCAGGGCCATCAGAGAGGTTAAGGTTCACCAGCCCCTTATGGAAAAGCCGCACGGAGGTCCTTCCGACCGTACCGGGAGCAAGGATCTTATTGCCGGCAAACATTCCCAGAAAACCTGCACCGACGCACAGTTCGATAAGGTCATTCCGGCTCAATTTCTTTAAGACAGCGGTCACATCCGTGTCACTCACGGGCTTCGGTTTTGCATATTCCGGGCAGACTGTATCGAAGGCATCCGGTGAAATAACCAGATGCAGCACATCATCCCCTGCATCATGCGTAAACCTCTCCCCGTGCAGTTCATCAAACACCACCTGCGGACCGCAGAGATTCCGCCCCTGCCAGACCGTCACATCCTTTGGCAGCGTAATTTCCGCGGCCGGCAACGTATGGTCTGAAGCGCTGCCGAGACGCAGAATATAATTTCCCTTTTCAAGGATCTTCGCGGCAGCCGCAGTATCAAAAGCAGCACAGTCTGCAAGGTCAAAGGAAAGTTCAAGCGTTTCTTCGGAACCGGGTGCGAGCAGGGATGTTTTCGCGAAAGCCGCAAGCATCTGATACTCCCGGATCAGTTTTCCGGAAGGGCAGGATATGTAAAGCTGTGCCACTTCTTTGCCCGGAATGCTCCCGGTATTACGGACCCTGACAGAGGCAATCACCTTTGAGCGGACCAGGTTGATTTTTTTAAGGTTCAATTCAAAACTTGTATAACTCAGGCCATGGCCAAAAGCATAACGGGGCTTGATATGGAAGGAGTCAAAATAGCGGTATCCGACATAGATCCCTTCTTTGTAATATTCATGCTCCAAATCACCGTTCAGGTAGCTGAACTCATCACCGAAAGGAATATCCTCATAGGAGCGGGCCCAGGTGTCAGTCAGTTTTCCGCTGGGATTGACCTTCCCGGATAAGATATCCGCAAGGGCATTTCCGCCCTCTTCGCCCTGCTGGCAGAAATAAATGATCGCTGAGAGCCGGATATCATCCAGCGGAGTCATATCCATGGAGGAACCGCTGTTGATGACCAGGATCGTCTTAGAATAATGGCCGGAAAGAAAACGAAGACACTCCGCCTCTTCGGGATAAAAATCATAATCACCGCTTTCAAGCTTTTTGTCGCCGCTTTCACCTGCCTGACGTGCGACCACATAAACAGCGGTATCGGTTTCGCTGTTCCGCACATCGTTTTCATCAATTTTCCGTCCGATAGGGTAAACAAAGGGGAAATTCGTCACATCCATGAGCGAATGGAGATTACCGGATTTTTTTACTGCTTCGATACATTTTCTGTCATGCTCTTCATAAGCAGCTGCCAGTTCCAGCTCATACTCATCCAACCAGGCCTGGCTGGTAACCTGAAATCCGGCATTCTTCAGCCCGTCGGCAATATTGACGGAATATCGTTCATTGACTTCGCCGGAGCCTGTACCGCCTTTGATTGTTGAAATGGCGCCCGAGCCATACAATGCAATTTTCCCGGGTTTCAGCGGAAGTGCACCATCGTTTTCCAACAGGACAATTCCTTCGCAGGCCGCTTCCCGGGCAAGCTCCCGGTTAGCTGACTCCCTCAAAGTGACTTCCTCATCCGGCTGGATCCCACTGACACGGTTGATTTTCATCTTCTTCCTCCCGCAGATTCATTATCCTGCAATCTAATTATTATACGTCCAACATCCAAAA
>CACYHU010000218.1:0-487 GCA_902774215.1 uncultured Chloroflexota bacterium
CTATATCCTATCCCCTGTATCCTCATTCGGATAATGGAGCAGGACCCCGACCTGATTTTTCAGATAATCCTGGTAATCCAGCCGCTGGTAATATTCCACGTACCACTCGCCGGGTCTGGGAACATCCCTCGGGTCGATGAACTGCCGGAAGGGCCAGGTGACCGGTTCGCCTCCGACGTACTTCATCGTAACCTTGTGTTTTTCGTAGTCGAATTTGATGGAGTCCCCGTCAAGCTTCCCGTCTTCGCTCAGGTAATCCGCCGGCAGCTCGAAGTTCTGATGCTCGACATTGAAAACCTTCTGATCCGGCTCCAGGCGGACAAAATCGAGATAGGGGCCGGGAATTTCGGGAACGAATTCATCCAGCGGGACCCGTTCCGGATAAAAGGGCAGCGGAATTTCAGGAACGAATTCATCCAGCGGGACCCGTTCCGGATAAAAGGGCAGCGGCGGGCAGAATCTGCTGCCTTCCGGGACGCATTTGCGT
>CACYHU010000218.1:497-2899 GCA_902774215.1 uncultured Chloroflexota bacterium
TTCCCGTTCAGCTTTTGCGGCCGATTTGATCTCTTCCACAGCTTTCGGATCGACATAGTCTTCACTTTTTTCGAACTTTTTGAGATAGATGGACTGCGTACGGATGCAGCGGTCGAGGAAATGCATGATCTTTTGCTTTTCCCTGAGGATGGCGGCGATCAGCTCTTTTGCGTCGGGGTTGGCTTCCTTCATGAAGCGGTAATACTGCGAACAGGTTATTTCCCGGATGGATGCGTCTTTTGTGACCCGGTCGATGATCTGATTGGCCCGTTGTTTATCTTCCTGTGATGCCTGGTAATGGGTAAAATATGCCAGCGCACGGGAGATGAGGGCTTTTGCGGATTCTTCTGTCCGGGCGGCGATATCCATGATGTAGCGGGAGCCGGGGTTCGTTCCACGGAAGGTTTTCATCGCTTCTTCGTAATCGTTCTCGGCTTCCTGCAGATGTTCCGCCAGAGAGCTGAAATCACAGATGTGTTCAAGCGCATCGGCATCAGGTTCGATGATCTGATCTGCCGTGTTTTTGATCATATCCGATATGTTCATCTCAGCGCTCCTCCTTTGTTTAGTCTTCCGGCGGGTCCAGGCCCCTTTCCCACGGCTTCGTACAGCTGTGCAGCTGACGGTACTTTGTGGGGACGGGCCACTTCGTGGCCCGTCCCCGGGTGTCATTGATAAATACAGTATACAGAAATTTTTAAAAAAGAAAACCGCCAATATTGGTGGTTGACAAATGTTCGATTTTGTGGTAGGTCTTTTAATTTCTTATCCAATGCTTCTTTGTTTTCATCTTTTGGCTCGGGATGTATGTACCGATTCGATTTCCACTTCTGCTTTTCTTCTTTGCGGATCCGATCTGAACCGATAAGACAATAGATCACATAACCCACCGTAGTCAGGAACAGGATTCCGATAACTGTCCTCTTATGATTCTCACTGCTGCGTTTTGACCAGCGTTTCTTACATATCCGCTGCGTGAATGCTGTGCATCAGTTTAACAGAGTTGATTCTGATTGATCAATATTCGACCAATTTTCATTTAATGAAAAGAATTCAAAGCTTTTATTAAAACTAATGTATAATAATAAAAAGAACTTTCCTCGGGCACGCAGGCTGTTGATAACTTTGTCAATGACGCAGGGCAGTATTATGGTTTCGCCATGCTGTGCACATCATATAAGGGTAATTAGTAAGGAAGTTACCGGGATCATGAGTAATGAAACAAAAACCAGTAATGAAAAAATAAAACCAGCGGGATTGCGCGTCGTTCAAAACCAGAAAGCATGGAAATTCATCCGTGAAGCAAACAGTGATTTGCGTCAGCTGAATCATATCGCCATCGAAGATGGTACAAAAAAATACAGTTACGGGGTAATGTTCAGAAATTGGGACCGCTACGCCTCCGTTTTTTCTGCTCTCGGAATGACCGGAGAAAAGAAGGCTCGTGTCGGAATGATGGGGTCCATGTCCGCGGAAGCTATTTTCGTCTTTTATGCCCTGAACATGGTTGGAGCGGAAATATCGATCGTGCCGTCATACAGCGTCTTCCGTCCGGAACGTATCAAACAGACGATCCGTGAAGAAAAACTTACTGATTTCATTCTCACCGATGATTTTGCACAGCCGAATCTGATAAAGGATCTGCATGACCGGAAAAAAGAGCTGGGACTGCGCAATGTGATCCTGGTGCATGTTCCAATAAAAGGTGATACGACAAATCCCGAAATTACAGCAATCCAGGAAATGAAATGGTTATTTCTCAAGTCCCGTTTTTCCCCTATTGCCATGGAAAACCTGCTTGCGGCACATGAAAATGATCCTGTCAATTATGCATTGGAAGAAAGTCATGACAGTGCCTTTATTCTCCACACCTCCGGCACTACCGGCGGAACGGGGAAACCGGTCGTACTTTCCGACAAGGCTTTCAATGCAGTACCACTGAGTTTTTCGAAACTCATGAAATTTGAAGCCATCACCAGAGACCCTGTAATTGGGCTGGGTGTTGATTTGAGCAATGCATATGGTATCATTGACCAGGTTCATTTGCCGCTTGCCTTTGGCGGTACGATCGCTGTGGCTCCTGCCGGTGTGCTCAACCCGAATTTTCATAAAGCGATCCCAGAATTCAAAATGACGGTAGTGTTTGCTGTCAGTGCTTTATATGAACGCTGGCTCAAAATGCCGGAAAATACCCGGTTTGATTTTTCCAGCCTGAAGTGCGTGGTAACGGGCGGAACAGCGGTCAGTGCCAAAGATAAAAAGCGTTACTGTGAATTTTTGAAAACTCACGGGGCAGAAGATTTTATTTTCGTCAACGGATACGGCATTTCCGAGGTAGGCGGAGCTGCCTGCCTTTCCACAGCGGATCCGGAGGATGAATCTATCGGTTATTTACTGCCCGG
>CACYHU010000219.1 GCA_902774215.1 uncultured Chloroflexota bacterium
GTATATTGACTTTTTTGATCATCGGGCGTTCTCGGATGGTTCGCCTTTTTACCCGTGCTATTGCAACGCCTACAACATGAGCACAGTTGAAATTGAACAGATGCGTGAAGCGGCAAAGCGCTTTGGCGGAGGTGCTGAAGGGTGGCAGAAGTCCCTGCGGGAATCGGCGGCGAAAATGGTAAAAGAGGGCAGGATTCGCGGCTATCTGGCCTTTGACAAGGGAATTGCCATCGGATGGTGCAACGCCAACGACAGGATGAATTATTATCGGGTCGGTGAGTTTGATCTGGATCATGTACCGGAGGATCGTGCGCCTTCCGATTGCCGGAACGAGAAGCAGATCAAATCCATCGTATGTTTCGAGATCAGCCCGGAATACCGCGGCAAAGGCATAGCGACAATGCTTCTCGACCGGGTCTGCGCGGATGCGCTTGCCGAAGGATATGCATATGCGGAAGCATACCCATCCGATCAGGTGCAGAGTTCCCTGGCCTTTACGGGACCTGTCCGGTTATACGAGAAGGCCGGCTTTACGGAATTCTCACGGATCGGTTCCACCATCGTGATGAGAAAAAAGCTGCGGTGACGAATTCCGGCTCAGGGTGAATGTTATAGAAGGTGGATACATACTTTCACAGGATCTATCGCGCGGCAGCTTCATTCATGCAGCAGTACTTCAAGTGAAGAAATCTGCCATATGAGGCAAAAATCTTCAGTTTATCGTTGACAATCACATTAGATCGCGATATGATGTCGGTGAAGAAATTTGCCATTTGAGGCAAAAATCATCATAGGAGCATGTCGGAATGGAAATAAAAAGAGACTTATACCTGAATCGGCTGATCAACAGGAAAAATAATGGATTGATCAAGATCGTCACAGGCATCAGACGCTCCGGGAAATCATTTTTGCTGGATCCCATCTTTAAAAACTATCTGCTGAATGAAGGAGTTCCGCAGGATCACATTATCAAAATTGAACTGGATCGGATCTCAAACAGAAGATTCCATAAGGACCCGGAATCTTTCAATGAACATATTCACTCAATGATAAAAGATCACGGGCAGTATTATCTGCTTTTGGATGAAATCCAACTGGTTGAAGATTTTGAGCTGGTCCTTAACGGACTCCTGTATGAAAAGAATCTGGACATCTATGTTACCGGGAGTAATTCCAGATTCCTCTCCTCGGATATCATCACGGAATTCAGAGGACGCGGCGACCAGGTCCATTTGAATCCGCTCTCTTTTTCTGAGTATTATAGTGCTTTGGGAGGCGATAAAGTCGATTGCTGGAACGAGTATCTTACTTTCGGTGGAATGCCTCTGGTCCTATCAAAAGACAGTGATGCAGAAAAAAGTGAGTATCTTAAAGGATTGTTCGCCCAGACATATTTTGCAGATATTATAAGCAGATATGGGATCAAACGCACGGATATTCTTGATACAATTGTAGATATACTTGCTTCATCTGTCGGCTCTCTCACGAACCCGCAAAGAATATATGAAACTTTTAAAAGCCACGGGGAAAAAGAGCTTTCCTTAAACACGATAAACGCATATCTATCCTATCTGGAAGATGCTTTTATCGTAAAAAAGGCTCTGCGTTATGACGTAAAAGGCAGAAAGTACATCAACACTCCGCAAAAATACTATTTTTCTGATTTAGGCCTGCGTAACGCCAGATTGAATTTCAGGCAGCAGGAAGAATCACATCTGATGGAAAATGCAATTTACAATGAGCTCCTGGTCAGAGGATACAGTGTGGACGTCGGGGTCGTCGAAATCCGCGAAGGGGGAAACCATGTTCAGACAGAGGTGGATTTTGTTTGCAACATGGGCAATAACCGGTTTTATATCCAGTCGGCTCTGAATCTGAGCTCGCAGGAAAAGACAAAACAGGAAAGCAGACCTTTAAACCATATCCGAGACAGCTTTAAAAAAATCATTATTGTGAAAGACAATATCAAAGCATGGAGAACGGAAGACGGGATACTTGTTCTGGGAATCATTGATTTTCTTCTTGACCCGGACAGCCTGCTCAGATGAACAACCGGATTCGCTGGGAAAAAACGTGGCGATAGAAACAAAAGCGTTGAAGCCGGATTTGGCAGAAGAGTATGCCGGCTCAGGGTGACGAATGATGATTGAAATCAGAACCGCAAAAACAGAAGACGCAGGACGACTGTTGGAAATCTACGACTATTATGTCAGGAACACCGCGGTATCTTTCGAATATGAGACACCGTCCCTCGACGAATTCACTAGACGGATGGAACAGACGCTGAGTCAGTACCCCTATCTGGTGATTGTGAGAGATGACAGAATAGAAGGGTATGCATATGCCGGCCCCTTTAAAAGCAGGGCCGCCTATGGCTGGTCCTG
>CACYHU010000220.1 GCA_902774215.1 uncultured Chloroflexota bacterium
AACGGTATAAAGTGGGAAAACATTACCGGGACCACGCTCGAAGCCGGCACATATTATATGTATGCCGTTGTTGCCGAAACCGACAACTATAAAGAGGGAGCAACAGCAGCAGCGGCAAGTTTCAATGTTACGGCGGCCGACGGAGCTGTTGTGACCATCACCGGGCGTTATGATACGGCGGACTATGACGGACAAGAACATTCCGTCAGCGGGTATGATGTGGACATTTCCGATCCCCTGTATGCTGAATCTTATTTTACTTTTGCGGGAACGGCGGAAGCGAAACGTATCGGGGTTGGAACCACGGTGATGGGATTGAAGGCGGAGCAATTCACAAATACAAACAAAAATTTCACAAACGTGTTATTTACGGTCACGGACGGATACCAGACCGTTACCCCTATACCGGTCACCATCAAAGCCGATGATAAAACAAAGCAGTACGACAACGATGAAAGTACTGATCCGGCGCTGACGGCAAAAATTTCAGGCAAACCGGAAAAGGGTGTGGATCCTGTGTACACGCTGAGCCGTGAACCGGGGCAGGATGTGGGAAATTACCTGATCACGGTGACAGCAGAAGAAGCATCAAATCCAAACTATAAGATCACGGTTATAAACGGTACATTCTCTATTACGAAAAAATCGGAGCCGGAACCGCCTTCCCGCAGGATCGATTTCTTCCGTATCTTTGAAGAAACACAGCTTCCTGCCACCGGATTCTCCTCCCAACTCACGAACACATTAGCGGAACAGCCGATGGCTCTGAATTACGAACCGGTCCACCTGAGCCTGCAGATCCCTTCGCTTGACCTGGAAACGGAACTGGTGACCGTACCGCTGACAGATGATACCTGGCAGGTGGCCTGGCTTGGGAACCGCGCCGGTCTTCTGGAAGGCTCTGCATTGCCCGGAGAAGGTTATTCCTTCATCGCCGCGCATAACACGCTGAACAGCGAAGAATACGGTCCCTTCGCCCTGCTGAGTACCATGACGCCAAATGACCTGATCACAGTCAACAGTGCGGATGGACCGATGAAGCTTTTCCGGGTCTATGCCAATGAGCTGATCGATGAAAATGATGTGCAGAAGCTGACAAAAGTCGCTGAACAGGAGGCGGACAGCCTTGTCCTGATCACCTGCGAGAATGAATCAGTCGAAGGCGGCTATCTCGACCGCCGCGTCATCTTCGCCAAACCGTTTTAAAAAAGATACACAAAACGGGGCTGCCGCAAATATAATGATATGTACCCTCCTTACTGGTTTGTCCGGTAAAGAGGGTACATGTCACTTCATTCTTCCCTGGTTATCGTTACTGTTTCTTCTGACATAAAAAGCCTCGCTTTATAGCTTTATTTTAACATAGATTCGTTAATATTAGCTCTAATACGAGGCTTTAATGACAACTACTATTTGTTAAGGTTCGTCTAATATGTAAATAATTCCTGTATCGGCCGGATCGCTTTTTTCTCGTATATACTCAATCCTTCCATGAGCCAGCGGAATTGCTGTGCGGTCAGTTCTTTCAGTTCACTATCATTTCGCGGCCACTGATACCGTCCGTTCTCCAGTCTCTTGTATAGCAAAATATATCCGTCGTTATCCCAATACAGTCCTTTGATCCGGTCTTTCCTCCGCCCGCAAAACAAAAACAGCGAATTGCTCTGCGGATTCTGATGAAATGTATTCGCTATGACTCCGGCCAATCCGTCTATCCCCATCCTCAGATTGGTGTATCCGATCGCGATATATACATGTTCGGCCTTTGACGGGTCAAACATCCTGTACCACCATTTGCATGATTTGACATATGATCACCGGATTCGCATTGTTTTGTAATTCGATCCGCCAGTCCCTTTTCTGGATAACTATCTCTGCCTGCCGGGATTCTGTTTCTATCCTGATCTGTGGTATTTCCGCAAATTGGATTGGTCCTGTCTTCGCCGCTTCGATCGATTTCTCCTCTGATTCGGTATCCCAGATGATCCGCTGCCATCTGTAATATGTTTTCAGATTGATGTGATTTTCTTTACACCAGTTTTTTACCGTTTTCCCACTGTTCCGACATTCTCCGATTCGGATCCGCCATTCGGCCATTTTTTATGCGTGTTTTGCTGAATTTAGCGTATATTTTCGCATTTCCATACCATACTCCTTACTTTTTTCATGGGTTTCCCGAGACTTTCATGTGATTCTCATAGCAGTCTCGGGACTTCTTTAGAGTATGGTCTTTTTCTGCCTCTTTTTTCAAGCCGTCTTCTATTTGACGCTTACGATTTTCGGGTCAAAAGGGATCTGAATCAGGTTTCGTGTAACCTTAAAATAAAAAGATACTGTCGGGGGACACGCGCTGAGCAAGCTCACGCGTGTCCC
>CACYHU010000221.1 GCA_902774215.1 uncultured Chloroflexota bacterium
AATAAAACGGCCCGCTTTTTCAGCAGCTTCCACTTTTCCCTGCCATTTATTCATCATTTCGGATTCAGTCCAGCCATTTACAACGACAGCAGTAGTATTCCTTTTCATAACACGATATGTTTCCTGCCATGCTTTTTTCTGGTCATCCAGATCAAGATGATGAAAAGTATGAAGCGAAACCATTCCATTCATGCATTCCGACTGAAACGGAAGATTCGCGGCATCACAAACGACAAAGAAGCCTTTATCACCGATTCGATTCCGGGCTTCTTTCAACGCGGTAAGTGATATATCCGCACAAACCCTCTTTTCAAAGTGTTCGGAATAGGTGTGATATTCTTTATATTGGATCGGACCGCAGCCCACATCCAGAAGATATTTGCCGCCCTTTTCAAAGTAAGGGGTAATACGCATATGGCATTTATGAATATATTCGGCAGAAACAGGACGCAGATCTTCATATCTTGCGTTCTGATAATAACCGGAACTTTCCTTGCTCCAGCCTATTTCATCGTAAAATTCCCGAACCCTCTGTTTATTATCCGTTTGATTCATTTCCGGCCTTTTTCGCTGAATATTTCACTCCAGTCAAGGGGTTTGCCGATCATATACTCAAATGTTCTGCTGAATTCTTCCTGCCCCTGCTGACTCAGTACCAATGACATAGGTCTTTTTTCATAATCATCCCACATTTTTACCAAATGCCACGGGAACGGTCTTGCGTATTCAAAGAAGAATGAATAAGCATACTGCCAGGCTAATTTCACCTGATCCTCGGTCAAAACCGCAGACTTCGGATTATCCAGAATATTTCCAATCATGCGATAATAACTGACCCAGCTCTCAGGATCCATTGTAAAACCCCGTCCGCGGTAATGTGTCTGACCGCTGACGATCACAGGAACACCGCTCATAGGCATTTCCAATCCCATAGTTGTCGTATAGACAAGTCCAACAGTCGCTATATCGACAATATCATAAGAATTGATCTTATCCGTCGGTTTAATCAAATGAATGTGAGAAGGAAGCATCGGCATCAGACGGTTAACGACATCTACCATGGATTGACCGTGAGTTAATGTTTCTCCGGGATGCACACGAATAATAAGCTGAGCGTCTTTTCGCTCCGCAAAGTACTGAACTGTCCGTTCGATCCATTCAGCCATATTCTTCGAGAAGATTTGCCTTCCCAGTGTAAGACTGTCACCTAAAACATTGGTTGCCAGCAAAACGATGGGCCGGTCATCCAGCTTCAAATCAACCCTGATCTTCTCAGACCCGACCTTTTCAGTACCCTGCCACCGTCTTGTAAAATTACCCCAAAGATCCGCCCGCTGACGCGCGGAAAGCATGTTCCTCATTTTTTCAAAGTCCTCATCGGTCAGAGGAATATTTTTTCTTGCATTCCACAGGTCATCAGTCTCCTGGCGCATTACCTCACGGTTTTGCGCTATCCAGATACGTTTTCTCTGCTCGCCAAATTCATAGGTTGTAACGGGTATCTGCATCCATTTTGCGATTCGATACAAAACCCCCATTTCCTGAATAGTTCCATTCGGGATAATTATATAATCCGGCGTGTTCTCAAGAAGCCAGCTGTATGCCATCCTTGCAAAATATTCGTTCGCATTGATGCGCATCTGATACAGGGGATCATCAGGAGAGAAATCTTCTACCTGAAGTGTATACATCGTATCGTAAGCACTCACTTCCTCAACGATTTTTATGATCTCATCAGGGAGTTTTTTATACGACGGATGCAAAGGCAGAAAAGATACGATATTTATATATTTTTCCGCATCCTGCAGAATCTTTTTAGTATAAATATCCTGCCTTCTCAAATCAAATTTATTAACGGGTTTCTGCCAGTCAGAATAAGGAAGATATCCGAAGGTTACATCATGGCCCATTGCACTGAAATATAAAGCAACTGTTGCAGCATGCTCGATCCAATAATGAAGGGAGGCGAAAACGAATACTTTTTTGGGATCATCGCAGGTTCTTTTTCCTGCTTCGATATCGGCAAGCATTCCCGGCAGGTTCGCCTGAATATTTTTTAGTGAATACCGGGTAAATGGCTGGTTTTTCTTTTTCAACTCATAATAAAACTCAGCAGTAAGCGGAATTTCACCTAAAATATTTCTTATTGTCTCTTTGTAATTGGGCATTTTCTATGCTCCCTTCGATACTATGTCCCATTCAAGACGAGGACGTATCAACCCTGTTCTTATTTCAGGCCATTGTGTTCCGGGTGCTCCGGTAGCATTCACATTGAAAACTAGTGCCTGCTCATCATGGAAATAAGTCCTTATTTTGAATATACTGGCATTAACTCCGACAACAAATCGGCCTTCATTTAGAAAATCGTAGGTTTCAAATTTTTCAGGATCGTCGACATCAAATGATGTCAAAACAAACTCCCCCCGGGTACTGATGATATAAAATCCGACTCTCAGACTGGTTATATCTTCATCCAGGGAATACTCAAATTCAATATAGAATTCTTCAGTTGAGCGGACAGTATCCGAAACCTTGTTGTTCTCTGAAAGAATTTTTATGCTTATCGGATGGAAAGGAGCCGGATTCTTTTCTATTTCGTCGTCTTTCCATATGTGCTCGCCTTCCTGTGAATAGCCCTGAGAAAGATAATAATCAACAGCTTCTGCGGTGGGTGCCTGCATCACAACCCGGCCTCTTTCAAGGACAACCGTTTGATCGGTAAGACGCATGATTGCAGACATATTATGACTTACAAATAAAACCGTTCGCCCCTGGTTAGCCACATCACTCATTTTCCCAAGACATTTCCGCTGGAACTCGGCATCTCCGACGGCAAGCACTTCATCAACGACAAGAATTTCCGGATCAAGATGGGCAGCAACTGCAAACGCAAGA
>CACYHU010000222.1 GCA_902774215.1 uncultured Chloroflexota bacterium
CCGTGTTCTCCGGAGATCAGGGCGTTCATTCCCTTGCCTTTCGCATAAATCAGATCCAGGAACTTATCCGACCGGGCGCGGAACTCCTGTTCCTCCATGCCATTAGCACAGAGTTTGATATGGATGTTACCATCCCCGGCGTGTCCGTAGGTATTAATATCCAGACCCACCTCATCTGTCAGGCTCTGGGCATATTCCACGATTTCCGCGATGTAGCTGATCGGAACCACGATGTCACATTCCTCCACCTTGTCGTAGGTTTCGAGGATGGCCTCCGGCACGGCCCTGCGCATATCCCAAGCCGCTTTCATCGCATTGGCGTTATCAAACACGAGCACATCCAGCGCACCGCCTTCCAGCATAACCTCAGCGGCCGCCTCCATGGTCTCTTCCATCTCCTCTTCCCGGCGGCAATCAAAGGTAGTGAGAAGATATGCTCCCACGTTTGTCCCCTCACTCACGGCAGGATATACCACCTTTTCCGTGAATTTCTCCGCCCGTTCTACATTGGAACGGGGCATAAATTCCAGAGACTGGGGATCCAGCCCGGAATGCTTGACCACAGGCACGAGAAGGGAAACCTGGAATTTTGGCTGGGGGATAAGTTTCAGTCCAATTTCCGTGATGATTCCCAGGGTCCCCTCAGAACCGATCAGCAGATGCAGGAGGGAGTACCCGGAGCTGTTTTTGCTGGGTTCACCGCCCAGCTTCACCACACGGCCGTCGGGAAGCACCACCGTCATGGTGCGGACATATTCACGGGTGCAGCCGTATTTCACGGCACGCATCCCACCGGCGTTGGTGGCCACGTTTCCACCCACCGCAGCAAACCGTTGGCCGGGGTCAGGCGGATAGAACATGCCGCGTTCCGTGCAGGCGGCAGTCAGGTCAGCCAACAGGACGCCGGCTTCAATGTGAACAAGGCCATTGTCCAAATCCCAGCGCAGAATATGATTCATCTTCGTCGTATCAATGACCACACCGCCGCAGATGGGCGCACATCCGCCGCTGAGGCCGGTTCCGGCTCCGCGGGGAATGATGGGGATGTTATTCTCGTACAGAATTTTACAGGCTTTTGAAACCTCATCCGTCGACCGCGCCATCACTACAGCGTCCGGCATACGGAAACCGGCGGACACCATCTCATCGTGTGCATAGTCTTCGCTGATCTGGTCCCCGGTCAGTACGCTTTCGGGGAGTGCGGCGGTAAGTTGTGCAAGTACCTCAGGGGTCAGGGATTGAAAAGACATAATATCCTCCTTGTAATCAAAGAATTATTATCTTCGCGTAAAGATGTAATACTATATTTTTGCTCAAATTTCATAGTAATTTCCATCTTAAAATCATTTTTATTGTATCACACTCTAATTCCATAACGCAACAACCTTCTGAAAATATATAAAATTTAACGCAAGTTACTCCTCTACGCTATTCTTCCTTTTTCCCCAGCTTATTCAACGAGATATGAAGATTGATCGCCGCGCAGGAAAGCGCGGTCAACGCGAGCCATAGAACGAACAGGTCTACGATAACCTTCTTATCTTTTATATCATATTTCTTGCTCTGCTTATCCATTCCCTTACTCCCCTTTCTGCAGAACTGCCGCATTTTATTACGTTATTAGCAACTGTCCCGTCTACCTTAATTATAAAAAACAGCTGCAGAAAATAACTCCACAGCTGTTTCGCTCACTATGAATGATGAATCCTGAAATATATCGGATAAAACAATCCACGTTAATCCGCGTTATTTCCAATCGTCAAACGCATACATGCAATCATTTCTCATATAGCATTCGAAAATGCCTCCGGAGACTTTTTTCAGGTTTTCGCCATCCAGTTCGAAATCAGCCAGTTCCGCCATGTAGGTTTCGGCCTCTTCTTTCGTCAGCTCGATGCCGCCGGTCTTCGCCAACACGATCAGTTCATCGGCATCCTTGCACTGCAGGGCTTTTATGACCATTTCTTTTGTCAGTTCATTTCTGTTGATTGGCATAACAACTACCACCTTTCACATAACAATGTCCAAAGTGCCTTTATTATACATTTTAAACGAAAAACGAAATGTAAGCAACCTCTGTTTTTATTGAAAAGCCATTGCTATCATCCTTTTCGCTTCTTGTCTTTATATAATGATTCAGTTTGCCTGCATTATCATATTGAAGCATCTGAATAAAGAATTACTTTAATTGCTTTTTAATCTCCTCCACTATGGTTATGTCAGCCGGAAGCCATTCAACATCAAAGAGTGTATCTTTTGTAAGCCACCGGGCTTCTTCCGCTTCCAACAATTTCAGTTCACCTTCTGCAACCTCACACCAAAAACAATCCATGGACAAATGGAATGCAGGATAATCATATTCAATTGTGGTAATCAAATCTCCTACTGTAATCTTTGTTTCCAGTTCTTCCCGGATTTCCCTGACAAGCGCCTGCTGCGGAGTTTCTCCTTCTTCGATCTTTCCGCCGGGAAATTCCCACTGGCCTTTAAAATCGCCATAGCCCCTTGCCGTAGCAAATATTTTCTTCTTTTCACAAATAGAATCGCATATTACTGCAGCAACAACTCTTATTGTTTTCATGTGTGTTTTCTTATATAAACAAGACAGATTCATCCAGATTGACGCTGATGGATTTTTAATAATTATATCATTAAAAACTTTGCGAAGTAAAACTGCAGCTGCATTTTTCAGCGCGTCTTTTCAGAAACAAACGGCTTTGCGGGTCTTCCTTTACGCATAATGAAAAACCGGTACACAAAGTAACTTTTCTTTGCATCCTGAGCCAACCTCGCA
>CACYHU010000223.1 GCA_902774215.1 uncultured Chloroflexota bacterium
TTTTTATTGCAGGAACGAATTATGAACTTCATTTTTATCTCACCGCAATTTCCGCAAACCTATTGGCTGTTCTGCGACAGACTCCGCAGGAATGGTGTGAATGTTCTCGGTATCGGGGACTCATCCTATGACAGCCTGGACTGGAATTTGAAAAACGCTCTGACAGAATATTACAAGGTGGACAACCTTGCTGACTATGATCAGGTTTTCCGCGCTGTGGCTTATTTCTCCTACCGCTACGGGAAAATCGACTGGCTGGAATCCAACAACGAATTCTGGCTGGAGCAGGACGCTCAGCTGCGTACGGATTTCCATATTACCACCGGTGTGCAGGCTGATGAGATTGGCGAATGGAAGCACAAATCCTCGATGAAGCCGCATTACGCCAAAGCCGGCATCCCGACTGCCCGCTGCCATCACGTCAGCACCATCCGGGCGGCGAAGTTATTCATTACGAAAAACGGCGGTTATCCGATGATCGCCAAACCGGACGTGGGCGTGGGTGCTGCCAACACCTGGAAGCTCGAAAATGAAGACGACCTTAAAGAATTCTTCCAAATCAAACCGGATGTGCCTTACCTGATCGAAGAATTTGTGGAAGGCAATATCTTCTCCTATGACGCCATTGTAGACTCTCACTGCGAGCCGCTTTATGAATCCATGACGTCCTGGCCGCCTTCGATAGCGGATATTGTCAATAAAGACCTGGACCTCGGTTATTTCACCGGAGCCGCGGTGCCCGATGAGCTGAAGAAGCTTGGGCGTGCCGCGCTGAAATCCTTCAACGTCCGCAGCCGCTTTGTCCATCTGGAATTCTTCCGCATGTCCAAAGCCCGTGCTGGGTTGGGTGAGGTCGGTGACTATGTCGGGCTTGAGGTCAATATGCGCCCGGCCGGCGGTGCCACACCGGATATGATGAATTATGCCCATTCCACAGATGTTTTTCAGATCTGGGCCGATATGGTCGCTTTTGACAAACGTGTCCTGCCGGAAAGCACCGACCATCACTGGTGCGTTTATGCCGGCCGGAAGGAATACCTCTTTGAATATGAGCACAGCCATGAGGAGATCATGGAAAAATACGGCGACCGCATCGTTATGTACGAGCACCGGCCTGAAGTCACCTGGGCGACCATGGGCAGTGTGAGCTATACCGCCCACGCATACAGCGAAGAAGAAGTCCATGAATTTATGCAGTTCGTTCAGGCCCGGAAGGAGAATGCATGAGAGAGGAATATCCGGTTCGGTACAGCAATATCCTCGGACGCGATATGATGTGCGCGGTGTTCCGTGCGGATACGCCTTCTGATATTGACCGCAGCAAGGTCTGTCTGGCTTTCCCGCCGCAGAGCGGACGTTACTATGACTTCAAAAACTTTGATATGGTGGCGTGCGCCCGTCCCTGGATCGAATCGGGACAGTTGTTTCTGATCTGCGTTGACGGCATTGACTGGGAGACCTGGGATGCACAGGGAGATCCGCGTGCCCGGATCGAGCTGCAGGAGCTGTGGTTCCATTATGTGGTGGATGAACTGCTGCCGGAATATACCGGTGACGGCAAGAAGGCCATGACGACCGGTTGCTCCATGGGCGCGACGCATGCGGCAAATTTCTTCTTCCGCCGTCCGGATCTCTTCGATGGGCTCGTAGGCCTCAGCGGGATTTATAACGCCCAGGCTTTTTTCCATGATTATTGCGACGATCTGGTCTATGCCAATTCACCCATCCATTTCCTGCCGAACATGCCGCAGGATCACCCGTGGATGAAGTTGTATGCGCATAGTCAAATTATCACCTGTGTCGGTCAGGGCGCCTGGGAGGATGAGCTGCTTGAAAGCACCCGCGAGCTCGACCGCATCATGACGGAAAAAGGCATCCCGCACTGGTCTGATTACTGGGGCTGGGATGTCAACCATGACTGGCCCTGGTGGCGCCGTCAGCTGCCTTATTTCTTTGACCATCTTTCCCGTCAGGGTTATTTGTAGCGCGGATCAAAACGATGCCCGTAACCTCGGTGGACATATGTAAACTGACCCGGATTCCCGGGTCAGTTTGCATATGTCCCCGTGATCCCTTCAGGTCACAGTTGTGCGGATGGCATGAAATTTGCTATAACTGATATGAATGGATTAGAAGTCAGCGGATGAGTATGGGGCTGTTTGTTTTGTTCCCGGAAAATCCGTGTTCGGAAAAGGGAGCCTGATCATGGGGAAAA
>CACYHU010000224.1 GCA_902774215.1 uncultured Chloroflexota bacterium
AATCCGAAAGCAGAATGACGATATGGCTGTAATCAATACCTTGCTGATGTAGATTCGGTTTAGCGGGGTATGAAGATATGAGAGCAAAGAAAAAGAGAGTCTTACTGGTTATCACATTATTGCTTATACTCGCAGCGGTTGTTGTGGCTATGTTTCAGTTTACCCAGTCCGGCTATCTGACGACCGTTCCGTACCGATCTGCATTTACGGAAATCGCTTCTCACGTTTACATCAACAGAAATTATGCAGGGGACCAGCAAGAGCTTTTTGAGATGATCGAACAGGCCAAGGATCGTGTCAGGACATTTTTCGGGGACGTGCGCTTTCAGGATGAGACGATCTTCATCATCTGTGACGACGATAAGCTGACGCGGAAGCTTGGCGAAGATCACGGCACTGTCATCCTTTATTTTCCCTCCGAAACGTACTATATCTGTATTTCTGACGAGTATCTCGAACTCGACATTCTGGCACACGAGATCACTCATGCGGAACTGCACACGCGCCTTTCCGCCGAAGCACAAAAAAGAATTCCGACTTGGTTCGATGAAGGGATTGCTCTGCAGAATGACTATCGGGAGAAATACAGCGAAGCGCAATGGATCACTCAGACCGACAACGGGAAAAATGCGGTTGCCCTTGAGGATATGGACACACCGTCAGAGTTTTATGCGGGGGAAGCCGAAGACAGGCGTTTTCGTTACCTGAACGCTAAGCATGAACTTGATGTATGGATGATATCACATGGGCAGCAAGGTTTATTGGAATTGCTTGATAGGCTCAATGGCGGAGCAGATTTCAATACTGCATATTGGTCGTAATGATGAGGGAGTTGTACAGAATCCAGTTGAACGAGGGTGAAATAACGCTAGGGTGGCAAAAACAACGATTCGTGTCCAAAATCGTATAAGACGCTCATTGCGATAATGAGGAGACTCGCATGAAAGACTGTATAAAAAACGACTGGAAGTTTCTGCTTTTTGTTTTAATCAGCGGATTGATCGGAGGATATTGTATCGGATTATATCTGCCGGAAACGTATTCGCAGGAGATACTGCAGCAATTACAGGAACAGGGTGTGACTGCTGAAATGTTAGCGCTCAGCGGTGCGGTCCAATATGGCATCTTGTATGGTGTTATACTTGCTGCGATCGGCTCGATCATTTCAAGGAAAGTCGGTTTATGGAAAGAATTCCGATTTGATAAAAACGCTGTCGCGCCCACAGCGATTATCACGATCACAGGTGCATTATGTTTATTCCCCGGTGACAAACTGATATTTGGTTCGTTCAGCAGTTGGGTAAGTGATCAGTACAATACATCTCCGGGATTGCCGAAAATCATTTCCGGTCTGCTGGTTGGCGGAGTTATCGAAGAAGTCATGATGAGACTGTTCTTCATGTCTTTGCTGGTACTCATTCTTTCGAAATTATTCTGTAAAAACCAAACAGAAATACCGGTGAGGGTATTCGCTGCAGCCAATATTATTTCCGCCTTGTTATTTGCGGCAGGGCATCTTCCCGGTACAATGGCCATGACAACCTTAACTCCGTTATTGTTGTTCAGATGCTTTTTGTTCAACGGCGGACTGGGTCTGTGCTTTGGCTATCTGTATCGAAAATACGGAATTGGCTATGCAATGACAGCTCACGGAGCTGCTCATTTGATTTCAGATTTGCTTATGATCATATTTTTATAAATACAACTTCCAGTTTGCCCGAGTACCTGATGGTCCTCACAATCATGACAAAAGATATAATGTTATATGGTTATAAAGTAGATTTGAGGAATACATGATAGACATAGAAAAACTTAGCAGCCATTATACAGCCCGCAGTCTTAGTCCTTCCAATGTGGATGATGTCATTGGGCTTTGCCGACAAAATACCGTATTTTATGAGTATACGGAGGCTCGTCCAACCAGGGAAAACATCCTGCATGATATGAATGCGACACCTCCAGGCATAGAACCGGCGGATAAGTATTATTTTGGCTTCTATGAAGGGGCTGATCTAATCGCCATTATGGATTTGATTGATGGATATCCGGAAAAGGATATTGCATACATCGGATTCTTTATGATGGATGTGAAGCATCAGGGAAAGCAGATAGGATCATCGATAATCAGTGAGGTGATCAGCTATTTCAGGACAATCGGGAAAACAGCGGTTCGTCTTGCCATTGATAAGGGGAATCCGCAGTCAACACATTTCTGGACAAAAAACGGATTTCAAGTAATCAAGAAAGCCGATGTGAATGGATGGACAAAGCTTGTGGCTGAAAAATCGCTGAAAGAAAGACGATGAAGAGAATCATAATGTTTGGGATGCCGACACTTATTGAGAACAAGACACTGGAAGAAAACGGAGCACTTTGCAGTAGTCTCGGTCTCAAATTCATTGAACTGAATATGAACTTCCCGGAGTATCAGGTGGATCGGCTGGAGCATACAGATCATCTGATTAAGACAGCGGAACAAGCAGGAATCTACTATACCATCCATTTGGACGAGAATCTGAACATTGCTGATTTCAATCGGCTGGTGTCAGATGCATATCTGGGTCAGATGCATATCTGGAAACAGTTCGCCGGTCGATTGCGGTGGCAAAAAAGCTGTTGTTCCTGCGCGATCAGTATGGAGACAGCAGCCAGCCGTTTACTCTTAATATGCATATGAACCACGGCATATACATCACTTTGCCTGATCGGAAGGTACAGATGTATGACCGTGATTTCGACACTTATATAAAGTCCATTGCTGATTTTCGCGCCAAATGCGAGGAATGGATCGGTGACAGCGATGTGATGATTGCCGTTGAGAACACGGATGGTTTCCGGGACTATGAGAAAAAGGCCATCAACTGTCTGCTTGAAAGTCCAAAGTTTGGTCTGACCTGGGATATCGGACATTCCAAGGCAATCGGCGAGAAGGATGTTCCGTTTATCCGGGACCATCAGGAGCATCTGATACATTTTCATATCCATGACGGATCAGAAAAGCCGCCGAAGAATCAAAAAAGTCGGTTATGTGGCTGGCTGATCATCAGAGATTGGAGGCTGAATAAAAGGATCTTATGAAAGATGCATAGGCTGATCTGCCTCCGCGACGCCGTCTTCCGCTTGTCAGGAAGAAAGTTAAATTTATCTAACCTCAGTGCAGGGAACGGCGTCTGCTGCGCCAACAACCGGGAACTCTGCATATTAACCTGAACGCCGCCGCGGAGCTTTCTTCCGCAGCGGCGATATGAAGCTGAGTAAAAAACAACGATTACACCTGCTATGCTGCAATACAGTGTTTTTCAGCTCAGAAGCTCCAGGAGTCTGTCTGCCATTCTTCGAAGGTCTGTCCGTCCCCTAAGCTCCTGAATCAACTCAAGAGCCTGGGAAGCATTGTCCGTGATCAAGCCATCAATCTTGGAGCACAGGAAATGCTTCTGCGCCCGTTTTCCGTTCGACGTCCATACCAGCACCTTTTTCCCCTGCTTATGGATCTCGGAGATGACCTCTGCAGTGGCGGATTCCTCCTCCATGGCCAGATAATCACAATTCAGTTTTGCCGTATCGCCGAAGGATGCAAATGTCAGATACCCTGTCTGTATCTCGGGATATGTGGTCTCGATATAGTCTATCAGTTCGTACTTCAACCCAATCAGAACGCACTCGTCCTCCATCCCGTGTTCTTTGACGGTTTTTACAGTATCATCGGCCATCTGCCTGTCTGCAGTAGATCCTTTCAGCTCAATAAAAAGAATTCCTTTTCCTCTGGTTGCCTCCAGCGCTTCCTCCAGCGTCGCAACGGGCTCTCCTTCTATGGAAAGCTCCTTGATTTCTGCCAGTGTCATATCTTCCGGTTTCCTTTTAACCCCTGCTACACGCTGGAAATCACCGTCATGGTTGAGGATATAGAATCCGTCTTTCGTACGCTGAATATCGATTTCGCTTCCGAAAGCGCCGATCTCCCAGGCCTTTTCAATGCCGGCGGCCGTATTTTCCGGCGCTTCCGTTCCGCCGCCGCGATGTGCGATAATGCGAACAGTGCTTTCCTGCGGAAACAGGGTGTCAAACCTGCGTGTCATCAGAACAGTAGCTGCACCCACCGCAAGGATCCACACAACAATCAGCATTGCTGTGTATTTGGGATTGTTCTTTTTCCAGGGATGAAAAGGAACCGGCTCCTCTCCTTTATAGAGATAGTACAGCTGTGTCATCTTCATCATATAAAGCGGTGTAGCCAACAGGCCGATCAACAGAGAAAGGAGCACCCCGGAGGTAACAAAGAAAACCGTCAGCACCCGCCGGACTGCTGCCGAAAACGGAATAATCTGA
Source organism: uncultured Chloroflexota bacterium (assembly GCA_902774215.1). Classification (GTDB taxonomy): domain Bacteria; phylum Chloroflexota; class Anaerolineae; order Anaerolineales; family Anaerolineaceae; genus Flexilinea. The sequence goes on from CACYHU010000224.1 coordinate 4,327, forward strand.
ATGAGCGCAAGGGGCAGCACAAGGAGGACCACGATTACTGTTACAAGGATTACGCCCAGCACAAGAACAAACAGCACGTTCTGTTTCAGATAATCCTTCCAGTTCTTCGCCATCAGTTTCTTTGACCTGGCGCTGGCCTCCTTCACAGTCAGCCCGTCCAGAACAACCGCATGGATAATAAAAAGATTCGCAACACCGACTGACAGAAAAACAACCATCAGCAGCGTGAACAGAATGACAAAAATCGGCGTATCATTGATGACAGAAGAGATGAACGTCGGAATATAAAACCCTTTCGTCATAGATAACGATACACCCATGCCGAGGATCGGAGCGATCAGCATAATATACAGGATGACTCCGAGACCCGCCGGGCAGGCAAAGTGCCTGATCGTCGGAAGCGCTCTTTTTAAAACACGCAATGTGTAAATCCTGTCCCCACTCAGCAGATCTTTACTGAGAACAACTTTCGCATTGATATCGATGGCAAAGTAACCGAGCAAAGAGACCAGTGCGCAAAGAAGTATGAGAAGACCCTGCCAGCTTGTAATGAGAAACAGAATATCTCCTGAGCTGACGGCAACTCTGTTTGTGCTGTTCAGCAGCATGCGGAATATACGCCCCATCAGAAACAGCCAAACGCCGAGCACCAGTTTTGTAAACAGCTGATACTGAAGAATACCGGGCAGAGCCTGCACATAAGGCGCAAGTTTTTTCTGCCTTTCACTCAAGTTAAAACATCTCCTTCTTTCGCGATACCGTTCAGGATTCCCGCCAGCAGATTGAAGGTTTTCGGGATCGACCGCAGATAAAGCGTTTCAGCGGGGGAATGAACATCCTTCAGATCCGGCCCGATGCAAAGGTCCCGCATTCCAGCGTGCCATGAACCGCCTCGACCTTGACCTCGGTGCCGTTCTGCTCCAGATATACCTTCTCCGCCAGAGGCAGCAGCACACTGTCCGGATTAAACGGCCAGGGATCACCGCTCGGGGTATACTCGTCGGTCAAGCCGTTTTCCTCGACCGCTTTTTTGAAAACAGCAAGGATTTCATCCGTTTTTTCGCTGCTGGAGCTCCGCTCGTAGCATCTGACAAACAGTCCGTCCGGTGACAGCCGGAGGATCCCCAGGTTCGATGAGCTTTCCACCAGTCCTTCGATCTCTTCGGACATGCTGTACACACCGTTGACAATGCCGGAAAGAAGAGAATGCATTTTTTCTGCAAGCTCCGAAGAAATCACAGTCTCCGGAACGGAATCCGCTTTTGCAGCAGAAATGGAGAGATTCGGATCCGTGTTTTCTGAACGCTGCTTCCACAGCTTTTCCTGTTCCGCCAGGGCTGCGGTCAGCTTTTCCATGTCGTCCGCAAGGACTGCGTCGAGAAGGTAAATGGCATTCTGTCTGCCCAGATTGATATCGGCGCCGGAATGGCCTCCGGTCAAACCGGATACCGAAACCACGGCTGCCAGATCGCCTTCCGGAGCCTTCCCGTCCTCTTTGTCGGACGTGATGCAGATCTCAACGCCGCCTGACGAGGAAACGCACACGGAATCGGATTCCTCGCTGTCGACGTTGATGAGATACTTCAGGTCTGCGACTGCAGCCGGATCGATATGCTGGACCCCTGACAGCCCATCCTCTTCATCTACGGTGAGGATGACACGCAGCGGTCCGTGCGGCGCAAGCCCCTGAACCATGCTCATGATGATCGCACAGCCGATCCCGTCATCCGCGCCAAGGGATGTTCCGTCTGCCGTCATGATCCCGTTCTCGTAATCCACGACAGCCCTGATGGGATCGTTTTCAGGATCAAAATCCGGGCTGCTGCCGACGCAGACCATATCCATATGGGCCTGCAGCCCCACCATGGGATACTCCTCGAAGCCCTCGGAAGCCGGAACATCAAAAATCACATTCAGAACCTCATCCTGAACCGGCGCAAGCCCCTGGGCTTTTGCCCAGTCCATGAAGAAGGCGCTGATTCTTTCCTCGTGATGAGTGGGCCTTGGAATCGCCGTAAGTTCCATAAAGTTCCGGATGACCTGATCCGCAATGGCAGCTTCCTCCTCGGTCAGTTTATCGTTCCTGCTGTCATCGCCGGAGGAATCTGCCGGTTCTGCATACGCCGCAGACAGGCCTGTGCTCAGCACAAGCAGAAGAGCCAGAATGATGCTGATGCTTTTTTTCATGTTCATTTCCTTCTTTCTTCTCATGAGGTCGGTCTCCGGCCAAGCCCGGGAGCACGGCAGCTGTATTTTATCATATCCCTTCTGCTTTCTCAATATCCATACGATTACCTCTGCAGGCGTGATGTTGTCCTGCAGGATCCACTCCTGTGCCGATCCATTTTTACAGAAATCAGATTCTGTATTGTTTTCTTACTGAATCATACTTCTCTGTTCTAAAGCCT
>CACYHU010000225.1 GCA_902774215.1 uncultured Chloroflexota bacterium
CCTTGTCATACACGGACTTCTTTGCCTTGAACTTTGTGGGGATGTATTTTTTAAGTTTCCGCATTGCCATCTGCTCACCTCCTTACAGGCATAAAAAAAAGACCGCCGAAGCGATCTTTTTAGGTATAAAAAAGGAGCCGTTAAGCTCCTATTGTAGTTTAATTTAGATTTTGATTTTCTTTGAATGGTTAGTAATCTTATCAGACGGCGTTGCAGGATTCATAGCCCAGAGTTTTTGAATATCAAAATGATGTGACTCAAATTTACTCTTTAGGTTTCGCTCCTTGAGCATATCTCTTTTAAAATCTTTTTTACTTTTTGATTTCAGAAACTCTTCAATGTTTTTCAGCCCCATGGATCTAATCAGTTCATCTTCGATGTTTTTCACCTGCGGTACGCAATAAACATCCTTTATGTTTGAAGATTTTTTGCCTTTCTGATATTTTCATTAAGGATTGTAGGATCTCCCACATCGGTATCAAAAACAAAAACTAAAGTTGTTCCATCCTGTAATGTTCTCAGTTTCAGATCAGTCAATCTTTCCTGCACGACATTCAAAATCTGGACTTTACCAGGGATAATCAGGCGCATGTCGGTCTTAAGAACTTCAATTAATCTCTTTTCGTCATCGCCTTCTACATAGTATTGAAATATTCCGGAAGCTTTTTTCATTTAAATATCCGTTAATGCAAATATTTTTTCCAACATTGGAGCAGATGAGAACAGATCATTCTGAACTGCAGTCTTCACTGAATCTCTGTTTTTCTTGATGTAATCTCCGGCATTGATGACGGAAATATATGAGACTCCGTCAAATATCTCTTTGCGCAGAAAATTAAAACTGTGCTTTGGAAAATTCATGTCAAGAATATCCGTATTATGAGTGGTAAAGAACAGCTGTCTGTCTCCTTCCATCTTTTCCACCATAAGTGACAGGAATGCCTTTTCAATGTCGGAATGGATAAACGAGAACTTTTCATCACAATAAAAGAATGAATACATTCCGCTTACCATTGCTGCAAACATATTTGCTAGACTTACACCTTCTCTGGTTCCGCTGGAAAGAAGCCCGTCATCGACAATGATCCCGTTTTTGATTATCACCTGTTTTCCACCAATCTTGATAACATAGGTATCATTCACTTCCTTCACTTTTTCGACATTAGTGATAAGTGGATCCAGAGCCTGGAGGGTATTTTTCAGAATCTGCAGATATCTTTCTTCATTTTTTGGGATATAGCTTGCTGCCAAATTTTCACTGTCCCTTGGAAACTCAAAAGCCCATGACATTGGTTTAATTTTTTCCAGTTCTCTGATGTAGTCGCTGCAGTAACCGGTGTCTGATTTTGAATCCAGTTTTTCCAACGTCTTTTCGTAGGTGTCGCTTTTGCCGATTTCTGTCTGCTCAACTTTTATCAGAAAATCACTGCTTGAATAGTTTTTGCTTACCTTATTTCCTTTGATTATCGAGGAAACCCTGTAAAAGTCATCGTTTACGACAAACTGGATCTCAAATTTCGCATCTTTCTTAGAGTCATTTATACATGAAGCGATACTGGCATATTCCTTTCTGGCAATGAAATTAAGAATGTTCAGTAGCATTCTGCCGATGGAGGTTTTACCGGAGGCATTGGCGCCCATAAGAATGTTCAGTTTTTTATACCTGAAATTCGGATGATCCTTAAGGCATTCAGTCATCTGGTTTCCAACGATTTTTTTTGCATAAGTCATGGACATCTCAAAGTCATTGAAAGCCATATAGTTATCAAGTTTCAGCTTCATCAAAATCATTGTTCTATCCTTTGTATTAGTTCCGCCTTGTGGAAGTAATATCATTTTACTATTCTTTTTCAAACAGATCAACTGATGTAGATTCCATAACAAAAGACCGCCGAAGCGATCTTTCAAGGTATAAAAAAGGAGCCACTAATTGTTGGCGTTCTTCATCGCCCATTCTATGCTTTTTTAGCTCTGAAATGACTGCTGATGCTGAAGGAAATGATTTTGTAGTATATTCAAAATGCAGCGAAAACCAGTATTCAAAACACGGAACTGACGTAATGGCTGTAAATTTACTATTTACCTTTGAAAGCATACGCACGGCGTTATCGTAATTGCCGTGTTGGTCTTTGTCAAACACGCAGAATACACTGTCAAACGCGTTGT
>CACYHU010000226.1 GCA_902774215.1 uncultured Chloroflexota bacterium
AATGACAAACAGGACGGGAGCGGAAATCTGACCAACACAGAGGGAGAAAAGGTTGTGGGAGAATGGAAGGATAACGTCATTATCAGCACAGAAATCCCGATTATTCAGACTTCTGTTCCGGACGGCAGTCCTGTTCCCTAAAGGAACAGCGATCCCGCTAGTTAAGCTGCGGCTGCTTTCAGGCGGATATCATTCATGCGAGTATGAGTTAGCCCGGCTTCCACAACAATTTCATAACAAATTATCAGACTCCAGTAATTCCGGATGTTCAGTCGAAGCAACATCAAGCAGACGGCTTCCGAATCCCTGTACGCTCTGGATGGTCAGTAAATAGGCATTTTCAGTAAAGGCCGGTATCTCCGTGACCCGGGCTGTATGCCAGTTTGAGGAATTCTTACCCCAACGCATACGAAAATAGTTTTGAATAAACTTCTTCGGACTTGCCTCTATTCGTTCTTTCATTGTACTGAAATCCATGAACCGGCGATACCTTTGCTGATCACTTCCGGTAATAGTTGACTCATGATCATATATCGGCAGATCGATCGAAGAATATAACCGCACTGCTTTATTGCTGTCCGGATAAATCAAAACCGCAAGGTCATAGGTGGTTAACAAGGCACTGCTGTAATTTAACATCTCCCGGGCTGTTTTTACTTCCCGTTCCGAATCAAAAGTGTTCAGATTTACAGCCAGCATCACCCAGCCTTTTTTTCTTGAAAGAAGCCGCATGCTGAGGCGATAATATACATCCTTATTAACATATTCAACTGTCTGAACAGTACCTTTTGCGATCGCATCCAGAACAAGTTTCCTTATCATTAAAAACTGATGGCTCCGCTGGTTGGAAAGCGCCTGTTCCAGCCTGTCAAATGAAGTAAAACCAAGTTCACGGATCTGTTCTATGTAACCTTTGGTAGCATATACATAATTAAACTGCGTCTGACTGCATTCCATCAGTGCAATCGAATTATCATAGCTGATGAAATCGCTTTCATCTGCGATTCTATTATCTTTTTCCTGCGAGAATTCTCTGAGAGGATTCGGGCTCAAAAAGTTCAGGCGCCCAATCTTGTCCCAATAGGCTTTCTCCTCCGGGGTCTCTGGAGATACAGCTTTTCCATCAATAAAAGCAATCAGGTCCGTCCTGGAAAGCGGTTTTGTATAATAAAACCCCTGCTGAGCCTCACAGCCTATCGTCAGTAGGAATTCCTGCTGCTCTTTTGTTTCAACACCCTCAGTGAGGGTATGAATTCCAAGTGTCTTAGCCATACTGATCAAGGATGCAAGCAGTTTTCTACCTTTTACAGAAAGATTCCGCAAAAAAAGAATGTCGAATTTTATAAGATCAAAACTGTAGTTCTGCAGCACATTCAGCGAGGAATATCCGCTGCCAAAATCATCCAGCCAGACAGAAAAATGAGCATCAGTAAACCGGTAGAAAATTTTCTGGAAGGTTTCAGTATCCTCGAGCATATGACTTTCCGTTATTTCCAGTTTGACTGCTTCATGCGGAACATCATACTTTTCGAGAACAGCAGTTATTTTTTCAAACAGGTCTTCATGTGAAAAATCCTGTCTGGAAAGATTTACAGAAAAAGCGCTTAGCGGTGTACCACGGAGGACCAGTTCCTTATAAAGAGCACACGCCTGCCGAAGGATTTCCATATCCAAATCGAAGATAAGGTTGTTCCGTTCCAAAACCGGAATAAACTCATCCGGAGAAAGCATTTTCCCGTCAGGACTAAACCATCTGGCTAATGACTCAGCACAAATTATTTTCCCTGTATAGGAACGAAAAATCGGCTGAAAATAAGCCTGAATGAAACCATTTTCAATTGCCTCTTGAAAGTGGTTCACAAGATAAACTTCATCAGTGCGGCTCATATTTGCTGCTCTCTTTCTGAACGGATCCTGATTTTCCCTTATGATCCTTTATTATACCGAATTTTTACTTTATCCGGCATCCGTTTAACAATGAAATTCCAGACAAAATCCATATCCTCCTCCGGGACATAGATTCGATTGGAAGAATCCGGTCCGGTAACTTCAATGTATTTCTGGGCTATCACAAGCTCCTGCGTCTTTTTGAATTCCGAATAGATTGAACTCTTTCCATACCCGGATTTCACATAATACTCTGTCATAACATATTGCTCATGCGGATCAGGAGCCGAGTTCCAAAGAAAAAGAAGCGGAAGTGCAACAAGCAGGATCACACCGATCACAAGAAGGGGTATCCACAAGTCATTCTGTGCAATGGTTCCGCGGGATACAATGAAGAAAATAATGAACACAAAGACACAAAGGCCAAGAATTCCCCATAATCCCTGCCATCCGGACCGGCGGTGATAATCCCGGTCAATGGAACAGTTCCATTGAAAGCTGCCATCCGGATTCTGTGTGACACTGCTCATTATTTCTTCGCATTTGCGATAACTACGTTAATCGGCTCAACCTTAATATCTTCCCAAACGTTAGCTTTCACATAAGGTTCGTTTGCCAGAT
>CACYHU010000227.1 GCA_902774215.1 uncultured Chloroflexota bacterium
AGTATTTGGCGACAGCATTCAAAACAAACTGCTGCGCCTGATCAAAAAAGCGGGAATGGGAGAAATTGATTTCAACAACAAATTTGTTGCTGTCAAGATCCATTTCGGTGAACCGGGAAACCTGGCATTTTTGCGTCCGAATTATGCCAGAACTGTTGTAGACTTCATCAAAGAACGCGGCGGAAAGCCTTTCCTGACAGACTGCAATACGCTTTATGTCGGCGGGCGGAAAAACGCGCTGGAGCATATGGAAGCCGCATATATGAACGGCTTTTCCCCGTTCAGCACCAATTGCCATCTGATCATCGCCGATGGTTTGAAGGGAACGGATGACATTGAGGTTCCGGTCAATGGGGAATATGTGAAAAATGCAAAAATCGGCCGCGCTATCATGGATGCGGATATCATCATTTCGCTGAACCATTTTAAAGGACATGAACAGGCCGGATTCGGCGGTGCGTTGAAAAACCTCGGAATGGGCAGCGGTTCCAGAGCCGGAAAGATGGAGATGCATTCAGATGAAAAGCCGCACGTGATCCCGGAGAAGTGCATCGTCTGCGGGATGTGTTCGAAAGCCTGCGCCCATGATGCCCAAATCATCGTGGAGGGGAAAACCTTCATAGATCACGATAAATGTGTCGGATGCGGACGCTGCATCGGAGTCTGCCCGACAGATGCTATTGCACAGGGAGCGGACAGCACCGCGGCGAGATTGAATTACAAAATCGCTGAATACGCCAAAGCAGTGATCCAGGGGCGTCCGAATTTCCACATCAATATTGTGCGGGATGTTACTCCGAACTGTGACTGCCACAGCGAAAATGACGCAAACCTCATCCCGAATGTCGGCATGTTTGCCTCTTTTGACCCGGTTGCGCTGGATGTGGCCTGCGCTGACGCAGTGAATCAGCAGCCGCTCCTGGCAAATACCTGGCTGACCAACCTGCCGACATGCAATCACGAAGATCACTTCATCGGGGCTCATCCGGAAACCGATTGGCATTCTCAGGTAGAGCACGGTGAAAAGATAGGCATCGGTACGAGAAATTACGAACTGGTCTTTGTGAAATAAATAAAATCAGCAGAATCAAAAGACAGCACAAAATCCTCTGCACTGTCAGAATGCGTGCTGTCAATCTTTATTAATTTCGATGATTTCCCTGAAGCTGTCTTTTTTTAGGAATACTTTCAAAATGATCAATGAAAGGATAAACGTTATAACGTACATCGTGATGGCAAAGCGCCGGTTTCCTTCAGCAAAAGATGCCCCGACAATCGTGGAAGTGATAATTCCCGGAAAACGGAACAGGGTGGAAAGCAGAATAAAGCGGGGTGCATTCACAGGAAGGAACGCGCCGATATAGACCAGAATATCCTTAGGGATTCCCGGAAGAGCAAAAAGCAGAAGCAGGAGCGACTCGGCGCCGCCATTTTTTACCAGTTTGCTGTTTTCGATCCGGTCAACTTTTTCCTTACCGATAAGATCATAAACGGAAGCTTTGCCGACTCTTCTGACCAGGAAGAATATCAGACAGCTGGACAAAAATACACCGATATAAATAACGATCAGCCCGCCGAAAGTTCCGTAACACATTCCCGCCAGCAGTTCGATCGGTTCTCCCGGCAGGAAAAATAAAAAGACCTGGGAGACGGTTAACCCGATTATAATAAGGTAACCCCAGACGCCCAGATCCATGATCATGGTTCTAAATTCTTCCCGTCCGCTTTCCGTCATCAGCGTTTGAAAAACACGCCAAAGCAACAGCGCCATGGCAATCGTGATAAGAATTGAAATGACTGTCAGGATCTTCTTCATTATTTCGGTACCTGAATTATTGGAATTATATCCCTATACAATTACACGGTATAAAAATTTAAGATTAATTCTGTAATATAAGGAGTATTCTTCTGTTTTTTCTCTGATATTATAATTTAAGTACTTAAGAAAGTACTGATTGATTCGGTCTGAGCCGAAAGTGACCTCTTTTGACTCATTTTCAATGCAGCAGGCATCGATCAGTGTTTTCCTAAGGAAGCGCTGATTTACTCAGTTTGAGTCGAAGTGACCTGTTTTCGTTGACTCATTTTGAGTCAACAGAACAGGTTGCATCGACTCATTTTATA
>CACYHU010000228.1 GCA_902774215.1 uncultured Chloroflexota bacterium
TCATTCGCCATCATTGAGTTTCTCAAAACATTAAGTTCCCTAAATGACTGTTCCATCCGATTGTTGTGCATGATGCCGTGAGGACTGCTAAGAAAAGCTACAAGACCGGACTTGTTGTTTAGTAGATAGTTGACTGCTTTTTGGGTTCGTTCGCTGCAGTTCCATGTTTTATTCTGTTCGTCGTAATGACAACAAGAAATAAGAAAAAAAGTGAATAAGTAAGAAATTAAGAGTTCACACAAGACGTTGATTCACACTTCCCCTTATTTCCATTAGATGACGTATGGTTTTGAGGTGTCCATTTCATCAAAGCTTTTGAATTTTAGATGTTAAACGGGTAAAAAATTATTTTTTTTGTTAGATGGACCTTGTAGATCCTGGGGATCCGGCCTTCGCAGAATAAAGTCGTTTGCCGAAGATTATAGCCTTCCTTCTCCCAAGTTTATCGATTCGTCTATCGCTTTTCTGGTGAATCTTTTCTGAATGACTGCACTGAATGATGAACATCAAACCGGCAGTAAGAATGTGGAGGTATCTCGGAATAATTTCGGATAAACTTCTGAAGTATTACCGCAATACAGCTAAGGTATCACCGCAAGATCTAAATAATAACCTTACATCCACGTAGCTTAAAATTATTTAAATTATAAAGTCCAATGTATCGATTTCTGTGAGAACCGTTGCAGAACAGCCTGGCATTCCAAAGAGAACTGTTGAGTTTAAAGTTAAAAAATTAAAGGAAATCAAGGTTCGAAAGGTCGGAGCAAATAAAGGTTATTTTAAAGTACAGGCAACGGCCTGTGCATGGTAAACATTGATTACTGAGGATTGTCGGGCGATTGACTATGGAACAGAATTTTCTAAAGAACTTATATTTCATGTTTTCATATGTTTTTCATGATCGGATCATTGCATATAGCAAAAATTTTCCTTCTGGGCTTGTATCGGGAAGGAACTGCACACCCGGAAGATGAATCATCAGCAGGAGGGAAAACAGTCCTGCCTGAAACAATTCGCAACATTGCTGACAGAACGGGGCATATTCTTGCCTGTGACTTTATCAGCCGTGTCCTGAAAACTGCGGCCGTGCTGTTGCTGAATTCGGATGAGGTTGATCCTGAATACCGGCAGGAGCTGCAGGCTTCTGTTCAATTCCTTGCAGCGGTTGATCCTGTTCAGGATCCGAAGTCTGTTCGATGGTCGGCCCTTAAGTCTTACAGTGGTTGATGCTTTTCTTGACGTAAAGGCGGTTAAAAAATTATTTGAAAAATTTATTCTTGGATTCTACATGAAGGAATGTCCTCAAATTACTGCGGTTTCCCGGTGCATTGACTGGGCTCTCGATGACGGCTTCAGTGATCTGTTACCCGGTATGAGTGATATTATTGAATTGTCCAGGGGGGAAAGTACGCTGATTATTGTTCCGGAGTTCAGCTTCAAGCCGGCACAGAGCGGGCTGTACGGCAGTGATACTCTTCGCCCGGATCCTTTATACCGGATTTTTTCATATGTTAAGAACGAGTCTTACAATACTGCTAATCCGGTACACGGACTGCTCCTTTACGCTTCAACAGACGGTTCAACGGGGTTGAATCATGAGTATAGTATGAGTGGAAATCAAATCTGGGTCAGATCGTTCAATCTGGATCGAAATTTTAAGGAACTTTTTATGGATTTGAAATCTATTGCAATCGAACATTTTGGTGAGTTTCAGGGGTAGAGCCTTCAATCCGTTCAATAAGTTCCTGCATGCTGGATTCAATCCGTTCCAGATCAACAAAAAACACTGAAACAGTGCAGTTGATCCTGCCGTCGGAGCCGGTGCTTTCAAATTTGATCGGGCCGCAGTTTCTCATTTCATTGTTCAGCGGGTAGAGCAGCCAGATTTCAGAAGTCTGATATTTCTGAGAATAAGCAAACATCTGATACATATCCGCCTGGGAGATCCCGTAGTTTCTGCCGCGATCGTTGACCAGTCGTTTCCATTTGGAATCCAGAATTATCCTTTCATGGCGGTTGCTGTCTGAGCTGCCGGTTCCGGTTATTACAATATCCGGTCGCAGTGCAAACTTCCGGTACGGTTCGCCGTTGAGCCGGTCAAACAGATAACAGCATCTGTCCTGTACCGAAATTTTCATATTTTTTCCGGCGCAGATTTTTTTCAAATGAGCGGCAACATAGGATTCGAACACTTTTTCCATCGGAAAGAGCAGTGATACTGCAGATCCTGAACCTGAAAAGCTTGTGAAACTGCTGTGCTGCAGAAATACCTTCGCCCATTTCATCAGCACATCGTATTCACCGGTATTTCGGTCGATGGATACTTTAGAGAAATCCCGCTCATAGCAGGCGGAGGGCTCCACCAGTTCAAAGGCGGTCAGAAGCCTTCGGATGGTTTTTGCAGTATCACCGCAGGAGGTCTGCTTCAGAAGGGTGAGCAGAGTGGATTTGATCAGCATGTTTTCAGGACGGTTAAGCATATATTCGTCAAATTCCACGAAAAAACGCTCTTTGTGTGCAGCATTGTGCTTTATGTGGCTGTTTACCAGCAGTTTCCCTTTGTATACGGTGAGGTTTTCCTGTTTTTCAATGTAGGCGGATTTTAATCCGTGCTTAACCAGCCCCGCTGTTTCTTCTACAAACATCCGGATGAAAATTTCGTACAGATTGAGTCTGTCGACGGCAAGTTCTGCATTCGAAAATTTTTTGCATGGAAAGTCTTTAAGGCACCGCAGCATCTCCAGAAAAATTTTTTTCGTGCGGGTGTATCTCGGATCCTCTTCAGCAGTGAAGTCGATTTTCGGCAGGATCTGGAGCTGACATCCGTTGCGCAGCTGTACTACCCCGACGTAATTTCTGATACTGATATATTCGCCGATGTTTCTTTTGAAACCCGGTTTCATGAATTCAAGTATATCGGAGTCGTCATTACGTGCGGAATATTCCAGCACATAATTTTTCAGACTGTCGAAAAATTCACAATATCTGATCCCCGGGACATTCTGATCCCGGTATGCTTCAGAGCCGGTAATGAGTTCGAATTCCCTAACTTCCTGCTGTCTGCTCATCTGATCTCCCCGGGAAAATTCCGATGTAGCTTGCCAGTGTGCTGAATGCATCAGGATTGATCTGATATTTTACATCCGGTACAAATTCC
>CACYHU010000229.1 GCA_902774215.1 uncultured Chloroflexota bacterium
AGAAAAGATCGGTCTTCCCCCGGAAGGAGTGGAATATCCGGTTTGGGCCTGGTACATCCAGAACGGGGAACACAAGAAACCGGATCTTCGCAGCGAACGATGGTGTTACGGAAACGGCGGGGAGACCTATGCCTGCATCGAGATCGAAATTCCGGATGATGAAGTGCTTCTCTCGGATTTCGATGAATGGCATTGCGTACTGAACAGGTTTCTTGTATCCGATACAGAAGAAGAGGGAGAACAACAGGATGCTTACTATAAAAATCTCCCGAAAGATGAAAAAAGATCTTACATGGAAAAGAACTGGGAAAGGATCTTCGATATCAGCCCGCTTGAAAATTGCTGGACATCCCGGGGAAAATGGGTACAGGGAGTATTCTGGGAATTGAAGAAAGATCAGATCTGCAAAGTCCGGTTTTTCAAGACAGCACATGAGAAAATCTAAAAAAGATTCAGCCGCCCATAAAGAGCGGCTGTTATGATCACAAGATTTCTGCTTTATAGATGTTACAGCATAAAACAAAGGGCAAGAATGATTGCGAAAGAAAAAAGAACACAGACAGTGTTGAACATATCCATCTTTCTGATCGTATTCTGAGCTCTTTTTTTCTCCATAATGTCAGATCCATTGTTTTCATATATGTTCATCAGTTCCGGGGATTGTAAAACACGACCCGCGGTTTTCACCAATTCTATTCCGGATATTCCCGGATTGTTTCTCTGTATTTCCATAAGAAGGCTTTTCAGAGGAAAATCCGTATCTGATTCAAAAAGCATGATGCGGATGCCCTGATGAAGGTCGCGTACCATTCCGGCGAAAAAACAAATATAAAGGAACAGGTTCTCGACAGCATTGGCTTTCCATCTTTTATCCTGAATAATACAGTAAGAGGCGGAAACAGAAAGGATCAGGATGAGTGAAACAAATAGTTCCATTCCGGTTTTTTCAATGATCTTTTCTCGGAAAAGCGCCGCTGCTATCAGGAGCCCCAGACACAATAGTCCCGCAGCGTTTGTCATCCAGGTATAGACCAGAGTTTCTTTCCGGATAATCCTTTCATATTTGAGACTATCATCCTTTTCCGCGCAGTTATCAACCTCTGATGGATTCTTCCGGACCTTTTTGGAAACTTTTCCGAGAAAAACAGGAATAAGAAGCTGCCAAAGCGCAAAAACTGAAACAGCCGCCGCAGCAGCAAGAATTGGAAGGATCATTTTTAATTGTGCAAGATTTTCCGTCATACGAAATTGCCCTCGATACACATATTTCTGAAACTTATCATCATTAAAGCCAGCAGAATTCCTGTTGAGAAGAAAACTGCCGCGGATACCGGCATCCACGCAGAAGACTGAAAGTAAACGACGACCGCGGAATACACGAGCAATGCGATGCCAAGCATCAGCCCCGCGTTTTTCATTGCCGACATCCTGTTCCTGATTATCCGGGCATCTCCGGAAAAAATCTTGTAATAATAACTCGCTACGCTTTCGTCCGGATCAGACTGGTTCTTTTCGAACAGTTTCAGGTAAATCGAAAGTCCTTTTCCGCATGTAGTCCCATCATCCAGTTCATTTACAGCGTCATTCCATTTCATCCCCCTGGCCAGCTGTTTTCCGGCTGATATGCACCTGCTTTTGATAATACCGCCAGGTATTGAAGCACAGGCTTCATCAAAAGCCTTCTCCAGGTTTTGCAGTGAAACATAAGCTGCGTAGAATTTATTTGTAAAAAGAGCCGCGTGCACATTGCAGCTGATAAAGTAACGGATATTTGAAAGGCAGGCTGCGGCAGTCCCCCATAAAAGGAACATGAAAACAGGAACCACACTTTCCTTCACGGGGTTCAACCGGATTACCATAACACTGATCACCAGTGCAACTGCCATCGGAAGTGCGGTTCCGTGAAGAACATGAATTCCTCCTGAAATTTCCGAATACAGCAGCAGCCGGGGATCCTTTTTTTCGCGTTGCCGGATCGCGGCATCCAGCGCATCCGCTCCGATCAGAATCGCTTTGCTCAACAGATCCGCAAGCATGTCCACAAAGACAAACATACCCGCCGCCATAAGAATCCCGCAGAAAACTTTTACCATATTGATT
>CACYHU010000230.1 GCA_902774215.1 uncultured Chloroflexota bacterium
GACAAAGATTCCGAGTATAGGAAAACATTCCAGATTATCGCAAATCATTACAGCACCTGAGCAATTACCGGACTATCCCTTCTTCCTTGAAAAGGAGCTTGAGCATGGCTGGTGTTATTATTTTGAAAAAATGGAGCTGGCTTTGCAGATGTCTGATCCGGGAACCGCATCACAGCTGGCAGATGAAGCATTGTCAAAGGATCTGAACCCTGTTGATCCGGTTGAATGGCTTCCTGCCGTTGAAGCCTATACACAGACGGGACGCATGGATGACGCATTGGATATTGTCCAAAAGATGCGCTCTGATGAAGTTCTTGCTTATAATGCCTGTTATTATTTCCGTTCGAAAGAGAACCAGAAGGTCTATGATGAGATCATACCGATCCTCTGCGGCGGAATTATTGAAAGAGAATCAGCGGCTGAGACAGTTGAACATTTGGATGAAGCGGTGACGGATGTTCCTGAAGAGAATTTTGATAAGAAATTATCTGACGAGATGCCTGCAGCGGAGGTGCCTGTTGAAATTTCGGAAAAGACTCCGTTGATCACTGATAGGGAACTTGAGGAGGAAACAGATGTGTTGTGAGTCAACTTTTCATTTCGAATTACAGGCCTCGGATGGAATGGCGCGTGCCGGAATATTTCATACGCCGCATGGTCCGATCCCAACCCCGATTTTTGCTCCTGTGGGAACACAGGCAACCGTGAAGGCTCTGACACCGGCACAGCTGACAGACTTAGGTTGTTCACTGGTGCTTGCAAATACATATCATCTGTTTCTTCGTCCGGGAGAAGATCTTGTGGCAGAAATGGGCGGACTGCATGAATTTATGCAATGGCATGATGGTTCCATGCATCGCCTTACACCTGAAAGTTCAATCGCTGTTCAGGAAAAACTCGGCGCGGATATTATTATGGCCTTTGATGAGTGCGCGGAGCCTTTTGATAAAGCCTATAATGAGCGGGCTATGGCCCGAACTCATCGGTGGCTGGAACGCTGTATCAGAGCCAAACAGCGTCCGGATCAGGCTCTTTTCGGTATTGTACAGGGAGGAATTTTTGCGGATCTGCGGGAAGAATCTGCGAAATATGTTTCTTCTTTTGATTTGCCCGGGTTTGCGATCGGAGGACTTTCCGTTGGAGAATCTAAAGAGGATATGAACAAAATGATGGAGGTAGTTACTCCAATTTTGCCTCAGGATAAACCTCGATATTTAATGGGTGTCGGTTCTCCGGAAGACCTGGTTAATGGGATCTGGCGGGGAATTGATTTCTTTGACTGTGTTTTGCCCACCAGATTAGCCCGTCATGGAGCTGCGATGACTTTCAACGGACGGCTCAATATGGTCAACCAAAAGTATACGCACGATCCGAAACCGATCGCTGAGAACTGTACCTGTTATACCTGTCAGCATTTTTCACGTGCGTATATCCGCCACCTGCTGCAGAACAGGGAGATGCTGGCAGCCACCCTGCTTTCGATCCATAATATCCATACGCTGGAGGAGTTGGTCCGTCAGGCTCGTGCCGCCATTTTTGCCGGAACCTATGATTCTTTTGCGGAGAACTTCCTCGCAAATTACAGATAAAAATTTTTCATCTTTTTTGAATAAATATCCAGTTTTGGATCCCGGCTTGCTGTGTTGGTATCACAAAGCAGCGGGCCGGGATCCTTATTTTTTTAATTAAATGCTGCTGACAGGCAGATGACAACGAAATTGGAACTTTTCTTGCATGTATCCGTTTAGGATAATAACGATTCCTGCTTTGAAGTTGGTACTTGAATAAGAAGGATTCGAGTTTAGGAGGTATTATGAAAAAACATATATTGCCGGTGTTGTTCCTGATGCTGGCATGTCTTACCGGGATCGTGACGGCACAGACTCCAGAGCCTACACAAACGCCTTACATTATATATGTGGTCGTAACGGCAACTCCGGAACCTGAGATGCTGCAGGTTGTCCCGGAAGAGTCTGCAATTATGCGTCCGACTGCTGCAGAGCCGATTACGCTGCAAAATGAGCAGGCCGGATCAGTCAGTCCTGAGTCCGGCAGCGAGGTTACGATCGTAAATAATTCGTCATCTTATGCTACTACAGTTGATGAATTGGTGCAGCGGGTTGTGTCAACTGTCACTGCCGGTACCGGTGCAGTTACAACTGCCGGCGGTACCCAGGATTACAGCGGGACAGGCGGCGCATTGGTGCATCTTGCTGATGGTACGACATGTACTATGAATTTTATGCTGATCAGTGAACCTACTTATCCAGCCGGAGCAATCATTCCCCGTGGAGAGCTCTTCTGGAAAGAATGGGTCATTCAGAATATCGGTACGTGTACATGGACTCCGGAATGGGAATTTGTTTTTGACAGCGGATGGCAAATTGGAAATACCCGTTTCCATATGAATCGTACAACGGCACCGGGTGAGACACTGAACGTTCGGCTTGCTATGGTTCCGGATCAGCGGGATGACGGAAACTATTACAGTACATATGTATTTGAGGCTCCGGATGGTACGCAGTATGGTACAATAACTTCTTCTTATACAGTAAAGCCATATTCCTATTTTGCAAAACCAACTCCGGATCCGCGTCACGATTACAGACGGCCTCCGGATCGTCGGGATCCCTGCGACAGACGTCCGTGGGATTTCTGGTGCTGTCCTCCTCCGCCGCCATGGTGGTGAAATTAAAAGTGTTGAAATGATTTGTCAAAGGCTGC
>CACYHU010000231.1 GCA_902774215.1 uncultured Chloroflexota bacterium
CTTGCCGGAAACGTCCGCGATCACGAGAGCAAGACGGTTTTCGTCCAGATAGAAAAAGTCATAGAAATCACCGCCGACCCACTTGGCGGGATCCATGGATGCGGCAAGCACAAATTCTTTGCGTCCGGAAAATTCTGCACTGATCTCCGGCAGGGCGCTGTGCTGGATCTGCGAAGCAAGGTCAAGCTCTGTGCTGAGACGTGCTGTTTCTTTCTGCTGATGTTCGTACCGTTCGTTCTGCTCCCGGATGATGACCGAGAACATGTTCACAGCAGCTCCGACCGTCGCGAAAATGATAAACTGGATACCGTAGGTAAAGCTCTGGATCGCTATCGCGGCGATGGGTGCGATCAGATAGATCCAGAAAGCAGACCTGACCCGAGGGGCGATGTTATCCTTGTAACGGAAAAGCAGGTAACTGTCGATGAGCATCATCACCAGTGGACAGAGGTTGGAAAGGATGTACTGCCAACCGCGGTGATACAAATTGCTTTCGTCGAAATAATAAATGAAATTGCCGAAAAGGTTCGCGATCAGCAGTATCGTGTGGACACCGAGCAGTGCGAGCAGGATGATTTGAAACTGTTTTTCAATTTTTTCTGCCCGGGAAGTGGTCAGCACCAGGATCGACACCATAAAAGCCATAAAGCCCGCTGCCAACACTATCAGAAAAGTGACAATGTAGAGCGCAGTGCGGATGCCGTTCCCCGTCAGCCCGTCCATCAGCTGGCGTGCCAGATGGGTGGAGATATAAACGATGAGCGTCAGGAAAAATACCTGGAAATACCGCCGGATCTCCTTCCGCAGATGTTTGGAGGAAGTGATCTGCATAAAGCACAGGCCGCAGACGCCGATTCCCATTGCGATGAAGAAAAAGTTGATGAGATTTGCTGTTGACATGCTGAAAATCATGCTGGGGCCCTCTTTTCTTGTTTGTTAGAATTTCTTATAATCGGTCGTTCTTAACGACCTGCCGACTTTTCCCCTGCGGCTGCGTGATGGCACAGCCAAGCATAAATTATATTTTTTTCTGCCCGTATGATCCATATAGTACCTATTTTTATTATTATCCATTTCGTGATTTGCCCTGTTGAAGACAGCCAGGTATCCTATAAATTCAAAAATCAGCGCTTTCTGATAAAAACATCATGATGCTTTTGTTAGAATTGCATTTTCCCTGCAGAGTATGATACCTGACTTCCGAAGTTAAGAAGAAAAACTAGTGCTAAACCATAGATCAGAACCTATGGTTTAGCATTAATTTTATATCCGAGTTAGAAAGATTCATCAATAAAATCAGAAGCTCTGGAGAGATTAATGGATTTATAAGAATGGGGGAAGAATAATATAAATAAGGTACCCACCGCAGCTGCGACGCAGTGACAAAAACCAAAAATCTGCGGGTGAGTCTGATTAAGAACCTTGATTGCAAATCGTTGGAAACAAAGAGAGTAACAAAACCGAAAAGCCTTCAATACACCATTCGTACTGAAGTGCAGAAAAGTGAGTGACAATGCTAAATCCTTACCAAACCAATCGCATTATGCAGTGTCTCAATTTACTCTCAATGTGGCGAGTAAAAGACAAATCTCCTATAGGTAATGATATTCAACATGACTCAAACGAACTACTCGCGCGGCACCAACCTTATTAAGAAAGCTTTTAGCTTTATAGAAAAAAACGTGCTCTGTATGCGCCAAGAGAAATATAAAATATTAATTCCATTAGCTCATGAAAAGAATTGTACAACATTGAAAGAAAATGTCAAGAGCAAAAATATTAGAAATTTGTTAATATTTTTAAAGTGAGTTCTTATAGGAGATATATACAGTCACCTTCACGTAAGAATTGATTTGATATAATAAAAGATACGAGAAAAAATTATTTGACAAAAAACATCTGTAAAAACATGACTGTCGAACCTTAAAAAATCAGAATGGATTTTTTCTTCCACGATATTATCCACAATATCAGGAAAAAATTATCCGGTCATATAAAAAAATATTGCGGTTTTACGACTAAAGCAGCAATAATCAGGGCGTTTTTGAACCACTTAAATCCCGAGGGGGACCGCTCATAACCCGGAGGTCATTGGTTCGAATCCAATCCCCGCTACTTTTTTTGCTTGTTTTACGAGTAAATCGATCGGAAAACAGGCATTTTTTGATCATTTTGGGCGAATGGATTTTTAAAAAACCCGTTTTGCCAAGATTTTGCCACGATTTCAATAAATTTTTTTATTTTTCCCTTACAAAGATTGGTCGAATCTTAAAGAAAAGTCCGGCATTCTGCTGCCAATAATCAGCATTTTTTATTGCTGCCGGCTGTTCTTTCTGCATATTGCGAATATTTACATTCATTCATAATGATGAATTCCCGTAAGATGTCAACCCACTGCAAAAAATCATTCACTGTAACGTGTTCATTTGTCTGATGACATTGATCGATCTGCCAGGGAGCCTGGATTCCAAAAGCGACAGTGTTGGGAATATGGCGCGCATAAGTGCCTACACCCACTGCTTTCGGTTCTATATGGATTTTTCTGTATTCCTCCTGAAAGCCGCTAAACTGATCCATATGCCTTTCCCATATATCTGTCAGGTTCCGGATTTCTTCGGAGTCCTTCGGGATCAGCAGAGGTGGAAGATTGAGAGTCACCTCGGTCTGAAGCCCGTATGCTGATGCTTTCTTCTCTATGGCTTGAATCAGCACGTCGGCATTCGCTTCAGCAGGCACCCTGAAATCGATCCGCAGTTCACAACCTTCATTATCCATATTAAGAATACCCAGGTTACAGGTCAGGTTCCAGTATTCATCATTTTCTTTGGATCTGGTAAATTCTGCTTTAGAAAAATCTTTTACGAACTTCATCATGGGGTAATCAGAGATGTCGATTCTTTGTTTCACCATAGCACAGGTCAATAATTCTATTGCATTTACGCCAAGTTCAGGCTTAGATGCATGAGCAGCTATGCCAGCCGTTTTGATTTTTTTCCCGTCGACTACACAATAAGCGTTGGCAGGGACGATATTAACCGCACTTCCGCCGTGTGCTTCAAGACCGGCGTCATTCTCCCCAAAGATCCTGAGCTGCAGTATACGTTTTTCACTGAATATTACAGGGAATACGGAATCCGGTGTTATGGCGAAATCAGGGATCTCGCCATGTGCGGCATAATATTGTATACAGGAACAGGTACGTTCTTCATCCGTTCCCAGGATCAGCCGCACTCTGCAATTTTTCGGGATACGGTTTTCATCAAGGAGTCCTTTCATAGCAAAGAAACCGGCACAGGCAGGACCTTTGTCATCCACAATTCCCCTGGCAACCATCACTACGGAGTCTGTTTCATCTTTCCTAAAGGTAAGCGTAAACGGATCGCTGCTCCAGCCATCAGCAACCGGCACTACATCAAGATGACAAATGATCCCGATCAGCTTCTCCCCGGTTCCGAATTCAACCCATCCGACTCTGTTCCCGATAACTCCCGTCTTGAACCCGTATTTTTTGGCTTCGGTAAGGAACAAGTCAAGCACTTTCCTAACTGCCTCCCCATAAGGTGCGTTTTTTTCAGGAGTTCCTCCAACAGAAGGCACTCGTATTATTTTTTCAAGGAATTCTTTATGAAATGGTGTCAGCGTAACTGTTTGTTGATTCATCTTTTTCTCCGCAATTGCACCGATGATGATCGCGCGTTTGATCCTGCTGTTTGTTCCATCTGTTTGATTTCGTCGTGTGACGCTTCTTTCAGGGAATAGGTATCAAATGCCGGCGAATTCGGCAGCTGAATTTCAAGCCGGCTGATTTTGCTCATCCTGACAGCCCCCTGTGCCATGACCAGGTCA
>CACYHU010000232.1 GCA_902774215.1 uncultured Chloroflexota bacterium
CACTTCAATCGGGTATTCTGTTTTTTCCGGATGCAGAAGTTTGAAGGATGTAACGATACCGGATAGTGTCACTACCATCGGGGATTCTGCATTTTCCGGATGCAGTAATCTGGTATCCGTAACGATACCGGAGAGTGTCACCTCTATCGGATCCTGGGCATTTTCCAGGTGTAGCAGTCTGGAATCCGTAATGATACCGGACAGTGTCACTTCCATTGGAATGTCGGTATTTGGGAGTAATACAACCCTGAAAGTTCCTCTTGGTTCATATGCAGAGAGATGGTGTAAAGATAATATGAATTCCGGGAACTGTATAACATATGATTTAAATACACCGAAACCGACGATCGGACAGACTGAAGCGCTGAGCGCGGAAGAAATGTACGCAAAGGCAAATTCATTTTATGATAAGCGCGACTATAAAAACGCGCTGCCGTATTATGAAAAAGCTGCTGAGGCCGGGCACAGCAAATCGCAGTATTTTCTGGGCTATATGTATGACAAGGGTTTAGGCGTGGAGCAGTCCGAAGAAAAGGCCATCGAATGGTACCAGAAATCTGCCGATCAGGGAAATGTTTATGCAAAAGCGAAACTGAAATGGATCAAAGAGGAAAACGCTCCGCAGCCGACAGCCACGCCAAAGCCTGAAGTACAAAGGATGGCTGATTTATTCAGTGTAACCTGGCGTGTTGATATATATAATAAAAAGACCGACTTACTCCAGGGAAAGAATCTGAAAACCCCGAATATAATGGATCTTTCGGAGGATGCGGAATATGTACCGGTATTTACACTGAAAAACAAAACATCCGATCCGCTGACTGTCAGCCTGTCTGCCGATATTAATTGTGATCAAGTGAGCTGGGCAGATACGGAAATAGGTGGGAAAGGATTGTGGTATTTCTTTGCGACAGATTGTGGCAAGGCGGGAACCTATGAGTGGACCTTATACATCAATGGAGAAAAAGCTGATACGGGAAAATATACGATCATATCAAGTGCACCTGGAGAACCAGACACGGATCCGGATTTTGAAATCGTGGATGGAGTATTAAAGAAATATAGAGGAAATAAATCTGACGTAACGATACCGGACAGTGTCACTTTCATTGGAGAAGGAGTTTTTGAAAATTGCAGCAGTCTGACATCTGTAACGATACCGGACAGCGTCATTTCAATCGGGGATAGCGCTTTTTATAACTGCAGCAGTCTGACATCCGTAAAGATACCGGACAGCGTCATTTCAATCGGGGATAGCGCTTAGCGCTTTTTATAACTGCAGCAGTCTGACATCCGT
The DNA here is from genome assembly GCA_902774215.1 of uncultured Chloroflexota bacterium. Lineage (GTDB taxonomy): Bacteria > Chloroflexota > Anaerolineae > Anaerolineales > Anaerolineaceae > Flexilinea. The sequence continues at coordinate 1,298 of CACYHU010000232.1, forward strand.
AAAGATACCCAACAGTGTCACTACCATCGGGGATTCTGTTTTTTCCGGATGCAGCAGTTTGAAGAATGTAAAGATACCCAACAGTGTCACTACCATCGGGGATTCTGCATTTTCCGGATGCAGTGATCTGGTAAACGTAACGATACCGGAGAGTGTCACCTCCATCGGAATTTCTGTTTTTGATTCGAATATCACCCTGAAAGTTTCTCTTGATTCTTATGCAGAGAGATGGTGCAGGGAAAATATGAATTCCGGAAACTGCAAAACATATGATTCGATATCGGGAAATAACGTAACAGACGTTTCAAGCCCAACGGAAACTTTTGACGAAAAAACATCTGAAAACGAGGCAGAAGCCGAAAAGGGAGATAAACCGGCTGCTGAAGCTGCAGACGCCCAATATGTAGCCACTGTCGATGGCGAAGGAATTCCCCTTGAAGAATTTGAACAGATGGCCGTCTTTAACCGCTACCAGTATATTAACCAATACGCACAATATGCCCAGATGTATTCCATGTATGGGCTTCCGATAGAGTCCCTTGACGCTCAGGTTGAAGGAATTCTCGGTGAAAACGGAAAAGAACGACTGGGTTCTGAAGTTATTGACCAACTGATTTATGATAAGGTTCTGAAAATCGAAGCCGAAAAAGAAGGGCTCGAATTGTCTGACGAAGAAGTTTACACGCAATTAAAAAACATGTTCGGTTATGAAGAACCAAGCGCAGAATCAGAAAGTCCGATGGGGATGGACTCATTCAATGTCGACCCGTCCGCAACTGAAAGCGATGATGATAAATTTGCCGCATTCCGTAATTATGCCGAATCGATTCTCGCACAGGGTTACGGCGAAGAAATTTCCTTTGATTTTATCGAAAACTACGCTAAAAATGTTCTTCTTGACAACCTTATGTTTGAAGCGGACCTGGAAGATCGTGTTTTTGAGGCCGAGATGGTCAATGCCCGGCATATTCTTGTAGAAGATGAAGAAACAGCAAAAGAAATCCTTGCCAAACTGGAAGCAGGAGAAGAATGGGATACACTCGCAAGCGAAAACTCTCTGGATACCACCAACAAGGATAACAGCGGCAGCCTGGGTTGGTTTGGCCGCGGTGAAATGGTTGCTGAATTTGAAGAAGCCGCCTTTGAACTCGAACCGGGTGAAATCAGCGAACCTGTAAAAACATCCTTCGGTTACCACATCATCGCCAGTGACGGTAAAGAGATCCGCCCGCTGAATGGTGCAGCCCTGCAGGCAGCCCAAAACGAAGCATATGATGAATGGAAGCTTGAATTGCGCTCAAAACATGATATCCAATCCTATCCGGAAATCTGGCTGCCGTTGGTTCCGGATGAGCCTGTATTCACTCCGATCGAAGTTGAAGTTCCTGCAGAAGGAGATAATAATCCGACATCCCACATCATCTTCGATGAAAACGGAAACGTGACCAGCGAAGAGGTCACTGTTGAACCCATAAATGAGGACGAGAATAACCTGACCGTCTGGATCGACGCAACAGAGATAGAGTAAGCGGAAGGTCTGTATATCAGATTACGCTGTTTGAAAACGGAAAACAGGAAGAACAAAGGAAAACCTGAAAGCGGGCAGGCGGGGACGGTGCTGAAGGTCTGAGCCTGAGAGAAGGAGGAAAAGATGGAACGATGTCCATATTGCTTTAAACGATTGCCGGAGGACGGCGTATGTGAGTGTCGGTATGAGGAAAGTGAGAACGCGCGGATCGAGGAAGCGCTGCATCCCGGGGCGATCGTGGGCGCCTGCTACCAGATCGGTGCGGTGCTGGGCAAGGGC
>CACYHU010000233.1 GCA_902774215.1 uncultured Chloroflexota bacterium
GATGCGGATATAATGCCGAACCGGAAAATTATGGTATAGTTAGCATCAGACATGTATACAGCGAAAGGCGGATGTGGAAAATGGCAGGAATATCGAAAGCAGTTGTAACCGTTATCGGTTTTGACCGGAAAGGGATCATTGCCTGTGTCAGCAATGTGTTATATGAAGCGGGGATCAATATTCTGGAGATCTCCCAAACGATCGTGGATGGTTTTTTCAATATGGTGATGATCGTGGATCTCTCCGAGCCGACCTGTTCCTTTGATGAGCTGCAGGATAACCTGAACCGGCTCGGCGCGGAAGTAGGTGTGCAGATCCGTATCCAGAAGAACGAGATCTTTGAAGCAATGCATCAGATTTAGTGATCAGCAGTCAGTGATCAGCAGACAAAAAAGGTAACCACCGCATTTTGCGGTTGAGTCAAAAAAAGAGCCCTGAAACAGAGCGGGGGTATGGGGGCCGCAGGCTCCCGGAAATCAGGCGCGGGCTGCGGCTTTCGCAAACACACGAACTTTTTATCCCGCGCCTTGCGAAGCATGCCCTCCGGAATGCAAAGTGAGCTCTTATAGTAGAGGTTCATATGATACAAATGGATCAGATTTTTCAAACACTGCGCATGATCGACCAGGAAAAACTGGATGTGCGCACGATCACCATGGGCATCTCCCTTTTCAACTGTGTATGCGATGACAGCCGCCGTCTGGCTGCCCGGGTCTATTCCCGAATCGCAAAACAGGCGGAAAATCTGGTGAAGGTCGGGGAAGAGCTTGAGCGGGAGTTCGGTGTTTTGATCGTCAACAAACGCATCGCTGTGACACCTGTTTCACTCATAACCGGTGCCATCAGCGATCCCCTGGTTGTTGCCCGTGCTTTGGACAGGGCTGCTCATGAGACCGGGGTGGATTTTATCGGCGGTTATTCGGCTCTGGTACAGAAAGGTATGACAGAAGCAGACCGCAGGCTCATCCTTTCCATCCCGCAGGCACTCAGTGAAACAGAACTGCTGTGTTCCAGTGTGAATGTAGCTTCCACCCGTGCCGGGATCGACATGGACGCCATCCGCCTGTGCGGTGAGTCCATCAAGAGCCTCGCGGAAAAAACAAAGGATAAGGACGGACTCGGCTGTGCGAAGCTGGTGATTTTTGCCAACGCGGTCGAAGATAATCCCTTTATGGCGGGTGCTTTTCATGGCCCCGGTGAAGGGGACTGCGCGGTTTCTGTCGGCGTTTCCGGTCCCGGCGTGGTAAAACGGGCGCTGGAAGCCGTTCGCGGGGAACCCTTTGATGTGGTGGCGGAAACCATAAAAAAGACGGCTTTCCGTGTCACCCGTGTCGGCCAGCTGGTGGCGATGGAGGCCAGCAGGCGGCTGGATGTTCCCTTTGGAATTGTAGACCTTTCCCTTGCCCCTACGCCTGCGGTAGGCGATTCTGTTGCCCATATTCTGGAGGAAATGGGGCTGGAAAAATGCGGAACGCATGGCTCCACGGCTGCGCTGGCACTGCTCAATGATGCGGTCAAAAAAGGCGGTGTGATGGCGACCTCCCGTGTCGGCGGTCTTTCCGGTGCTTTTATCCCGCTCAGCGAGGATATCGGGATGATCGAAGCTGCCGCCTGCGGTGCGCTGACGCTTGATAAGCTGGAAGCCATGACCTGTGTCTGTTCTGTCGGACTGGATATGATCGCACTGCCCGGCGATACCTCCGCAGCCACGATCTCTGCCATTATCGCCGATGAAGCTGCCATCGGTGTGATCAATAACAAGACGACTGCTGTCCGTGTGATTCCCGCGCCCGGTAAAAAAGTCGGCGATTTTGTCGAATTCGGCGGTCTGCTGGGTCATGCCCCGATTATCCCTGTCCATCCCTTCTCTTCCGAGACCTTCATTGCCCGCGGGCCTCCGGAATTAGAGAAGGTAACCACCGCATTTTGCGGTTAAGTCAAAAAAAGAGCCCGATAACACAGCGGGGGTATGGGGGCCGCAGGCCCCCGGAAATCAGGCGCGGGCCGTATTATTACAGTATGCTGAAAATACAAGATCCTGATTTAAATTCAAACTGTCAGGTACAATTAATGAATAGGAGGTGTATTTTGACAACGATCACAAGATTTGAAAAACCAAATTTGACGAATATGCCAAAAGATGTTGGAATGAAGATATTTAAAGAAATACTTAATTCACCGGTTCCTGATAGAAAAAAAATGATGGAGGAAGCTGATATTCTTGAAAAGCAAATGAAAGAAGAAAGAGAAAACCGGAAAAAAAATGAGTAATAAAGGTTTACTCAGATCAGAGATGTTCTATATTGATCATCTCGATATTTCTAAAGATGCTGATCTTTCTGCGATCAGAGAATTTTGTGTTTATGCTCATGAAGGTCAGGGTTTAGCTTATTATTTGAAAGAGTATTCCTGTGAGGAAGAAAATAAAAATGAAATGAGAACATACTTAGTTCGGGATTATGATACAGATGAATGTGTAGGGCATTTTTCATTAAAAGCTGGACTGATTTCATTGAATGAAGTTGAAATTGAAATAGAAGATGAGATATCAGGGGGAAAAAGATTTGTTCGTGAGTTTGATACACTTCCGGGTGTAGAGTTGGCAAATTTTGCTGTAAATAGTCATTATATTAGTAATTATCCTTATCAAAAAGGTGTGGGAAAAGTTATTTTTACTAAGTTTATTATTCCTATAGTTAATTTAGCATCTCAATATATCGGAATAAAAATGATATATATTTTTGCATTACCTTATGAAAAACTAATAGCAAGGTATTCTGATTATGGTTTCCGAAAATTATCGGATGATGCAGAAAAGGATTTATATAAACGTTTGAAACCCAGATATGATGAAAGCTGCCGGTTTATGTACCAGCTTCTATAGATATTGTTTTTTTTCAAAATAAGGAATACAAAATGTACAATATTGAGCGATATAACCAAATGATGCAAAAGCTGAAAGGCGGGATCATCGTTTCCTGCCAGTCAAAAGAGGGTGATCCGACCCATTGCCCGGAGTTTATGGCGGCTTTCGCAAAATCCGCGGAGATCGGCGGAGCGGCGGGGATACGCGCCAATTCCGTTGTCGATATCGAAGCGATCAAAAAGGTCACGGATCTGCCTGTGATCGGCATCTGGAAACGTCACTGGGAAGATGCCTGGTGGAAT
>CACYHU010000234.1 GCA_902774215.1 uncultured Chloroflexota bacterium
GCTGACCGATGTGATCACAGGCATCGACGGGCCGGGTACATATGCCTGCAGCGTTGGCGGAGACGCCGCAGTCGGATTCGAGGTCGAAAACATGCATACACCGGAAACCGTTACAGTATCCGGAAAGAAGACCTGGAATGACAGCGGCAATATTGAGGAAAATCGCCCGGAAACCATCGTTGTCCGTCTCTATGCGGGTGAGACCGAGGTCGATTATAAGATCGTTGCCGGAGGTGCGGATAACGTCTGGAGATGGAGCTTTGTGAATCTTCCGAAATATGCCCATGGAGAAGAAATTTGCTATTCGGTCCTCGAAGATGATGTGTTCCTGTATACCGGCCGTGTGGATGGATTCAGCATCACGAACACGTATAAACCCGAAACGATCGATATCAGCGGTACCAAGATCTGGCGTGATATGGATGATTACGAGGGATTCCGCCCGGAAAGCATCACGGTCAGGCTGTTTGACGGCGAAAATGAAGTCGCCCATCAGACTGTCAGCGCTGATAGTGAAGGCAGCTGGAAATATGTGTTCACCGGTCTGCCCGCGTACCGGAAGGGTAAAGCGATTGAATATCGGGTCGTCGAAGATCCGGTCGCAATGTATACAACAACTTATGAAGGTTATAATGTTGTAAATACGCATGAAGTTGAAACAGTCGAGGTCAGCGGTGTGAAGCTCTGGGCTGACAAGAGTAATGCTGATGGTATCCGCCCTGACAGCGTGGTTATCCGTGCTGTGATGAATGGTGAACCTACTGAGTACACCGCAACAGCCACAAAGGCAGACGGTTGGGAATGGGTCCTCACGGGATTGCCGAAATATTACAACAAAGAACTGATCAACTGGACGATCACGGAAGATCCTGTGGAAGGGTATCAGATGACTATCGCCCGGAAGCAGGATGGCACGTATCAGGTCTCGAATTACCATATGGTCATTCCGACACCGCCTGATTTCTTCGTTGTTGACGGCGGAGGAAGCATAGAGCTGCCGGAGACCGGTATTACTACCGTGGGCGGATATCCGCTGAGCAGCAAGCCTGCTTCGGTGAACTATCTCCCGACAACGATGGAACTGCAGCTGCCGACGCTCAATATCCTCAGCAGCATCGTCACCGTCGGTCAGGTGGATGGCCGCTACCCGGTCGAATGGCTTGGTTACGACGCCGGTCTGCTGGAAGGCACTGATAAGCCGGGTGAGGGTATTTCCGTCATCGCCGCGCATAACACGATCAACAGCGAGGATTACGGTCCGTTTGCGATGATCATGGAGATGGAAGAGGGCGACCGCTTCTTCATCACCGATGAGGACGGGACGATCATGATCTTCCAGGTCTACGCGAACGAGAAGATCGGTTCCCACGATTTTGATGCGCTGTGGAAGGTGGCGTCGGAATTCGATAACACAGTGACGCTGCTGACCTGCGAAGACGAACGCGCCGAGGGCGGTTACTCTGCCCGCCGTGCGGTCTCCGCAAGGAGAGTGAATTAACCTGACAGGTTGGACAGGTCCCGTGCCGCTGAGACGGTATGCGGGACCTGCCTCCCGGATCTGTAGAAATGAAAGGAACTGCCGCACATCTTTTATGGTGTACGACAGTTTTTTTTCAGAAAAACCATCAAAAGGTAATTACCGCATTTTGCGGGTGAGTCAGAAAAAGAGCCCTGAAACACAGCGGGGGTATGGGGGCCGCAGGCCCCCGGAAATCAGGCGCGGGCTGCGGCTTTCGCAGACACACGCAAATGCTCTGCAATGGTGAGCGGGCAGCAGGTCTTTCCGGCGGGAGAACTTCCCGCACCATGGAGATATTGCCGGGGCCGGTCGGGCTGACTTTCAGTCATCCGTCAGCTTTGGCGTTTTTAATATCGCGAAACGGCTCATCTTTTGTTTTGGGGAATCATCTGAATAATCGTAAAACCAACGGAGTGATTCAGCAGCTTATACAGGGGTGTCGGGGGACACGCGTGAGCTTGCTCAGCGCGTGTCCCCCGACTGAATTAACCGGGACGCGGGGATTACTTTCGCTCCCAGCTGACGCTTATTCCGCGTCCCTGCGAAGCACTCCCTCCTGATGGCTTTTCAATATTATAATTTGCGACAGCTCCTTTTCGTTATCGTTTGGTTTGTTATGCTGCCGGGACCAGCAGGTCCTCGATCTGAGAAAGCACGACTTCCCGTTTTTCTTCGGGGATATTCAGCGTGTCGATCGCCTCATCTGCGCTCACGCCGAATTTTTTCATGATGCTGACCGCGTCCCGCACCCATGTGTCTGTTTGAACACTGGCTGTAACACTGGCTGTAACACTGGCTGTAACTTCTTCAGTTACTTCTTTGGTAATTGATTCTACTAATCCTTCTCCAAGATTACACATCGTATTGATCTCCTTTCCTAATGTTCCTCGGGAGTAAATTCCAAATTCGTTTTGTAAAACAGCGTTTACTTCGGGTTTCTTCGCCTTTTTGTCCAGAGCTACATTTAAAAGACGGAGAATTGAATTATCCGGCCCGATCATTATATCGCGTCATATTGTCTTATAAGGAACTCTTGATTTTCAGCCACTGCATCCTCTTTCTGCTCGTAATTATAACATATTGTCCGCAGGTTCCGGTCAGATAATCTTCCGCCGCGGCTGTCCCGTGGTATAATATCTGCGAAATTTTTATTGCAGGAACGAATTATGAACTTCATTTTTATCTCACCGCAATTTCCGCAAACCTATTGGCTGTTCTGCGACAGACTCCGCAGGAATGGTGTG
>CACYHU010000235.1 GCA_902774215.1 uncultured Chloroflexota bacterium
TCAGCGTGTGCCAGTTATTCGGTACGGGCAAAAGAAACCTTGCAGGCATTGATCTGCAAGGTTTCTTATGGATTATAGCGGAATCGAACCCCTGTTATTCCCGGGCGAGCAGGTAAGTCAGGTTGGTCAGATTGAACGCGTTTTTCACTATATCGTTGGCATGGTACACTTTCATCTCCGCGTCATCGTCCAGCATGCTCTCCGCAATCAGCAGCACCCGGAAGCCCGCGGATGTGAGATAATCCAGATCTTCGAAATTCCAGCACAATTTCTTTACTCCGGACAGTCCTTTCCGGATTTCCGCCTCCACGGCCGGAGCGGCAGCCGTATCCAGTTTGCCATGCAGGGAAATGACCAAGGTTGTTCCGGCTTGTTCACGGGTAATTACCATCATCCGATTCCTCCTGTACATGCTTTCTGCCATTGTTTTTTACAATTTACCACAATCCGGGCATAACGTCAAACCGGGCATATGTCTCTTTGCCTTCTTTCATGGCCCGCATAGCCGGCGGTAACACAGCATAGCCGTATCATCGAACTGAGGCGCGCCGCCGACTTCCTTCGCCGGTACAGTTTTTTATTCTCACATGGATATTTCTGTGTTATGATATCACTGAACAAGACAAAATGATGAGAATCTAATGGGGAAAAGCTTTCCAAACCTGCGGATGAATACACAGAAATAGCCCCGAGCTTTCCGGACAAGTTGAACTCCATCACATAAAAGAGGTTCAGGGGGACGATGGCATCATGACGGAGAGAAACGTATTACTTGAAAATGAAATCAAAGCCAACTTTATTTTGGCGAAAATTATGCTTCTGGTTTTTTTCATCGGAATATTCACGGTTATTCTGACGCTGACCGGTTTTTTCGTGCAGCCGAGATTCGATTACTGGCTGATCCTCACGGTTCTCGCCGAATTACTCTTTCTGGCCGGAGCGATTCTCTGCAAGCATTATAAAGGCGAACCCCCATGGATGAAGCATGTGTTAATCATGATCCTGATCATATCGGTTTTTATTCTGAACGGAATCTACACGGATTCCGCCTCGCTGCTGTTGTGCATTCCGGTCGTTTTGTCCATCCGTTACTTCTCCGGAAAATATTCGTTTTATGTCGCGCTGGCAACGTTTGTGGCTTTTTTTCTCTCAGCCGTCTGGGGCGCCAATGCCGGAATTCCGGACCTGAATGTCATGGAATATCCGCTGGGAACCGTGATCCGCATGGAGCATACGACCTGGCTGGAGGAAGCAGTCGAGGGGATTCCCTATGATCGTCGGCTGCAGATCACGAATACGTTGCTGTATGTTTTTCTCCCGGATATGGCGATCTATCTGGCAATCGCAACGGCTGCTGTTTTTATCGCGAAACAGGGACGTGCCCTGATCCTGAAACAGCAGGAGCTGACCTCGAGGACGGCACGGATCGATACCGAACTGGAACTGGCAGCCCGAATTCAGACAAGCGCGCTTCCGCGTGTTTTTCCGGCCTTTCCGGAGCATGACGAGTTTGACATCCATGCCGCCATGACACCGGCCAAAGAAGTGGGCGGGGATTTTTATGATTTCTTCATGACGGATGAGGACCATCTGTGCATGATTATCGGCGATGTTTCCGGGAAAGGCGTGCCGGCAGCCCTGTTCATGATGTCCGCAAAAACGCTGATGAAAAACAATGCCATAAGCGGAAAAACGCCTTCGCAGATCCTTTCCGATACCAATAAGGCCGCCTTCGCAGATCCTTTCCGATACCAATAAGGCCCTGTGCACCGGGAACACCGAAATGATGTTTGTGACCCTTTGGATCGGGATCCTGGAACTGTCCACAGGAATAGTGACCGCCTCAAACGCGGGCCATGAATTCCCCGCATTGATGAAGGATGGCCGGTTTATCCTGTATGAAGATGTCCATGGCAGACCTGTCGGCTATTTGCCCAAAGCGAAGTATACTGATTATGTGATACAGATAAAACCGGGAGACAGGCTGTTTGTTTATACCGACGGGATCCCGGAAGCCCAGGGCAGCGACACCGGGATGTTCGGTACAGACCGGATGATCGAAGCGCTGAATGAAGGCAAGGATCTGAATCCGGAGCAAATACTGGAAAAAGTACAGGATACCGTGAGCACCTTC
>CACYHU010000236.1 GCA_902774215.1 uncultured Chloroflexota bacterium
GTGCCGGTGGTATATTTAATATGAGCGGCGGTACGATCACTGAGCATCCTTATGGTGTGTATCAATATGACAATAGCGGCAGTACGGTCAGCATCAGCGGAACAGCATCCATTGCCGACAATACCAGTGCGGGCGTCTATGTAAAGGAAACCGTCAACATGTCCGGCGGAACGATCTCGGGAAGTCCGACGGGTGTTGAGGTCATCCGGGGAACATTCAACATGTCCGGCAGCGGCAGAATTACCGGAAATAAAACCGGGGATGGTGTGGAAATTACAGGCGGCGAAATGAATATGTCCGGCGGCACGATTTCCAATAGACGTTTTGGTGTAAATGTATCAAACGGGTCATTCAATTTGGGCGGTGGAAATATTTCGGATAATTATGAAGGAGTTTACATCTCCGGGCAGGCCGGCAAAGTCACCATGACCGGCGGTACAATTGAGAGTAATGAAGGCCATTGTGCAGTTGTAAACAGTAACGGAACATTTGAAATGAGCGGCGGCTCGATAACCGGAAATCATTCAGGTCTTTCACTCAATTCAGGAAACTGCAATTTGTCCGGAAGTCCTGTGATCACCGGCAACGGTATCAGTGGCAGCGCAGGAAATATTTTATTTTATGCAGAATCTCAGAAAATCAATATAATCGATCCGCTTACCGTAAATGCAAAAATCGGTGTTCGTCTCGATCCCCACATATCAATACCCTGTGTCTTTACGTCCGGATTGAAAGAGAAAGGGGATGCGTCTCACTTCAGCAGTGATGATCCCGCTTACAGGATCGGATTGACCGCTGATGGCGAGGCGGTGATCGGGGCGCCTGTTGAAGTAACATTCGATACCGGGCAGATCGGTACGCCTCCTGCCGCGCAGACAACAGCGCAGGGCGCTTTGGTAAAAAAGCCAGATTTTTCTGCCGATGGCTATACGCTGCTGGGATGGTATCAGGATCTTTCATCAGATGTGCCATGGGACTTTGACAGAGACACGGTGACGGCCGTTCCGGTCACCCTTTACGCAAAATTCGAAAGACAGGAGCCTGATGTATCCTTCAATGCCGATGGCGCTGATAGCGGCACGCTTACAAACCGCGTCCGTCTCACCGGTTTGAAAGCGGGTGACAGCCTGTGGGTCAGGCATGATGCAGCGTATAATCCCCTTGTGCCTGAGAGTGCTGTAAAGAAGATCACCATTGCGCAGGCGGCGGTTCCAGCCGGGCTGCGTGCGGAACAGTGCACAACAGAAGCCAATAACGACGGGAAGATCAGCGGACTGGACAGCAATACCCGCTATGAATACCGGCCCGCGGCAGAGAGCGTTTATACAGAAGTGCCCACCGGCGCAGCTGAAATCAGCGGTCTGGCAGCCGGGGATTACAGGATCCGGGTGAAAGCGGCAGGAGCCGTGCTGGCTTCCGCGGATCTTGAACTGACCGTGCCGGAATATACCGCGCCTGCCCCCCCTGCGGATCCGGATTTCTCGATCCCGGAGGGTACCTACAGCGGACCCCAGACCGTGAAGATCACGACGGCCACGGATGGCGCTGAGATCTATTACACCACGGACGGGACGGTTCCCTCCGTCAACAGCACAAAGTACGATCCGAATACCGGGATCACCGTAACACAGACCGTCACCATTATGGCGATCGTTGTCAAAGACGGGGTCAGCAGCGCTGTGATCACGATGATATACACGATCGACGCCTCCGCGGTTCCGATGGATCTGCAGATGGATATCAATAATTTCACGAACACCGGGGCAAAAGGTGTACCGGGAGATATCGAAGACACAAGCTTTACCATTTCGGTCCTGATCAGGGAAGGAGACAAAGTCGTCTCGCTGGCGGAAAACGTGAAGCTGGGGATCTATTCCGGGCTGATAAAGATCACGTCGGAAATCCACTTTGACAGAAAGATCGAAGATCTTTCCAGTGAGAAGTACGGGGTGGTCATCGAAGGGCTGCCGAAATCGGTTTACGGGGCACCGCCGCTGAAACAGCGGTATATATTGTCCGCGGAAGCCTGGATCAGCAAAGAAGGCGGGATCATGGTCTACCTGAAGTGGGATGACGGGAAGGTATCCGTGCCGGAGGTGATCAAAGTGTATCCGCTGCCGGAGGATGAGGTCGGCGCGTATGTGATCCTGGATGACGGAACAAAGGAGTACCTGATATTCCATACCTACAGCATCTGCATGCACTATCTCGGCCGGGATGATCTCTGCCGGGGATACGAGCGCTGCTTCCATAAGGAACACCCCTATGTGAATCCCTTCGTCAGGCCCTGACGGGGGACGGTCCCCGCAGCGCAGCGAAGGGGCCTGTCCCCCTTATCATGAACATCGTGGGTTGGGATGCGGGACCCGGTATCTGACCCGCGAGGGTCTGCGGGACGTATGCAAGCTGTCCCGTCAGGGACAGTTGTGTACGTCCCGGCAATAAGAAGCCTGTGCCAAGCTAATGCTGAATGTGGAATTCGGAATTGTCACCCGGTATCGACCCTGCA
>CACYHU010000237.1 GCA_902774215.1 uncultured Chloroflexota bacterium
TCCTGGCTGTTTGTAGCCGTGCTGGCCGCCATCGGCAACGCCGGCGTCCCCATGGGCTGCTACTTCCTGACCCTGTCCCTGATGAGTTCGGTAGGTGCATCCATCGGCATCATGGGCGTTATCCTTCCGATTTACACAATTATTGACATGATCGAAACCGCGGAAAACGTATGGTCCGACTCCTGCGTCTGCGCCATGACCAACAAAGACCTGAAAGGCGTGCTGGAAGAAGACTGAGAATCAAACATCAGAAAGCAGAAAGGTGGAATGCAAATGAACAGAAATCACATGAAAAAACTTTTCGCGCTCCTGTTAGCAGCTGCAGCGATGCTGACGTTCACCTCTGTTGCACAAACATGCGGCACAGGGAAAGCATCCCCAAAAATCGAATCTTTCGAGATTGTCACGCTCCGCCTGAGCGGCATGCGGTTTACCACCGAGTATGAAATTGTTATGAAAGGCAAGGATGCCGAAGTCGTTGAATATGCAATACGGTATAATAAAAATGAGGATAAGCGGGAACTGAGGGACGGACTGCACGCCATCCTCAGTCAAAAATAAAAATTTAATTATGTATGAAACAAAAAACGAAAATAAAAGCCGCTAACACAATCAAAGAGCCGGACAACAAAAACTGCATGTTGTCCGGCTCTGATTTAATTTATTCTTGTTTTCCACTTTCAAACAGCTTCTCAAACTGGTGCATTGTCATAGGTTTGTAAAAGAGAAAACCCTGCATCTCGGTACATCCCTGGCTCTGGAGGAAACCGGCCTGCTCAACCGTCTCAACCCCCTCGGCAATCAGTTCCATCCCCAATGACCGTACCATCTGTATCATATGACTGATAATGATACGGGCTTTTTCCGCATCGCCTTTGTTCGTCAGAAAACGAAGGTCCAGCTTGATGCGGTTTACCGGTACTTCTTTGAGCATATTCAGGGAAGAATAGCCGCTGCCAAAATCATCCATTTCAACCTGAAATCCGCACTCCCGCAATGTTTCCGTCGTACTGATCAGCAGGTCCGGATTCTCGGCATAGGCCGTTTCGGTAATCTCGATCCGCAGCTGGTCAGGCGTCAGGCCATAGGTTCGGATCAGATTCTGGAAATGACCGGCAAGATCCCGGTCCTCACGAACATCACAGCGGGACAGGTTTACCGAAACAGACTGACGGATCCCCTGTTCATTCCAGCGGCGCAGGTCCTGGCACACCTTTTCCCAGACGAAACTATCCAAATCATAAATGAGACCGGTTTTTTCCAGCGTGCAAATAAAATCTGCAGGCTGCAGACACCCCAGTTTAGTATGAGCCCAGCGGCAGAGAGCCTCTGCGCCGATGATTTTCCCTGTAGCATAATCTACCTGGGGCTGATACCATACTTTGAGATCTTTCGACTGGATGGCAGCAGGAAGGTAATTGATCACTTCCGCAATATGCTTTCCTTTTTCCCACTGCTCCGGATTATAAAACGCATAGTCGACGATACGGCTGCCCCGGACTTTTTGCTCCGCCACACGGGCATAGTCCAGCATGCGGTCTACATCAATATTCCGGAAGTCCTCCGGCGTCAGCACATAAATCCCGCTGCATATCTGAACCTGCGTTTCCCTTCCCTGGCTGATGAAATAGTTCTGCACCGGATCGAGCACGTTCTTCTTATCCAGTTGCATCTTCTCTTCGCTCTCAATAACACGAAGTACAACAAAACGATCGCTGGTGATCCGCCCCATCGCTTCTTCATCCGAAAGATACTCCATGGATTTGGCCGCCCAGAATTTAAGAAGCTCGTCCCCGGCCTCCCGTCCAAGGCTGTCATTGATAAACTTGAAATCCCGGATATTGTTATAAGAGAGGAAATACGGCGTATCCGGATGCGCCCGCAACAGTTCCTCTACCCGCTTCCGGAATCCGCTCACGCTGAGCAGTCCGGTCGCCTCTCCTCCTGTTCCATGCGGAGGGCGCGTTGTTTCTGCACGAAAATAACAATCAGGGAAGTCAGGAGGAGTACTGCCAAAAGAATGACAAGTCCGTATTCATAAAGGTAATCGAAAATGTTATACCGGTACAGCCTCCTAGACGTGTAATCCAGAATAATAGCCCGATGACGCATATCGCTCAACGCAGCGATGCCGCTGTTCAATCGTTCAATAATCGCCCTCCCTTTCGGAGTATCC
>CACYHU010000238.1 GCA_902774215.1 uncultured Chloroflexota bacterium
TTTATGAAAGTCCAGATGATCTTCTGTGATGTTGGTCAGCACCGCCGTATCATATTCAATACCGGCTACACGTTTCAGCGCCAGCGCGTGAGAGGAAACCTCCATCACCACATACTGACAGCCCGCTTCTTTCATACGATATAAAAACTTCTGCAGATCGACCACATCCGGTGTTGTATTGTGTGAGACGACGGACTCCTCGTCAATCAATACATTGATGGTTCCAATCATGCCGCACTTATAGCCTGCACTTTTCAATACCTGTCGGATGATATTGGTACTGGTAGTCTTACCGTTGGTTCCGGTCACACCGATCATGCGCATGGTTTTACCTGGATAATCAAAAAAGAACGGCGCAACGATTTCCATCGCCTCGCGGACATCCTTAACCTGCAACAGCGTGAGCCCTTCAGGAATCTCGGAGGGGACATCTTCCACCAGCGCAGCCGCCGCTCCGGCTTCCGCCGCTTTGGAAAGAAATGTATGACCATCTACATGGACGCCCTTTAACGCGATAAACAGACTACCCGGCTGCACAATGCGGGAATCTGCCGTGATATCCGTTATGGTTTTATTCGCACCACCTATTACATTGGCTTCCGGCAGCAGATCAATCAATTGCTGCAATTGCTTCTGCATAATCAAATCCCCCTTTTCGGAAATTCAGTTTGTATCCGGTTGTTTTTATCCTCCCGGTTCCACAGTATTTCTTAAGGAGACGCTGATTAAATGAGTTTGTGCGATGACCGGGGGGATTTTGCGACTGGCAAGGAAATGGCCCGAAAGCGTAGCCGTAGCTACGTTGAGGGACATTGACGCAGTCGGTCACAAAAAGCACCGGTCAGCGTGCAGACGAATGAATCAGCGTTTCCTTAAAAGTAAAGGCAGCCTATCCAGGCTGCCTATCAAAACTCTTCTTTCTTCCTTACTCAAAATTTTAAAAGGCTATGATAAGCGCAAGATCTGTTACTATCTTCCCTTAGCTATAACCTATTGACTGACGGCTTTTACATAAATGTTGCTGCGGGCCACTTTCATACCAAGTTGCTTTTCCGCAATGGATGTGATCCGTTCCGGTCCTTTCAGCTGATCTACCTCGATTTTCAGTTCCGCATTCCTGGCTATCAGCTGAGACTCCTGCGTCTGCAGAGCAATCAGATGATTTTCGGATCCGTTGGCGGCGTTCCTGTAGTTCCTTCAGCTCTCTGAGCCGTTCCTGTTCCGACTGTGCCCATTGTTTTTCGTAATTATATTTTCTTGCTAACATTGTAAGCCCGCTTTCATTTTATGATTTGATTCTTTCGGTTGAAGAATACTTATTTGTAATAAACAACACCACTATATTTTTTCCGCAAAACGCAGCCTTGCACTGCGTGCCCTTGGATTCATTTCTATTTCCTCATCCCCGGGAACCAGATTTCCCGGTTTGCCGATCAGCGGTTTTCTGCCACAGACACAAGGCATATGAGGCGGACAGACACAACCTTTGGCCAGCTGCGCCAGCTTTTGTTTTACGATCCTGTCCTCCAGCGACTGAAAGGTGATGACGCCGATTCGCCCTCCCGGTTTCAATGCGTTCACCGCATCTTCTACTACCTGGTTCAGAATGTTCAATTCGTCATTTACTTCGATCCGAAGCGCCTGAAACGTCCGTTTCGCAGGATGAGGACCGTCTTTACGGGCACCTTTGGGAATCGCTTTTTTGATAACTTCTACCAGTTCGCCGGTAGTATGCAACGGTTTTTTCTGCCGCTCTGCAACGATAAACTGTGCAATCCGTTTCGCCCAGCGTTCTTCCCCGTACCGCCAGATCAGACCGGCCAGTTCTGCTTCGCTGTACGTATTCACGATGGTATCCGCGGTCAGTGCAGCTTCCTGGTTCATCCGCATGTCCAGCGGACCTTCATGCATGTAAGAAAAGCCCCGTTCCGGCATATCCAGCTGATAAGAAGAAACCCCCAGATCGAACAGGATACCTGAAACACCATTTATTTCAAGCTTATGGAGTACGCCTTTTAAATCCTTGAAATTTGATTTGACAATATCCACCCTGCACCGGGCGTTTTGCAAGCGTTCTGATGCCGCAGCCAGCGCATCGTCATCCTGATCGATTCCGATCAGCCGGCCTTTTTCCGACAGGCGGGCAACAATTTCAGAAGAATGTCCCGCCCCGCCCAGAGTACAGTCCACATAGATACCGTCCGTGTCTGTAACAAGCCAGTCTATGCATTCTTTCAGAAGAACGCTTACATGAGAAAAATCCATAACCGCCTCGTCAAATGTCAAGATTCAGGTCATCCAGACCTTCTTCTATCATCTGTTCCGCAGCAGCATTCCGTGCCTGCCACCGTTCTGCAGACCAGATCTCCGCCTTGTCGCCAACACCGACAATCACAGTATCCTTACCGATACCTGCGTGTTCCCGCAGTTACCGATACCTGCGTGTTCCCGCAGACTGGCACTCAACAGCACGCGTCCCTGTTTATCGCAGGAGAATTCATCGGCGCCGGAAAAGAAAAATCGTTTAATATCCCGGTTTGTTTTCTGTCCCATGGACAGCGCATTCAATTTATCCGAAAACAGCTTCCACTGTTCTTCATCATATATCATCAGACAATGATCAAAGCCCTTGCTGATAAAAAAGTGTTTTCCCAACGCATCCCGCAGTTTGGCAGGAATGAAGAGACGACCCTTGTCGTCCAGAGAATGCCTGTATTCACCCAGGAACATTTTCTTCACCCCTTTCCCC
>CACYHU010000239.1 GCA_902774215.1 uncultured Chloroflexota bacterium
GGCTCCTGAAAAGAGCGCCATACCTGAATTTGAAAAGTACACCCGATATCGATAAACTCCTCCCTGAAAATGCTCCTTCCGATTGTTATTCAAAGAAAATTTGATTCACGTCCCCTATTTGACGCTTACATCAGCTCTGCGGCACGAAGCCGTGGGAAAGCAGACCAGGCCCACGGGCGATCCAGACCCCCGGCGGCTTCGCCACCCGGTGCTGCGCCGCACAAATCAACGGAAAGGAGACAAACCGCCATGTCCGATTTATCGAGAAATTTCATGAGAAAAAATGCTTTGCTCGATTTATACGCAGGCTGTGTTACGCCATGGGATCGTAACATTCTATCCGATATCCATGGGATCGTAACATTCTATCCGATATGGGCCTTCCTTCCGATGTTGTAGATCCCTTTGCTTCACAGGATGCTGATCCGATTTCGATCATGAACCTGACCTTTGTTTCCCTCAAAGGCTGGTTAGAAGACGCCAAAAAAGCACCTTATTATACCGAACGCTTTGCCGATCTTTCAAAACTCGTGATGAAAGGCGTCACCACCATGGGCCGCGGTCTGGTCACCCTGCACAAACGCGGGGAAGATCTCTCAGCGGCACCGATGCAGATCGAAGACCTCATCTCCGTCGGCTCCTACTATTTCCGCAAGAGCTATCTCGGCGTGGTACAGTTCTCGGCCAAACGCCCCGAGATCGGTGGACGTCTGCTGCTGAACCAGCTCAGATGGGCCGATATGCTGCTGAGGCTGTATAAAACAAAAGAAAAACTCTCGGAAAAACCGGGAATCAGATGCAATCGGCCTGAAATAAAAGACAGCGGCTCTGATGCCGCAAAGGCAAAGCTCGATGGACAGGAAAACACCGCCGGGCAGCTTTCTGCTGCTTCGCCTTTCGATTCACTGGATTCTTTATTTGTTGACCGCTCCTCATCACTCGCTTCACATTCCTCACTGAATGAACCTGCCGCCTTTTCCGCCTTTGCAAAATCAGCAGGCAGAACTCAGCAGACAGCTGGCAGAACTCAGCAGGCAGCAGGCAGTAAGCAGCAGGCGGTAAGCAGTGCTCAGCAGGCAGTTGCCAGTTCTGAAAAGGATGAGCCGGTTGAAAACAATAATTCAGCAGACAATACTGAAAAGAATGAAGCTGTTGAAAACAAAAATTCAGCAAACAGCACTCAGCGCTCAGCAGGCAGAACAGATAAGGATGGATCAATTGTAAATAAGAATTCAGCAGGCAGCGCTCAACAGGCAGACACTGGCAAAAATGATGCAGCCCTGGGTCCCGAAAACCTGATCCCGGATCCGGTACAAAACGAACCCGAGCCCCGGTCCCTGAACCCCGATCCATCGGAAGCACCTCCGATCACTGCTCACCCGTTACCGGACAAATTGCCCGAAACGGTGAAAATCATGCAAAATGTCATCAGGAGAAGCAAATCAAACGGAGACGGGTCGCTTTCTTTCACAATTGATGAGATGAGGATCCTCGCAAAAGACCCGATCTTCGCGGATATGGAACCGCGTCTTGCTGCTGATATACGCAATGCACTCGCCGATTATGACAGCGGATAAATCTCTGCCGACTGCCTGTTGTAATACACTTGCCGATTATGATAGCGGCTGCCCCCCCCGCTTCATTCTTTTCCATATTTCCGATCCTCAGCTGATGCCCCGATGGTTTTATAAATCTTGTTCGGGCAGCCTGGTGTTGGGACTGATATTACCGAAATGAGGATCAAACCTGACTTTTTGCGTTCCTACGCAAAACGAATAGTCCGGCATTTCCGGAAAAATATTGGAAACATATTTCATTCCTTTACGAATTTCAAGACGCGGATTGTTTGACGCGTACTATTTACCTTATGCTATCAGGAAAGATTCTATCGTCATAAAACAATCTCCACACCTCGATCTCCATAAACCCCGATTGGTTCCGAGACAGATTTGCCAACGCCGGACGCTTATGTCAGGGTAACATATTATGTCGGATCACTGATTTACAGAAATCCCGATTCAAATTACGATTAGATGGTTTGCGGAATCAAAGAATGATGAATGATACTTGGTCTTACTTCTAATTACTTCAGCAAGCGGTAGAACTATAAAATTGGAGAAACATTTAATATGTAAAAGCTCAGCTGATCATAGTTCTCCAGACAAAGAATTTCCTCACTGTGAGTCTTTTTCAACGAGCTGATATCCAACTGAATTCCGGCTTTTGATCACTTCTCTGGTGATTCCCTGTTTTTCCAGTTTTTTCACAAT
>CACYHU010000240.1 GCA_902774215.1 uncultured Chloroflexota bacterium
CCGACACATAGGGAATCGGTTGCCCGTCCTTATCTATAGTACGAATCTGCTGTGCCACAGAGGGCACAGCAGACAGTATAAAGAGTAGGGTAATAAGCTGGGCCACTGAGAATTTTCCTAATTCCTGTTGTGCTCTTGCGGTCATAGCGCTGAGCATCATGACTGCGAATGACATTAATTTCTTCATAAGCTAAAATCGTTTTTTTTGTTTAAAATGCTGCAAAAGTACACACTTTTTCTGAATCACCCAAGTAATTTTAATAAAATTGTTTAATTTCTGCCGTATTCCGTAAGCGTCTCTGATGTTATGTCACACGGTGCCAGGCACGGTGTGACTCGGAGTGAATAAAGATTGTTGTCCAGTTATCTATACTTCTCATCATGTTTTTTCTGTATTCAGCTTCTCGTTATTATGTCGGCAAAGGTACAAAAGTTTTCCTAATCAAGCAAACAAATGAAGAAAAATAATCAACCATACATGTCGAATGTTTTTGAGTTTTTCTTTCAAAAAGGCTCTAATAATTTGGTACTTTTAGAGATTCTTCCTATCTTTGCCCCGTGAAACTCAAATCATGGAATTTGACAGCACCCCCGTGTGCACTGAAGAATAGTAACAATTAAAAAGAAAATATGAAAAAGATTTTGCTGATGGTGGTAGTCGCCGTGATGGCTACAAACGCGATGGCACAGATTCCCGATAATGTGAAAGAAGTGCTGAGAAAATATGAAGCGAAAATGGAATCCTACAATACTGCTGCAGGAGCCATCATAGAAGGAACTGTGAAGATGAAGGTCTCGATTGTCTCATTCAGTGGGCCTATGAAGATGTGTGCCAAGGACAAGAAGTTCTTTGCCTCTTTTTCTATGAATGCTATGAAGAAGATAGGGATCAATGTGGATATGGGATTCGATGGTGAGCAGATGTGGGAATATAAAACTGTCACCGGCGGAGATTCGACAGACAAGGATACGCTGAAGATTACCAGGACGCGAGATGCAAAAAACATTTTTGGTCCGAAAACCGGTTACGACAAAGAGTATAAGAAAGCCAAGATGAAAGAGGCGGGCAGCTATTACGAGATCACTTTCTCAGGGCCTTTGAAAAAGGACGTATCCAAGAAGACAACCATCAAGATTGACAAAGAGAAATATCTGATGCGTGAATACTCGGTAGATGAGGCTGTGGGGCCGTTTACAGCCAAGCTGACCTTGACCATTACCAAGATAACGAAAGGTTGCAGCGACAACTGGCTGAAGCTCGACATGAACCGTTATAAGAATGCCGTAGTAGTCAGGAAATAGTGTAACCGTTTTTTTGCTAACACAGGGGGACTGTCCCGCAGTGTCACGCTGTGTCAGAAATCAAGCTTTGTTCTCTTCAGAATCTAATATTATCAATATGTTAGGTCGTCATGAATATGAGCTGCATGGAATTCAAAATATGGGTAATACTGATAAAGACCACAGAATAATTTATCCAGACTTGAAACGCCATAAATCCTGGCAATCTACAACTATAGAATATAAAGATCATGTAAATAAACGTGTAAAGGAATTGGGGTTATAATTATGTACAGAATTGGTATACTGTTTTTTATTGCTATTATAATAGGATGTGGCAATAAACAAAAACAACAAAACGAATTCGCACCTTCTCATATAAGTGAGAAAAAATATCCAGCAACAGATTATATCGGCGATTTTTTTGACGTAAAAATGGAAAAATTCCATTTGGGTATGCCACGTGACAGTTTTAATTTGTTAAGCCTACGTCAAGGAAAAGATTCTATTTTGATTGGGAATTACATGTTTAGCTATAAAGGGCGTTTCCAAAATGACACATTGTTTGCATTTGATTTAGTACATCCTTACATTAGTGTTATTGAAAGCCCTAAAGTGAAGCCGTCAAAGGAGCATCCTTTCTACCCTGACGAGCGAGACAAAAAACTATTCTTTTCAATGTTGGATTATTTAGAAAGTCATCGTGGCCCTGCGGATAAATATCTCACAAACGGCATCAAGATATCAAGAGATAGTTGTATGACGGCTGTTTGGAATTTTGGGAAATACCGAATTGAGATGAGGTCTGATAGAGAAGATAATGATATTTATGAAATAATAGGTGATATCGAAATAACGAATGCACCTGTTTTCCGCAACGAGGTGACCCAAATCGGGGTTCAGGGCTTCATCCCGATAGCTTCCAGTAGTTTCGTGACCTCCTCGTCGTATTCAGTGCGGAGC